>JBBRDO010000020.1:0-57639 GCA_038203825.1 Chloroflexia bacterium | reverse complement strand
TTTGGCAACAATTTCGTTGCCAGTTGACGCACAGACAGTTTGAGACGCAGTTTGGGTGAAGATGGTTTGTCCATGCTTCATGTTGTACCCGAACTCTCTTATTTCCTGAGAAAAGCATCACCAAAAGCTGACCAGAGCCTTAAGTGGGTTAAGCCCACCATACAGTTCCCCAGTAACATTTTCATTTGAGTGAACTGTATCAGCTTCGGTAACATTTTACATGAGTGAATACGAGGGTATTGACAAGCGCAGGCGTAGGGTGTATATTGTTAGCGGTAACGTTAGCGCTAACGCTGACGCGGATGAACAGATCTCTGCTGCTGGCTGGGTACCAGCGATTGGGGCGCCGGGCCCCCGCTCAGCATGAGAGGTGTTGCTTTATCTCGCCAGGCAGATGCGCCTTTGTAGGCTGCGACGTTGAACACGAGCACCCGGTCCTGCTTGCCACACCTGTGGATCGCACTTGCAACTAGCAGCCATGGACCCACGGACTGTAGAACCGAAAACCGTTTGTACACGGCCAAAGGAGATGCTGCTATGTTGCGTACCCGCAGACTGAGTCGTCTGGTTGTGATGCTCTTTTTCGTTATGGTCACGCTCTTGAGTGCGTGCGATACGGGCACCTCGCCAACGTCGACGCCTATCCCGCCCAAGCCGACCGATACCGTCGCCGTGCAGGTGGCGAACACCCCGACCACAGCGGTTCAGGCGACCAACACCACGGCTGTCGAACCGACCGCCACTACCGCCGCTGTTGTGCCCGGCAAGCTCAAAGAGGTGCCCCGTGAGCGCACCTTGATCGACCTCCAGAACGGCCCCGAGAACAAGTGGGCCGACTATGACAACTGGAACCCCTACTCGATTGGTGCGCAGGCGGGCTTTGGCCAGAACATTATGTTCGAGCCTCTGGCCTACTATAGTGCCTTCGCCGACAAGGAGATCCTCTGGCTGGCCGAGAGTTATAAGTACGCTCCGGACTACAAGGCCCTAACTATCAAGATCCGGCCCAATATCACCTGGAGCGATGGAGTAGCCTTCACCGCCGAGGATGTGGCATACACCCTCACCACCCTAAAGGAACTTGGCCCCAAGGTGCAGTGGGGCTCCGACGTCAAGCAATACGTCGCCGAAGCAAAGGCGACGGACCCTCAGACCGTCGAGATCAAATTCACCGCTCCAGCGCCTCGCTTCTTCTTCTTTATGAGCTACAAGTTCGACATCGGCATTTACATCGTGCCCAAGCACATCTTCGAAAGTCAGGACTGGACCAGCTTTAAGAACTACGACCTTGCTAAGGGCTGGCCGGTTACTACGGGCGCATACCAGGTGGTGCTCGGCTCTCCCGAGCAGAAGGTCTGGGACCGCCGCGCCGAGTGGTGGGCAGTCAAGGCAGGTGTTGCCAAGGCGATGCCCGCACCCGAGCGCCTGGTGCTCCTCCCGTTCGGCGACTCCGACCAGGCGGCGCAGGCCCTCATGACCGACCAGGCCGACCACGGGCGCGTGTCGGTGCAAAACGCACAGGCAGTGCTGCAAGGCAACCCGAAGACCACCACCCACAGCGGCAACAAGGCGCCATATGGATACGTTGACTGGTGGCCAATGTCGCTTTTCGTGAACACCACCAAGGCCCCGTTCGACGATCCGGACGTGCGCTGGGCTCTGAGCTACTTGATTGACCGCCAGCAGTTGATCGATGTTGCCCTGAACGGCGTTGGCGTGCCTTCCACACTGCCTATGCCGCCATACCCCGGTCTCAAGCCCTACATGGACTCCATCAGCGACCTGCTGGACAAGTACCCCACCAATAAGTTCGATCCGGCCAAGGCAGCCGAGCTGCTGCAGGGTAAGGGCTGGACCAAGGGGAGCGACGGGCTTTGGGTCGACAGCAAGGGCAACAAGCTCACCATCACTATCCTCAGCTACAGCTTCCTGCAGTCGATCCCGCCGGTGGTGGCCGAGCAGCTGAAGAAGCAGGGCATCAACGCTACCTTCGCCATGCCTCCCGACAACTTCGACCAGCTCTTCAAGGGCACCTACCAGGCGGCCATCTGGGGCCACGGCGGCAGCGTCAAGGACCCCTACGAGACCATGAGGCTCTACCAGTCGACCTCTCAGGCGGTGCCGGGCGTCAACTCGGGCAATTACTCTCAGTGGTCCAACCCCGACTATGACAAGATCGTTGACGAGATGTACGCCACCCCGCAGAGCGACACAGCCAAGCTGAAGGAGCTCTACCGCAAGGCTATGGAGATCTGGCTGCCGAACCTGCCGGATATCCAGCTTGTGCAGAACATCCACAACATCGTCATGAACCAGACCTACTGGACCGGCTGGCCCACCGACGAGAACAGCTACGTAAACGAGCACTCCTACGCGCTGACTTGGCCGCTGGTCATAATGAACCTGCAGCCTGTGAAGTAATGACCTACCACACCGTAATAGACAGGGCGAGAGTAGGGGCATAACCAAACCCTACTCTTGCCCCGACGGAGAGCGGCATGTTCTGGACCTACTTCGTGCGCCGGTTTGGAGTGTTCCTCCTCACAATCTGGTTCGCCGCCACAATCAACTTCTTCATCCCGCGCATCTCCGGGCAGAACCCTATCGAGCAGCGCCTCATGCAGCGCGCCATCAGCGGCGGGTCGGTGCAGACCGGAATGCAGGCGATGATCGAGGAGTACAACCGCAAGTTCGGCCTCGACCAGCCGATCCTGAACCAGTATTTCACTTATCTCCAGGACCTTAGCCGCCTCGACTTCAACTACTCCATAGGCTCCTACCCCAAGACTGTCAACGAGATCATGGCCGACTCGATCCCGTGGACGATCGGCCTGCTCGGTGTGGCCACCGTGCTGATGTTCGCTCTCGGGAGCCTGCTTGGGGCCTTCATGGCGTGGCCGCGCGCCTCTCGCTTCGCACAGGTGCTGGCCACGCCCTTCATCGCGCTCTCGGCAGTGCCATACTACCTGCTGGGGCTCATCCTCGTCTATATCTTTGCCTTCCGCACACACTGGTTGCCGCTATTCGGGGGATACTCTCCAACAACGGTGCCGGACCTGTCGTGGGGTTACATCATTGACGTGGTCAAGCACGCCGTCCTGCCCGCCGCTTCCATAATCCTCGCGGGGCTGGGAGGCTGGGCCCTGTCGATGCGCGGCATGATGCAGACCGTGCAGGGAGAGGACTACATGGTGCTCGCCGAGGCCAAGGGCCTCAAGCAGCGCACGCTCTTCTTCAACTACGCTATGCGTAACGCCCTCCTCCCGCAGATCACTTCGCTCGTCCTCTCGCTAGGCTATATACTCTCAGGGTCGGTGCTCGTCGAGGTGATCTTCGGCTACCCCGGCATAGGCTCGGTGCTCTACCACGCCATTCGGGCCTTCGACTACTTCGTTATCCAGGGTATCGTCTTCACCGTGGTGCTGGCAATAGCCCTCGGTGCGCTCATCCTGGATCTCATCCTGCCGCTGCTCGACCCGCGGATCAGCTACGGAGGGTCCTAGATGGCGCAGACGATCGTCACTGCGGGGCAGCCGCTGGAGTCAGAGCCGCGCACGCCGCGTGCCGGCGGCGCGACCTCTCGCGGGTGGCGATACATGCGGCAGAACAAGTCCCTCGTCTTCGGACTGCTGCTCCTACTGAGTCTGCTGCTGTTCGCGGTGGTGGGCGCAGCCGTGTACGACATCTCGAAGGCTTCGCCACTCTCCGGGCCTCCCGCCCGCCCCCCTTCGGCCACGTACCCGCTCGGCACCGACCAGCAGGGACGCGACATGATGGCGGCCCTAATCGCCGGCACGCCGCTCACCCTGCGCATCGGCCTCATCGCCGGGCTGATCGGCACGCTCATTGGGACCGTTCTCGCCTTTGTGGCCGGCTACTACCGGGGCATCGCCGACACTATCATACGCACCATGGTCGACATTGGCCTGACGGTGCCGGGTCTGGTGGTCCTGATCATCATCGCGATCTCGATCAAAGGCAACATGGGGGTCGATCAGGTAGCCCTGGTGGTCGCCTCCACCGCATGGCTCTGGCCCACGCGCAGCATGAGGTCTCAGGTCCTCTCGATGCGCGAGCGCACCTACGTGCAGGTGGCGCGCCTGTCGGGCATGAGCGGTATGGAGATCATCTTCCGGGAGATGATGCCTAACCTGATTCCTTTCATAGCGGCGGGGCTGGTCAACTCTGTCTCGCAGGCGGTGCTGGCGTCGATCGGGCTGGAGGCGCTGGGGCTCGGCGCGCTGGACACGCCCACCCTCGGCATGACCATCTACTGGGCTATATATAACTCGGCCCTGCTGCATGGCGCCTGGTGGGTTTGGGCGCCTGCTATTGTGGTGATACTTGTCCTTTTCATGGGCCTCTTCCTCGTCTCTATCGGCCTTGATACGATTACCAACCCCCGGCTGCGGAGGACGGCGTGAGCGCCCCCGTGCTGCAGGTGAAGGACCTGCGCGTACACTACCGGACGCCCAACCGCGTCATCAAGGCGGTGGACGGCGTCAGCTTCGACATAGAGTCGGGCGAGCGCTTCGGACTCGTGGGCGAGTCCGGCTCGGGCAAGTCGACCATCGCGATGGCCATCCTTCGGATGATAAAGCCTCCCGGAACGATCGAGAGCGGGGAGATCCTCCTGAGGACGGACGAGCCGGCCGCCTCCGCCGGCAGCGGTGCGGCCTCGGTCGTCGCACCCCCGGTCAACCTGCTCAAGCTTCCCGAGGAGCGGATGCGCCAGCTCAGGCTGGCGGGCGTCGCGCTCATAGCTCAGGGCGCGATGAACTCGCTCAACCCGGTCGTGCGAATTGGAAAGCAACTGCTTGATGGCATGAAGGACCACGCGATCCGCCTCTCCAGGCGCGAACAGGAGGAGCGAGTCCGCGAGCTGCTCGACTCGGTAGGGCTGCGACGGGAAGTGGCAGGGATGTACCCGCACGAGCTAAGCGGCGGGATGAAGCAGCGGGTGGTGATCGCCATCGCCATCTCACTCCGCCCACGCTTGATTATAGCCGACGAGCCCACCAGCGCGCTCGACGTGATCGTGCAGAGACAGGTGATCGAGACCTTGCGGCAGGTGCAAGAGAATCTGCACGCGTCGGTGCTGATGGTCGGGCACGACATGGGCCTCATGGCCCAATCGGTGCACCGGCTGGGCGTAATGCACGCCGGCAAGCTTGTAGAAGTCGGAGTTGTGGACGCCATCTTCAGCCGCCCGCAGAACCGTTACACGCAGCTGCTGATCTCCAGCCTGCCTTCACTTACACGCAAAGAAGTTGTACCGGAGCAACCGACGACTAGAGGGGAGAACCTTTGATGCCCCCGCTCCTGCAAGCACACAACGTCACGAGGGTATTCGGAGCCGGGCTCGGGCGGCCCGGCAAGGCCGCCGTCGAGGACTTCACCATGACCATCGAGGGCGACCCGCCCTCTATTACCGCCCTCGTGGGCGAGAGCGGCAGCGGCAAGACCACGCTAGCCCGCATGTTTCTCGGCTTGATCTCTCCCACCTCGGGCGAGGTGCTGTACAACGGCAAGAGCCTGCAACGCCTGAACGCGGAGGAGCGGCGCGCCTTCCGCCGCGACGTCCAGATCATCTTCCAGGACCCGTTCGAGATATATAACCCGTTCTACAAGATAGACCACCTGCTGACCGTGCCAATTGCCAAGTTCCGCCTGGCCTCGTCGCGCTCCGAGCGCCGGAAGCTGATGGAGAAGGTACTCGTGGAGGTCGGTCTCGACCCAGAGGAGACGCTGGGGCGCTATCCCCACCAGCTCAGTGGCGGCCAGCGCCAGCGTGTGGCGATAGCGCGCGTGCTGCTGATCCGGCCCCGGTTGATCATCGCTGACGAGCCGGTCTCGATGGTCGATGCCTCGTTGCGGGCCAGTATCCTTACGACGTTGCAGCAACTAAACCGCCAGCTTGGAATATCGATCCTGTATATCACCCATGACCTCGCGACAGCGTTTCAGGTCAGCGAGAACATGGTTGTGCTCTACAGAGGGTCGGTGGTAGAGGCAGGCGACGTCGAGCTTGTGGTGCAAGCTCCACGGCACCCCTACACACAGCTACTCATAGACTCGATCCCTCAGCCCGACCCCGGCCGCGCCTGGGGCGGGGAGAGCGCGATCCAGGTCTCCACGAAAGCAGCGGGGGCTACGCCACTTCACGGCTGCAAGTTCGCCGATCGCTGCCCGTATGTGATGCCCGAGTGCCTGCCTGCCCCCATCCCGCTCTTCCGCACCGAGGAGCACCGGGTGGCCGCATGCATGCTGCACAGGGACGCGCCGGTTCTGCCTGCTGCCGAGCTGGACAGAACGTTCGTAGAGGCCAGGGCTCAGGACGACAAGAGCTACTCATCTAAATAGGGAGGTTACCGTGCCAGATAAACTTCGTTGGGGAATCCTATCGACCGCAGGTATCACAGAGGCCATGATCTTCGCGCTGAACGGCGCGCCACGGAGCGAGCTTGTGGCCGTTGCCAGCCGAGACGCCGCCAGGGGTCGCGACTTCGCCCAGCGCGAGGGTATCCCCGTTGCCCACGGCAGCTATGACGACCTGCTGGCCGATGACAACATAGACGTGGTCTACGTGCCGCTGCCCAACACGCTGCACTCGGAATGGGCGGTCAAGGCCGCGCAGGCAGGCAAGCACGTGCTGGTGGAGAAGCCTATCGTCACTCGCATGGACGATCTCGATGCCATCGAGGCAGCGGCGCGCGAGAACAACGTGACGATCTTCGAGGCGTTCATGTCGCTGCATGCGCCCCAGAACAGGCAGATGATCGAGATGGTGCGGTCGGGCCGAATTGGCGAGCTGAAGCTGATCAACAGCTGGTTCTGCTATTTCCTCCCACCGGAGGATAGCACCAACATCCGCCTTAATCCCCATCTTGCGGGTGGCTCGTTCTGGGACGTCGGCGTCTACCCCGGCAGCCTTGTGCTCAGCCTCGCGGGCGGCCGGTCCCCGGAGCGGGTGTGGGCCACGCAGGATGTAGGCGAGAGCGGCGTTGACGTGGGGCTCGCTGCGCAGATGCAGTTCGCGAACGGGGCGGTGGCCCAGATCTACTCCGGCTTCCGAAGCCCGTTCGTGGAGGGCGTGCAGATCATCGGGAGCGACGGGGTGATCCGCGTCTCGAAGGCCTGGATCCCCGGCATGAACACCCGCAGCGAGCACGGCCCCAACACCACCATCGAGTTCTCTGACCGCGACGGCAAGACCGAAACGATCACGGTGCCGGCCTCCAATCCGTGGCAGGCAGAGGTCGAGGCGATGGAAGCCTGCGTTCTCGACGGCGCGGAGCCTGTGGTACCGCTCAGCCAGAGCCGCGAGTTCCTGAGGACCGCGCTGGCATTGCACGAATCGGCCCGGACGGGCAAAGCAGTGGAGCTGGGGCGCTAGACGACGGATGACGGGTGGCGGACAGGGTTAATCTCGCCCGTCGTTCGAGAGGGAAGGCAACATGAAGAGCGCGGCAGACTGGTGGCGCGTACGGGGCAGCGACATTGTGAACGGCCGTGGTGAGGCCGTGCAGATGCGTGGGTTCTGCATCGGCGGGTGGCTCAACATGGAGAACTCCATCACGGGTTACCCCGGTCACGAGTCGGGGCAACGCCGGGCCGTGGCGCAGGTGCTTGGCGAGGAGAGGGCCCACTTCTTTTTCGAGCGCTTCCTCGACTACTTCCTCACGGAAGCCGACCTGCACTACATCGCTGGGCTCGGCGCCAACGTGGTGCGGCTGGCGCTGAACTACCGTCACTTCGAAAGCGACGCTGTGCCCTTCGAGTACAAAGAGGAGGGTTTCCGCAGGGTCGACCAGGTGGTCGGCTGGGCGCGCAGCCACGGGTTGCACGTGATCCTCGACCTGCACTCGGTACAGGGTTGGCAGAGCCCGGGCTGGCACTGCGACAATCCCGGCAGGCAGGCGCACTTCTGGGGCCAGTCGACTTTCGAGACCCGGGCGGTGGAGTTGTGGCGCGCACTGGCCGGGCGGTACAGCAAGGAGCCGGCTGTGGCGGGCTTCAACCTGATGAACGAGCCGGTGGCTTCTCTCGCGGAGCTGCCATGGCTCCATCGCTACTACCGCCGGGCCACCGAGGCCATCCGCGAAGTGGCCCCGCGCCATATCATCCTCTTAGACGGCAACTGGTATGCACAGCGCTGCAACGAACTAGAGCCGCCGTTCGACGACAACACAGCATACAGCTACCACTTCTATCCCGAACCTGTGCTGGAGACGGGCCAGTATCCGGCCGAGATCGACGGCGTGCGGTATGGCCGCGAGTGGCTCGAGAAGATGCTCCATAGCCGCGCCGCTTTCATGCGCCGGCATGGAGTGCCGGCGTGGGCAGGAGAGTTCGGCATGGTGCTCACCGGCCATGACGACGAGCCCCGGCTGCACGCGCTGGCTGATATGCTCGACGTAATGAACAGGGCCGGGCATCACTGGACCCTCTGGCACTACAAAGACATAGGCCCGATGGGCGTGGTGAACATTCAACCCGAGTCTGAATGGATGGTGAGGACAGAGCCGGTGCGCTCGCTAAAGAGTGCGCTCCGCTGTGACCCCTGGATCGAGCGACACCCGACGCTGATCGGGCGGCAACTGGATAGAGTCGTTGAGACCGTGTGCGCTCATGTGGTCGATCTGCCGGGCGATTGGAAGGACTTGGCAGAAAACATATACGGGGCCGTATGCCAGGAAACGCTTTCGCAGATGCTCTTGCCCGCCTACGCGGAGCAGTTCCGAGGCATGAGCGAAGATCAGATAGACCGCATGATGCAGTCGTTCGCGTTCGAGAAGTGCAAGCCTCGGGAGGGCATGGCCGCAATCGTGCGCGACGCATGCCGTTAAGATATGGCGCTCACAAGCTATCGTGGGTTCCAGTGAGGTAGGGAATCGTGTTCGCTTTCGGTGTTGACTACTATCCTGAGCACTGGCCCGAGACGCGTTGGCCTCAGGACGCGAGGCTCATGGCCGAGGCCGGCTTCAACGTCGTCCGGCTCGCCGAGTTCGCCTGGTCGCGCCTCGAGCCCAAAGAGGGACACTTTAACTTCGGCTGGCTGGACCGGGCCATAGATCTGCTCTCGGGCCACAGCATGAAGATAGTGCTCGGCACTCCAACCGCCTCGCCACCGCCCTGGGTTATGTCGTCGACTCCCGAGTTCTTCCTAATGCGGGAGGATGGCCGGCGGGCAACTTACGGCCACCGGCGCGAGTACTGCCCCAACCATCCCGGCTACCACGGGCACACCAGGCGGATCGTGCAGAAGATGGCCGAGCACTACGCGGGTCACCCGGCGGTACTCGGCTGGCAGATCGACAACGAGTTCGGCGACCGCTGCTTCTGCCCGCGATGCATAGAGGCCTTTCAAGGTTGGCTCAAAGAGCGCTACAACTCGCTGGACGCCCTCAACGAGTGCTGGGGCACCATCTTTTGGAGCCACGAGTACACCGCCTGGGAGCAGATTTCGGCCCCGCTCTCGTCGGGCGGGCAGCCGAACCCGGGCCTCGCGCTCGACTACTATCGCTTCTGCTCAGACTCGTACGTAGCCTACCAGCAGATACAAGCAGACATACTGCGCCGTCTCTGCCCTGGGCAGTTCATCACGCACAACTTCATGGGCTTCAAGTACGACCAGCTCAACCTCTACGATCTGGCCGCCGGCCTGGATTTTGTTTCGTGGGACAACTACCCGCGCACCCAGTGGACCATGGACCGCTCGGTCGACCCCGCGCGGGACGCGCTCGAGCACGACACCATGCGCGGCCTCAAGCAGCGTCCCTTCTGGGTGATGGAACAGCAGGCGGGCCCTGCGGGCTGGGATATCGTCAGCCCGGCGCCGCGTCCTGGCCAGCTCAGGCTCTGGGCCTACCAGGCCGTCGCACACGGGGCCGACGGCATAGTCTTCTTCCGCTGGCGCACCGCCCGCACCGGCTCGGAGCAGTACTGGCACGGCCTGCTGGACCAGCATGGGCGCCCCGGCCGCCGGTACGATGAGATCCGGCAGATGGGCGCGGAGATCGTCTCTGTAGGAGAGCGACTGCTGGGCACCGAGGTGGCGGCGCAGGTGGCCATGCTGCATTCGTTCGACAGCCGGTTTGCGTTCCAGTCGCAGGCCAATAACCCCGGCTTTCGGTACGAGACTCACTTTGCCGAGGTGTATCGCGCCCTGCACGCCCTGCATGTGCCGGTTGACGTTGTGCCCCCAACGGCCGACCTGTCCGAGTACAAGCTGGTGGTTGCTCCGGCACTGCACGTGGTGGACGAAGAGATCGCGGCGAACCTGCGCGCATATGTCTCCAGCGGGGGTGTGCTCGCCGTCACCCCGCGGAGTGGAGTTAAGGACAGCGTGAACCGCGTGGTAGATATGCCGTTGCCCGGTCTGCTGGCCGGTGTGTGTGGCGTCGAAGTGGAGGAGTACGATTCGCTGCCGCTGGGCGACCGTAACGCGGTGCGCTTTGTGGCGGCGGGCCTTCCCCGCGCTGAGTCGCCCGCTACCGAGGCGTGGGCCGACGTGCTGCGGCCGGAAGGGGCCGAGGTGGTGGCAACTTACCTGCATGACTACTACGCGGGCCGCCCGGCCATCACGCTGAACAAGTATGGCGAGGGGCGGGCGCTCTATCTGGGCGCTTTCGGCAAGCAAGACCTGCTCTTGCCGCTCACCCGCTGGCTGCTCGAGATGGCACAGGTGCCTCTGCCTTTCGCACCAGCCGAAGACGTCGAGGTCGTGGAGCGCCGGAGAGGCGAGCAGAGCCTCCTCTTCGTCCTAAACCACTCGTCAGGGGGGCAGGAAGTCGAGGTGGCCGGTGACTTCCGCGATCTGTTGACCGGCTGTGACGTGCACGGTGTGGTGAATCTCGGTCCGTACGGAGTTGCTATACTTGAGAATGCGAAAGGAGAAGAGCCGTGACAAATCCCAAACCTTTAAGGGTGGCTATTATCGGCACAGCGTCCCGCGCATCATACATGTATGCGCCAATCCTTCGTAACCTGCCGAGCGAAGTAGAGCTTGTGGCCGTGTGGGGGCGCCGCGATGAGGCAGCGGCGCGCCTCGGGGCCGATCTGGGAGTGCCCTCCTACACCGACCTCGACAAGCTGGTCCGCGAAACAGCACCTCAGATCGGCCTCGTCACGGTGAGGCGGTGGGCTAACGGGGAAGTGGCTCGCATGGCGCTCGAGGCGGGCCTGAACATACTGGTCGAGACTCCGATCGCGCACCGGTTGGCAGAAGCGGACGATGTGATCCGCATCGCCTCGGAGCGGGGCCTGAAGATAGAGGTGGCCGAGCAGTTCCACCGACGGCCCGTCGAGCAGATCAAGCTCAAGTTGATTGACTCTGGTTTGTTTGGGCGTGTATACTCGTCCTTCAACGATTTCGCGGGTCACGCGTACCACGGAGTGAGCGTGATGCGAAGCTACATCGGTTTCGATGCCAGGCCTACGAGTGTGGTCGGCTCAGTGCACAAGTACGACCTGGCGCCCTATTGGTCCCGCCTGGCCGATTCGCACGGGCCGCGGGCTGAGAGGCAGGAGCACGGGCTAATCGAATTCGAAGGCGGGCAGCTAGGCGTGTACCACTGGACCGAGGTGGGCTACGACTCGCCCCTGCGCTGGTGGCGCAGCAGCCGGTTCCTCGCCGAAAAGGGTATGGGTATCACTGTAGGCCGGGGGCTCGATAGCCAAGAGTGGCTCAGCCTGCTGGCGCCGGGAGGGGAAGCGCCCTATTTCATCACGCTGGAGCGGCGATGGGAGCGCGTGGACGGTGGCATTCTGGAGGCCATGGTGGCGCATACGGGCGACCCCGATATGCCGGTGGTGCGCTGGGACAACCCTGTCAAGGGGCTGGCGCGCGAGCACGAGCCTCAGTGGCATGACGACGAGATCGGTGTGGCCGGCTGCCTGCTAAGCCTAGTGCGAGCGGTTCGCGAGGGAACCGAGCCGACTTACGGTCCTTTGCAGGGGCTGCTGGACCAGGAGATATTTCTGGGCATACACCAGTCTGCGCTGGAGGGGGGCAGGCCCGTTGCACTGCCAATGAACCGGGCCGACGCTGCAGCAGTTGAGGAGGAGTCGGCAAAAGGCTCCTGACGCACGAGCCATATAGCTTCTAAGTGTGTCTACCGGTTAGCGACGAGTGAGTAATGAGCCATGTCTGACATCAAGAGGACAACCATAGATCTGGTGGCGCGCGAGGCCGGCGTATCCGCGCAGACGGTGTCCCGCGTGCTGAACAATCGCCCCGACGTGTCGGCTTCGACGAGGGCGCGCATCAAGGAGATCATGCGCCAAATGGGCTATGAGCCGAACGCGATGGCCCGCAGCCTTGCCTCACGGCGTACACGCACCCTCGGCCTCATCACCGATGATTTCAGCGACTACTTCTTTGCGCAGGTGATCGCCGGAGCAGAGGAGGAAGCCCGCAAACAGGGCTACTTCTTCATGCTGGGCAGCACGGAGCACAAGCCGCAGGACGAGCCGGAGTACATCCGCCTCTTCAGCCAGCGCCGGGTGGAGGGCTTTCTCTTTGCTCACTCGAGCATCTCGACCGACACAAGTCACCTGGTCGACCTCATCCGGTCGGGCGTGCCTGTCGTGACCTCGGCATTTTACGTACCGGGGGAAGCTGCCACCGTAGTCGACGTTGACAATGTCTCCGGGGGCCGGCAGGTGGCGCGCCACCTCCTTCAAGCCGGGCACACGCGTATCGCTATGATAGAGGGCCCGGCAGGCTGGAAGTCTGTGGACGACCGGGCGCTGGGGTTCAACGCCGAGTTGCACGGTGCGGGGTTGGGGCTCATGCCTCGACTTGTGGCTCAAGGTGATTGGTCGTACGTAAGCGGCTACAGGGCGATGGGTGCGATCCTGAGGCAAGAGGAGCCGTTCTCGGCGCTTTTTGTCCACAACGACCAGATGGCCATCGGGGCGATGAGGGCTCTTCGGGAAGCGGGCCTGCGGATCCCCGTGGACGTTTCTGTGGTGGGGTACGACGACATCCCTGCCGCCGAGTATGCCGACCCTCCTCTTACCACCGTGCGGCAACCGATGCGCGTGGTAGGAGCTACCGCGGCGCGCCTGCTCATCGCGCTCATCGATCGAGATGAGCAGCCGGATGGAGAGGTGCTGCTCACCCCGGAGTTGATCCAACGCGAATCGTAACACTCTAGGGCAGGATAACGTGGTAAGCAGGCCATGCACGAAGTAGTGAGCATCAGGCGCAGGGAGTGAAGAAAAGGGTAGCCAAGGTGTAGAATGGGGATATGGAAGAAGAAACAGTCTGCCCGTATTGCGGGCAAACAGAACGTGTGGTCAAGGCTGGCACCAATCCCACGGGCAGTAAACGACACAGGTGCCAGAGCTGTCAACGCTACTTCGCTGCTCACAAGAAGCCTATGGGATACGACCCAGCCCTCAAAGCACAAGCCGTGCAGTTGTGCCTGGAGGGGTTGAGCTTTCGTGCTGTTGGCAGAACGTTGAGCGTCAACTTCCAGAGCGTGATCAACTGGTTCAACCAGGCTCATGATGCTCTACCTCATCAGGTGGAAGATGCCTCACTTACACACAACGTCGAGATAGATGAGCTATTCACATACGTAGGCAAAAAAAGAAGCAAGTCTACGTGGTGATGGCAGTAGCCAGGGAGAGCAGGCTCATTGTTGGGTGCTGCGTTATGAAAGAGCGTAGTTGGAGAGCCATGCAGGAGTTCGTGGACCGCTTGCCTCCAGCCCAACACTACTGTTCTGACCGGCTAGCTGTATACCAGGAGCTTATATGGCCGCCGGGTAGTGTGCATGTACTATCGGAGTATCGGAGCGCAAAGAGGAAACCTATACGATAGAAAGCCTCAACGCTGACCTGCGCACCTACCTTGGTCGTCTGAAGCGCCGCTCCCGCTGTTTCTCGCGTTGCTGGCAAGCTCTAGCTCGTGCTATTCGCATGTTCACCTGGCACTACAATCGCCGTAGACGCGATATTGTGCCCCACCCACATTATCGTAATGGTCTGTCGTTACTCTTTTAGTTACTCCCCCCCAATCCTGACACTTCCTGCTTCCCAGTCGCGCTCGGCATAGACCGCATAGAGTTTCCTTGCTAAACTCAAAGCCACGCACCAGGAACATTTCTGCCACGTCTCTGAGACTGAGCTTGTATCGAAGGCGACACAGCACTGCGAGGAGCACCACGTCTGTTGGAAACTGCAGGTAGTTGAAGACAGTATCAGTGCGGTCGTTGAAAACACGACCGCACCGAGAACAACGGAAGATCTTGTAGCCAAGAGAGGTTTTCCTGGACAGTTGGGTGGTTGCCGAAGACGAGCAGTGAGGACAATTCATCAATATTCCTTAAAGGGACAAGTGGATCCTTCTAAGGATAACCGGTGAACACCACCATCGCCAACTCATGGTCTCAGTTCTGCCGCTTCCCTTCGCGACTATCTTGGTAATGACACACATAGACGAGTTGAAAGAGCAGTTCCCTGCGCGGATCATGGTCACCAAGACGCCAAGCGACTCGCAGGTTAGTATAAGCGGAACCGGAGTCATAGTAACGTGAGTACACGCGCCAACTAAAAAAGAAGACAAGCAGTTTGATACCCCCGACTTTTTAGTGCTCTCCAGGAAGCCCCAGCCAAAGGTCTCAGTGCCCCCGACTTCACGCTGGCCGAATTCGGCACCAAGAAGGGGCGCTTGAAGGGGCTTTATGAAATAGGCGTATTACGATCTTTCATGTAACCTCGTGCTGGCTCGGCCTCAGCCAAGGCCTTTTGCGAGCGCATAATAAACGTCGTTCCACTTTAGCTCTTTCTTGAAGCTTTGGACCGTGGTATCTCCGCCTATCTTGAGGAATTCGATGCCCGCTATTTCGGCGTAGTCCTCCAGGTGCTCGGACGTGAGTGCAAAGCTGAAGCCGGTATGGTGCGCCCCACCCGCCAGTATCCAGGCTGCTGTGGCTACTTTAAAATCGGGCCTGGGCAGCCATAGGGCACGAGCAACAGGTAGCTTCGGCAACGGCTGGTCTATTGCTACCGCGTCCACCTCGTTTACTATCATGCGGAAATGATTGCCCATATCTACGACAGAGGCTGCGACTGCGGGCCCGGTCCTCGTGTCGAAGACGAGGCGCGCCGGGTCGGCTTTACCGCCAATAGAAAGTGGGTGTACTTCGAGTCGGGGCTTCTCCCCTGGTGCAGCGATCGTCTCGCACACTTCCAGCATATGCGAGCCGAGCACCTTCATGCCTGCCGGGTCCAGGTGGTAAGTATAGTCTTCCATAAAGGAAGTTCCGCCCTTGAGTCCCGCGTCCATTACTTTCATAGCACGCACCAGCGCTGCTGTTTTCCAATCGCCCTCCGCGCCATAGCCATACCCATCAGCCATGAGGCGCTGGGCCGCCAAACCGGGCAATTGGTGCAGACCGTGCAGGTCCTCAAAGGTCGTGGTAAATCCTTTGAAGTTACCTTGTTCCAGGAACTGCCTTATTCCAGCTTCCAGGCGTGCTGCTTCTCGTAGCGAGTTTTGCTCTTCGCCAACCTTCGTGCTGCCTGAAGCGAAAACTACGTGATAGCGCTCGTTGTATTCATCGATCAGGCTGTCGACTTCGGCGTCAAGCACGGCGTTCACATACTCCACCAGGTCGCCGACGCCGTAGCCGTTGACCGAGTAACCGAGCCTCAATTGCGCCTCTATTTTATCGCCTTCAGTGACTGCTACCTCCCTCATGTTGTCGCCAAAGCGTGCGAAGCGTGCACCCTGAGCATCTGCCCACGCACACGCAGCTCTTGCCCAGGTGCCCAGTTCCTGCTGCACCTCGACCTCCTGCCAGTGGCCAACCACGATTTTGCGGTTGAGGCGCATGCGCGAAGCCATAAACCCAAACTCGCGGTCGCCGTGGGCCGACTGGTTCAGGTTCATGAAGTTCATGTCTATCTCAGACCAGGGTATATCGCGGTTGTACTGAGTGTGCAGATGGGCAAAGGGCTTTTGCAAGGCCGAAAGGCCCGCGATCCACATCTTGGCTGGGGAGAAGGTATGCATCCAGGTGATCAGGCCCACACAGTTTTGCGTGGAGTTTGCCTCCAGGCACAAGCGGCGTATTTCGTCGGGACCTGTAAGCACCGGCTTGTAAATAACACGAACAGGTACCGCAGGTGCGTCGTCTAGTGCCCGCGCTATCTCTCGGGAATGCGCGGCTACTTGCTCCAAAACTTCAGGACCGTACAGATGCTGGCTTCCTGTAATAAACCAGACTTCATATTGCTTCAGGTCTACCATCAATTTCCCTCCTCCGTGCTCATATGCGTAATGTGTACCGTGGAACGCATGCTCACTGGCCGTAGACGTGCGTATAGCGGTGGTGTAGCTTTTCTACGTCCTCCGCCGGTATCACGTCAGGCGTGCCTAATTGCATGGCCAGCCAGACGCTGCGGGCGTTATCTTCGGTCATTACTGCCGCTTTGACAGCAGTCTCGGCGTTCTTGCCTATCGTGAAGACGCCGTGATTCTTCAGCAGCACAGCAGGGGAGCGTCCTATGCTTTCTATCACGATCTTACCTATCGATTCGTCGCCTATCAACGAGAACCCTCCGCAGGGGATTGGCCCGCCAAACTCGTCCGCGATAGCGGTCAGCACAACAGGAATCGGCATGTTATTGGCGGCAAACGCCGTGGCATAAGGAGAGTGCGTATGCACTACGCCTCCCACGTCGTCCCGGTGACGGTAGATATACAGGTGGCTGGCAGTATCTGAGGAGGGCTTCTTGTCACCTTCCACAATTTTCCCGTCCAGGTCGACCACTACCATGTGCTCAGGATGCATATGCTCGTAGCGTATCCCTGATGGCTTTATTACCACCAGCCCAGTCTCTCGGTCACGCGCGCTTACGTTACCACCCGTCCATGCCACCAGGTTGTATTTTGTTAGCTCCAGGTGTAGCGTGTAAAGCTCTTCTTTTAGTTCTTCCAGCATGTTGTTATCCTTTTCTCTAGCTGCGATCTCCGGTTAGTGCTCCCTGCTCGATGGCATCAGGCAGGCCAGTTTGCTCTGTATTGTCTTCATTGGCTCGCTCTTGCACGCTTAGCGTTTCTTGTCGCAAGGCCCGCAGCCGCTTCATTACGTCGTTGCTGCCTCGCCCGAAATAGTCGTACAGCAGCTTGTACTCAGCATACAGGCGATCATATACTTGCACGTTCTCGGGGATAGGCTTGTAGGTTTGGTCGCTCAAGCCTCCCATGTGCGCTGCCGCCTCCGCTATGTCTGAATAGCCGCCTGCGTCCGCACCTGCCGCTACCGCCGCGTGCATTGCTGAGCCTACGGCGGGAGCCTGCGCGCTGCGCACGATACCGATCTCGTAGCCCGTGACGTCCGCGTAAATTTGCATGAGGAGTTTGTTGCGCTCAGGGAGCCCGCCCGCTGCTATCAGGCGGCGCACGGGAGCACCCGACTGGTTGAGCGTCTCAATTATCTCGCGCTTGCCAAAGGCCGTAGCTTCGATCAGCGCCCTGTATATTTCCGACGCTTCGGTAGCTAATGTCATCCCTATCAGTAACCCGCCAAGCTCTACGTCTACCAGCGTCGAGCGATTGCCGTTCCACCAGTCGAGCGCTATCAGGCCGCTTCCGCCCGGTTTCAGCATCGCCGCTTTTTCTTCCAGCAACGCGTGCAGGCTTACTCCTCGCTGTTGGGCTTCCTCGTGGTATTTGGGGGGCACTCCGTGCTCGGTGAACCAGGCAAATATGTCACCGACCGCGCTTTGCCCTGCTTCATAGCCTAATGTACCTGGTGTGATGCCATCTTCCACAACGCCGCACATGCCTGGCACGTCCGGTACGCCTTCTTCGCCCACGGCGTCCCCGATCATGACGTCGCAGGTGCTGGTGCCCATGATCATGACCATAGTGCCGGGCTCTATATTGCCTGTGGCGGGCAAAGTCACGTGCGCATCGACGTTGGCTACGGCTACTGCCGTGCCAGGAAGCAGCCCTGTCCATTGTGCTGCTTGTTGGCTCAAACCTCCCGCCCTGGAGCCAAGGGGCGCTATATCACGGCTCATCTTTGTATCGACAATGTCTGCCATGTCGGGATGGAGCGCTGCGAAGTAGTCGTTGGAGGGGAAGCCCGTTTCTTTTTGCCAGATAGCTTTGTACCCCGCTGTACAGGCGTTGCGCGTTTCAACTCCGGTAAGCTGCCAGATAACCCAATCGGCGGCTTCGATAAGGCGATCCGCTGCATTGTAAATGTGGGGCGCTTCGTTGAGGATTTGCAGCGACTTGGAGAAGAACCACTCTGACGAGATCTTGCCCCCGTATCTTGAGAGCCACCCTTCTCCTCGCTGGCGAGCCACCTGGTTGATGCGATCAGCCTCAGGCTGCGCGGCATGGTGCTTCCACAGCTTGACCCAGGAATGGGGATCGTGCCTGTACTCCGGCAGAAAGCAGAGGGGCGTGCCCTTGGCATTTGTGGGCAGCATGGTGCAGGCAGTGAAATCTATGCCTATGCCAATTACGTCCGCTGGGTTGATGCCACTTGCTTTGAGCACGGCGGGTACGGTGTGCTTGAAAACTTCTATGTAGTCGTTGGGGTCTTGCAGCGCCCAATCAGGCTCAAGCAGGACGTTTGTGCCGGGCAAGCGCTCGTCGATTACCCCATTCGAATAAGGATGCACGCTGCTCGCCAGCTCGCGCCCATCAACGACTGCAACGAGCACCGCCCGACCCGACTCGGTGCCGAAATCTACACCGATAACATATTTGGAAGAAGCTGTAGCCACTTCAAAACCTCCATTCATATTACCTACCCGGTAGCCCCGTAAAGGACAAGACTAATGAAGTTATTTATCCGGTCCCGGCGTACTTTCATCTATATCAGATTGCAGAAGCCGTCCAGCGGCTTCTATACTTACTAAATGGCTCGTCGCAACCCATGGCAGCCAGCCGGAGTTGAGGCCGAAGCCGCGCCCTCTTCCCATTGACCAGTGCTCAATCTGCATGCCGGGCAACACATAGCCAAATTCATTTGTGCGCTGTATCGTGTTTTTGGTGTTATTCAACACGATAAGCGCTATTTCTTTGTAATGTGGAAGTGTCAGAACTGGCGGCACACAGTCTCTCCAGTGAGGCCGTAAGTGTGTCGGTTACGCCTCAGCGCAGACTCTTGTCTGCTGTTATGCCCCCAGCAGATGTTGCAGAGCGCCGAATCGCTGCCGGAACATACGGCGTTGTTCGGGTAGAGGCACTTTCTCTTTTGGCCTGGTTCGGTATCGAAAATAGTCTCGTTGTTCGTCAAACGCCCGGCTAAACCTCGAGGCCGACTCGAAACACCCGAACCCTCTCATTGGGTAGTACCTCTGTTTGATGCCTCTGTGGTCTTGCTCCAGCCGATTATTCAAGTATTTGTTAGTCCTATGCAAGACTTTGCGTCCCAACACGCGGCGTATGGCACGAGGGTATGAATTGTGAGCATCGGTAGTCACACGCACCGGCTTATGGCCCACTACATCCTTCGCCTGTGTGAAGAAGCGCTTCGCCGATGCCATATTTCGCTTCTCAGATGCCATATCTCGCTTCTCAGATAGCATCGAATCGACCAGGGTGCCATCCCTGTCTACAGCGCGATAGAGGTAGTGCCACTTGCCGCTGACACGCAGATAGGTCTCATCAACGTACCAGGACCTGCCGGCCTTGCCTTTCCGCCGTGAGCGGAGTTGTTCTGTGATCAAAGGCGCAAACTTGGCTTCCCACTCTCGGACTGCTTCGTGCGTAAACTCAAACCCTCGGACCAGGAACATCTCCGATAGGTCTCGCAGACTGAGCTTGTACCGGAGGCGCCACAATACCACCAGCAGCACGATATCGGTGGGGAACTGTAGGTGGTTGTAAAGAGTGCCTGTTCGCTCGTTGAATTTGCGCTTGCACTGGGAGCATCGGAAAGTGGGATAACCGAGGGAGGTATTGCCTGCCAGCTGGGTAGTTGCACAGGATGAGCAATGAGGACAATTCATCAGGATTCCTTGTGGGGATGATCTATCTATGGCAAGGATACCCGATGAGTTGCCACAATACCAGCCCGCGCCCTGAGTTCTGCCACTTCCCGGTGGTCGGGTCCAGCCCTACTATCTGCCTGACCGGAAGAGCAGCCGGAAGCCCGGCAATCGCAAGCGCGGCAATGGTGGCTCTGAGAAGCGATTCGCCGCTAACCTGCAAGTAGAGGTTCGAGCCCAGGCTAGGTTCGGCCAGGACCAGCAGCGTGAAGCCCACTCCTGCAGCCAATCCGAGACCGGTGCTGTAGAGTGTTTGGGCAAGCACTACCCGGTACAGGTTGCTATTGCGAGCGCCCATGGCCTTGAGCACTCGGTACTCGCGTTGCCGCTCCACAGTGCCTATGTAGATCACGAGACCCACGACCATGGCTCCTACCAAGACTCATAGCGGCTACCTGATACTGGCTTCTCCGGCTCCTAAGCCGATCTCCTCTACGGCATGTACCAGCTGATTCGGCTTGACTGACTCGCTGCGAACGTGCACGTAAGCCATCTCCGTTTCCGGATTTACGTAAGCCAGCACTACTCCAGGCACTTTTCGCAAAGCCCGTTCGACGGTGAGCGCCCCACCACCACCGCACCCTAACCCATAGATGGCCATGGTCAGTTTGGTGATGCGGGCCGTCCCATAATCGCCCTGCTTCTCTACAGTGTGCGTGTTCATACGATACATACCCCATTTGCTACTGCTCTTAAATATCAGAATCTGGTGCCTGTATTCCTCTGCACTGCTTTCCTCAGGAGTGTTAGTTGCCGGCTGAACCTGCATTGCTCGCAACGCTGGCGACCGCCATGCTCCGTGGCCTCCAGCGGTCCCAGGTAGCCCACGCCACGGCGGCCAGTATCGCCCCTATCGAGAGCAGTTGAGCCTCCTGCAAACCCCAGAACCACACCGTCTCGGTGCGCAGGAAAGTCAGCGTGAACTTGCCCGCGGCATATAATCCCAGGTAAAGGGCGAATAGCTGACCGTCCGAGCGCAGCCTCTTCCGAAGCGCCCAAAGGAGCGCGAAGAGGGCGAAGTCCCATACCTGCTCATACAGAAACACAGGCTGGTAGGCGACGCCAAGGCTGGGAGCCATTGCGTGCGGGTTCCGGTACACGATGCCCCAGGTGCCATCGGTCGGGGGGCCAAGCGCGTCCCCGGTCACCAGGCAGCCGAAGCGGCCGATCGCTTGCCCCAGCACGATCCCAGGGGCGGCAGCGTCGAACAGCCGCCTGACCGGCAGCCGTTTGCGCCAGGCGAGCACCCCACCGGTGACCGCCCCGCCCATTATCGCCCCCAGGATTGCCAGCCCACCGTTTTGTACGGCCAGTATCTGGCCTGGGTTCGCCACGTAGAAGTCCCAGCGGTCTATGACGTGCAACGCTCGAGCCCCAGCCAGGCCCCCGACCAGGATCCAGAGGAGCATCCCACCGATTGTTTCTGTTGGGATCCCCTTGCGCCGTGCTTCGCGCATCGTGACCCATATGCCGGCCGCGACGGCAACGGCGATCGCGAGCCCATACCAGGACAAGGCTACCGGACCGATATGCAGCAGAACTGGATCCATCTCTATCGTTATCATGCTGACAATTGCCTCCTGTGCTATCCTCGTTTGCTAACGTTCAATTACGACTCGTCTCGCACGGGCTCATGCCCAGCTGCTTGATTGCCTACTGCCACTACTTGCCGCCTGTTGTTACCTCAAAGTTCAGCACTTGGCCGTCTTCGGTCTTCAGCAGCACGTTGTGACTCAGGGGCTCGTCACCGCTTGGAGCGTCCAGGCTGTGGATACTTGGGTCGATGCGCACCTCCAGGTATGCGGGCTGGTAGGGAAGCATCTGGACGCTCGTTTGGTCGCTCGGGTGGCTGAATCCGAACCACCGAGATGTCTGGCCTCCCTGTACCAGCCGTGCGCTGGCGCACTGCAGGTTGGTACTTACTTCGGTCACCAGGGGCGCTCCCCATGCTCGCAGCAGAAAGCTTGCAGAGGGCGCAGGCATGTCAGCTTGCACGCTTTCAATCCGGTGCGTGTTGTGGTCAGCAACGAGGGGGCCAGGCATCGGCCGGGCAACTTGCTGCGTGACCGCCACCCAGACCATGGAACCGATCATCACCAGGCCACCAACAGCTATTGCTGCAAGCGTCAGCTTGAGGGAGGCACGCCGGGAGCGCACTTGCTCTTCGTCCTCGGCCAGCCAGGCCCCACCGGGCGGTGGAGGGACAGCTGATTCGGTCGTGTTCTCCACACCTTCTGTGCTGGTTATGCTGGCTATGTTTGACGTGCTCTCTAAGCTAATCATGTTGTGGTTCATCTTCAGGACCTCCTGATGAGCCTTTCGCCTCCAGGCTCCTACACTTTCAGTATAGGACCGTTAGCTGATGCAGGGCTTAGCTGGCGCTGAGAATTGGCTGAGGGAAGTGATCGAGTGCCGACGAGCACCGCAGCGCTTGAGCGCAGGAAGGCGCAGTTTAGAGGAGCCTGAGGTGAAGTGCAGGTGGCGTGACGGCACTGGAGCTTGTTGCCGCCTGGTGGGCAGTGGCATACTATGTAGGTAGCGGTAGGTGGCAGCCCCAATAGTTTCGGCGACCTGGGACTTGAAGCACTAAAAGGCATAGAGGAGAGAGGCGATGGGCAAGGCGGATCAGGGAGACCAAAACGGCGCTGGAAGACCGGGAGAAAATGAGGCCCCGCAGGACTCTCTGGAGCTTCGGGACCTCGGGCGCTCCGGCGATCGGGTTGGGTCGGCTGGCGAGGATGTGCTGTCGACTAAAGTACTCGTGGTGGACGACGAGCGCAAGCTTGTCGATCTGGTGCGGGGATACCTTCAGGCTGAGGGCTACCTGGTTGTGGTGGCTTACGACGGGCTAAGCGCGCTGGAGCTTGCCAGGACCGAGCGGCCCGACCTCATTATTCTCGACGTGATGCTGCCCGGCCTCGACGGCATTGAAGTATGCAGGCGCATCCGGCAGTTCTCCGAGGCCTACGTGCTCATGCTCACCGCCCGGTCGGAGGAGATCGATAAAGTGGTCGGGCTATCGGTGGGCGCCGACGATTATCTCACCAAGCCGTTCAGCCCTCGTGAGCTGGTAGCCCGTGTGAAGGCCATGCTGCGGCGCCTGCAGTCGGCACGCCTGGCCCCTGTTCTCTACCCTCCCAACGCCCCTACTTCCGCTGCTGGCTCCGTTTCGCCTGTGCCACTCACCCCGCTTATCGGCTCAGCCCAACCAGACCATACGCCCGCGGCCAATGACGTTCGGCGCTCCTCGGCTGGTCCGGCGGAGACTGAGCCGCCCATCGTATTCGGCAATCTGGTCATAGACAACGCCGCCCACCGGGTGAGCCTGAGTGGTGAGGAGGTGCATCTTACGCCTCGCGAGTTCGGCCTCCTGTCCATACTGGCTGCGCACCCCGGTCGTGTGTTCACGCGGGACCAGCTGCTGCAGCAAGTATGGGGGGACGAGTACTACGGCGACCACGTGGTAGACGTGCGTATCACACACCTGCGCAAGAAGCTGGAGGAAGACCCGGCCGACCCGCGCTACATAGAAACCGTACGCGGCGTCGGCTACCGATTCAGGCAGTCCTAGACCGCTCGGAAGCAGAGACGGCAAAGGCACTACACGTCGTCAGCATTAGTATTAGCATTAGTATTAGCATTAGTATTAGCATTAGCAGCCTTAGCAGCCTTAGCAGCTATTCTGGCAAGCAGAGGATTTGCGCTCACGAAGATGGATCCGAGTTCGACCCTAAGTCCAAACACCAATACTGACCGTAACCCCGGCCCCCCCTCCCAGCTGGGGGCCCGGTTATTCCATTGGAGCCTGAAAACCAGGCTTCTCCTGGCATTTCTGCTCGTGATCGCCGTGGGGGCGACCACTACCTTCGTGGTGAGTGGTCTGGTGGCCCCTCGGCTATTTGATGACCACATGGCCGGGATGATGGGCGGTACTGGCACGACAGGGAGCATGATGGGCGGGCAAACCAGCGCGAGCCTTCAGGAAGCATTTCAAGCCACCGTGACCCAGGCGCTGCTGGTCGCCACGGGAGCTGCTGCACTTGCTGCCATCCTGGTGAGCTTGTTTATCGCGGAGGGGATCGCTCGTCCGGTGCGCCGCATCGCAGCGGCAAGCAGGCGTATAGCCGCCGGTCACTACGCGGAGCGAGTGAGCGGGGAGAGACTCGATCCGGATGAAGAGCTGGGCCAGCTCGCGCGCAACTTCAACGACATGGCTGCCTCTCTTGAGAGCACCGAGCGCCGCAGGGTGGAATTGCTGGCCGATGTAGCACACGAGCTGAGCACCCCCATCAGCACTCTCGACGGCTACCTGGAGGGACTGCTCGACGGCATCGTGCAGCCCACGCCCGAGACGTGGGCCAGCTTGCGCGATGAGACTGGGCGTCTTCGCATACTGGTGAGTGATCTTCGAGAGTTGTCACGAGCGGAAAATCGCCAGCTATCCCTCAAACTGGAGCAGGTAGACCCTGGCCACATAGTGCAAGCAGCACTCGACCGGTTGCGGCTGGACTTCCAGGAGGAAGGGCTGGAGCTTATCACAGATGTGCCTCCCAATCTACCTCCGGTCAGCGCCGATCGCGACCGGGCCGTGCAGGTACTCACTAATCTGTTGACCAACACCCTGCGGTACACTCCTCCCCCCGGCAAGGTCACCCTCAGAGTTCGCCCAACTTCTGCTAGCACCGGTATCGCCAGCAGTGTCAGCAGCACCGGTGGCTCCGGTGGTCTCAGCGCTAACGAAGTGCTGTTTCAGGTTTCGGATACCGGCATTGGTATACCTGCTGAGCACCTCCCCCACTTGTTTGAGCGCTTCTACCGCGTGGACAAGTCGCGCAGTCGCGCGGCTGGTGGCGCAGGCATCGGGCTGGCAATAGCCAGAGCCCTGGTCGAGGCAATGGGTGGGCGTATTTGGGCTGAGAGCCCAGGTGCAGGCGGGGGCAGCACCTTCTCATTTACCCTACCGCTTGCACGCTCAAGGTAGTGTTCGCACCCCACTACTCGCCTCCGCTGCCATAATCCCTTATTGCTCCCGTCTCCCGGTCCTCTCCGGTCCTCTCCGATTTCTCATGCGCCATACTCCCGGCGGTACCTGGCCACACTGATGCTACAGGTTCGGCCGCGCTATGAGCGGCACCAACAAGCCATGAGGACGGTGAGCGCGGGCGCGGGCACGGGCACGGGCAGGGGGAGGAAACCGGTGGGCGCAGGAGCTGGGGTTTACCGATCCGCCGCCGGTGGCGAACTGTTCGTAACCAGCGCGTAACCATAACGAACATCTTAGCGTAACATTGGGCCGCTATACTGGAAGTGTAAGCAAAAAGAAGCCGCCCGACACGATTGAGAGGGGCGGACAATCTGCACTAAGGCAGTACGAGCGATGAAGGAGAAGCCGGAGTCGCGAGAAAGACGGGAACAGATGATGAACGGATTTGGAAATATGGGCGCGTTCGGCGGATGGTGGATGGTCCTCGGTATGGTTGCCGGGCTGGCGATAATTGCGCTGCTTGTGTGGGGAGCGTTTACGCTTGCCGGAAGCGCGCAGCAAGGCCGAACCGAAGATAGCGCGTTGGATATCCTGAAGAGGCGCTACGCCGCAGGGGAGATCAGCCAGGCGGAATTTGAGGTGGCAAAGAGGAGTCTGGCCTGACCCAGGTTCGACCCGCCAGCACCGTAGACACGACGGACACAGACCGTGGCAACGACCGGGCAGCCAACCTGCCTGGACATTAGACAAGAAAGGCTGAGGTAATCAAATGACAGCAATAAGGAAGTACGGACTACTTGGAGTGGGCATCCTCCTGATCGTAGGTGCCATGATCGTGGGCGCCGCTACTCTGCCCGCCCTGGCACAGAACTCCGGCGCTAACGGCAATAATAACGGCTCGGGGATGATGGGCAACAACTCAGGGGGTATGATGGGAAGCGGGCAAGTGGGTGCGGGCAACGGCTCAGGGATGATGGGTGGCAATGGCGCGCCTGCGAATCCGAATGCCCAACGCCGGAGCGGTGATCAGGTTCGAAAGGCGGTTGGCGACTACCTCAACAGGTACTATAACGGGCAGGGGCTGACGATCGAAGAGGTCATGGAGTTTCAGAACAACTTCTACGCACAGATCAAAGAGCCGGCCACCGGTATCAATGCTTTCGAGCTGCTGATCGACCCCTACACAGGCAATGTATGGCCGGAGTACGGTCCGAACATGATGTGGAACACCAAGTATGGGCACATGGCTCAGAGCACGGGCGGCATGATGGGGCGTGGGATGATGGGTGGCAACGGTATGATGGGTGGGTATAACGGTTACACGCAGCCCAATCAGTCAAGCCAGCCTACGGCCAACATGCCCGTGACCGCGCAGCAAGCCGTCCAAGACGCTCAGCAATACCTGGACGCCCAGGGCACCGGCCTCACGGCCGAGAGTCAGCCGGACACCTTCTACGGCTACTACACCGTCCACGCGCTGAAAAACGGTAACACCGTAGGCATGCTGAGCTTGAATGGCTACACCGGGCAGGTGTGGTATCACACCTGGCACGGGACGTTCATCGGCATGGTAGGTGACTAACGAGAGAAGCACGCAGATAACACCACACTTGCACCGGCGAGGCGAATCCCAGGCTCGCCGGTGCTCCGTGCTCCGGTGCTCCGTGCTAATGTAAGGATACTCCAGCTCACAATACTCGGGCTCACAATACTCGAATTGGAGAAAGTGGACATATGAACAGAGATAATGCGAGGCCCATATTGGTAGCGGTGCTACTGGTGATTGGTGTCCTGGTACTGCTCTCGCTGTTGGCAATACCAGCGATGGGTATGATGGGCGGTTTCGGCATGATGAGTGGCTGGGGACCCGGGGCCTCCGGCGGGAGTGGCGGCTCCTGGTGGGGGTGGCTGATGATGCTGCTCTTCCTGATCTTTCTAACCGGAGGCATTGCCCTGATCGCGCTCTGGCTGTTCAGGCAGGGACGCGGTGGTGACACCGGCGGAACTGGCGGCACCGGCGATCTGGGCGGCGAGGGCACTCGTGGCGGGAACGCCACAGGCGGCCAGAGCCCTCTCGACATACTCAAGCAGCGCTACGCCAGAGGGGAAATCACCAAGGAACAGTACGATCAGATCAAGCACGACATAGAGGCGGGCTAGGATTTCAAGGAACTGGTCGAACACACCAAACGAAAGGCGGTCTCCCGACGAGTCAGCGCTGCTTTTCGTTTGGCATGTTCGTGCCGGGGCCCCAGGAGCGAGAGGTTTCCTGTGGCCCGTGAATCACATGCTGTGACCGTGCCCGTGGTTCTCTCCATGGTCTCCATGCTCGCCATGACCGGTGTGCTCACCTACGTACTGCTCGGGGTCTTTATCAAAGGACTTCTTGCAGCCGGGGGCGCAGAAGTAATAGGTCTTACCCTTGTACTCGCTCGTCCCAGCGGCCTGCTGAGGATCTACGTCCATTCCACATACCGGGTCTTTTTCCATTGTTGAAACCTCCTTATTTAGAGACCAATACCAGTCGGCTCAGTTCCAATTCTCGTTGCCCGTCACCCTGCCAGCCCGCCACCTGCTTACTTGCTTATCCGACGTGGCGAGGCTGAAGCGCGCTCGCGGAGCCAGGCACCACCGGAGAGCGCAGCAAGTCCTATAGCAGCAAGGGCAAGAAGGAGGAGGCTGCCTGCGCTCTCACCGGACCCCGTCCTCGGCATACCGGGGCTACTGCCGGGCGTCGTACCCCCCATGTCTCCTCCACCCATATTTCCGCCCGTGCTTCCGGCTACCGGTGTAGTAGTGTACCAGGCAGAAAGCCACTGCCCGAACTGGTTCACTTCAGCCTGCTGGCTCGTGATGATGTTCTGCGACAGAGTCTTTAGCTCCTGGTGAGTGGCCTGTTCAGGCACAAGTTGCGCCATATCTATTGCGCCCTGGTGGTGTTCGGTCATCATCGTAAGGAACTGCTTGTCGAAGTCGTCCCCCGATAGGTTCTGAAGTTGCGTCGCCATGTCCATGCCGTGCATCAGGCCCTGCATGGGCATTGTGCCGTACCACTGCTGCAGCCAGCGGGTCATCTCGGTTATCTCGGTGGTCTGAGCGTTGATGATGTTTTGAGCGACGTCCTTCACTTCCTGGTGCATTGCGCGTGTGGCTGCCAGCTTCGACATATCTATTGCGCCCTGGTGGTGCTCGATCATCATGCTCATCCATTCGACCTCGAACTCCTTGCCCGAGAGCGACTTGAGGTGGTCCAGGTCGCTTTGAGTTTGAGCGGCGGGGCCGCCTGCAGGGCTGGCCCAAGCGCGTAGCGGGATAAGAGCGCTCACCGTGAGGAGCAGCGCGGCCATCACCAGGGTACCCAGGTACTTTGTCGATTTGTTTCCCATAATCATGCTCTTGTTCTCCTTTGATAGTGTGATTCTACGGTTTCCGGGACGATCTGCGGGGCCCGGTCTCGTGTCGCTCAGTAGTGGATCTGCAGATTGAAATACCCACTTCCCAGCGTTTGCCCGTCCTTACTGACCTCGACGCTGATGCGCCACGGGCCGCCCATGCTGAATGCTCCCCTGGCCTGGTATCTACCCGAACCGAGATCCGTCATTTGGCCATTCTGAGGGCCCATGTTCATGTTGGTCATGTCCATGGACCATCTGACTTGCGCTCCGGCCACTGGCTGGCCTGCTGGATCTGTCACCTGCAGGGTGAAGGTGGTGGGACCAGGCTGTGGAGGGTCCGGGTTGAGCGATACCGATAGCTGTAAGTCCCCTGTGTGCGAGGTGCTGGCCATATCGCCCAGCTTCGCCTGGGTAGGGCCGGAGCTCGTGCCTGCTCCAAAGCCCATTCGGTTGGCCATACCAAGCCCCAACCAGCTCAGGGCGATCAGGATCACCACAGCCGCCAACCCTCCCACCCACGATATGGGCAAAGAGCGCTGCCGCACATACTGAGGCCTCTGCACCCGCTGCTTTTGGGCGTACCTCGCCGGTTGCTGGCCGGCGGCACCCCGGCTCGCTTGTTTCTGCGCGGCTGCCTTACCCTGCCCGCCCTGCTTACCTTGCACATTCCCCTGGCGTGGGCCGGGTTGCTTTGACGCCTGGTTTGTGGCTTTTGTGGCCACTGTAACCTGGGTGGCCCGGGTCGCCCGGGTGTCTGACTGTGCAGTTGCGGCGAGCGTGGCTGACCCCGCTCTCTTCTGCCCGAGCGGAGGGTGGGAGTCAGGTCGATCATCGGCGCTCTTGCTGTCTCGGCCTTCATCTCTGAAGGTATTACTGATGCTGCCCGCGCTACCGGCGCTACCGGCGCTACCGGTGCGGACCGAGGTTTGGCCTTCCGCCAGCCTCAGGTCATAAGCTGCTCGCTTGCGAGCATCAGTGAGCACTTCGAGGCCCCTCTCCAGACGCTCGGCAGTGCGCTCATGTAAGGTATCGCCACCGGACGCCTCTACTTCTGCCATCTTCATCAGATACGCCTCTGAGATATCGTCCGGAGTGGCGCTGCGAGGCACGCCAAGCAGGGCGTAGTAGTCAACCAGCTTGCGCTCGCGTTCGTCTTGCACGGGTAGCTGCGCTGGTACGTCTGGAACGTGAAGTGGTGATAGTTCTCCACCGGCTGTGCTCTTGGAGCCTCGTTGTGCCCCTCGTGCCCCTCGTGCCCCTCGTGCCCCTTGTGCGCCTCGTGGCCTTTCGGATCGCTGTGCCTCATCTGCGACCTCTTCGGCTTCCAGGGCCATAGCCCGTGTGAAGAAGGGGGCAAGGCGGTGAAGGGCCGCGTGTCCGGGCGCGCTTCGCTCGATGAGCACCACCAGCCCTGCCATGCCAAATAGGTATAGCACGGTAAGAAGTACAGCTGTCCAGAAGAGCCCGTACTCAGGAAAGACTATCATGACGGCCAGCATGGCCCCCATCGAGCCTCCCATCACGCCGCCCATGCCTCCGTCCATAATACCCATGAGACCGCCGGGCCTGCCGAAGTAGATGCCGAGGCCAAGTCCCAGCAGGATGCCGAAGAGGTTGCCCCAGAACATGCTGTTGGCGGCCGAAGCTGAAGCGAAGCCCAACACGAAGCCGTTGAGCATGCCCATCGTCATACCGGCCATCATGCCGGTCATCTCCGTGTACGCTTCGCGAAAGCGGCCTAGATGCATGCCGGTGAGACCACTCACCGCAAGGATCACCCCAATGTAAACTAGCCAACCGACCAAGTGAAGCTCCTGAATAGATTTAGCTCCGACCGAGCGTTTCGGTCGCTACCGGCTGCCCGCCGCCCCGGACTACTAGTCTAACATAGTAGATACGGAACTGGCAAATGCCCGAACGCTCACGGGCAGGAAGAGTTCTCTGGACAGAACAGGCTCGCGGGTCATGTGCAGGGCAGCTTAGTGCACGAGTGGTATCAGGCCGCAGTCAGCGAGATTGCATATCTGCTGGTACGCCACAGCCGCCGAGGAGGCATGCCATGTGGCCACCACAACTACCAGAGCCAGTATGCCAATCACGAAACAGCCCACCCATAGGCTGCGCTTGCTGGGTGCAACTGCGGGCCAGGTGCCCTTGAGGAGGTAATCAATACGGTGGTCCACACACTCTGTAGACCCTGCAACTACCGGCCCAGCTACAGCGCCTATGCTAGCGCCTGTAGCGGCTGTACGCACCGTCCGGCACATGATCATCTTGGAAAGTGCGCCAAGCAGACCTAGCTCACGTTTCTGTGCTTCCAGCACGTATCTGTCAGCCTCGATTTCCTTGCGAACGACAAAGTCTCGTTGAAGAGCACCGATAAGGGGCAGAAAGAAGAAGACGCGTGCAAGTGCCTGCGACACAGCGTTCCTGAGAGGATCCCGCCTGAGCAGGTGAAAGCGCTCATGCAGAAGTATGGCCTCGAGCTCTATATCGTCCATGATGGCCAGCGTCCCGGTTGATATACACACGCGAGGAGAAAGCCAGCCGTAGCAGAAGGCGAGTGGACGGTCTACCTCGATGAGGTCGACGTTGCCTGCCAGCTCCACTTTCCGCAGCAGCTGCTCCCAGGACCTACCAGAAGTGGTAGAGCGATATTGCCGCAACTGGGCTGTCATGCATTGCGTGCGCTGCCACTGTGCCAGGATGTCCCATGCGCCGGAAAATGTGACGTAAGCCAGCAGGCATATGGGGAGGGCAACGAGGGCAGGTATGTGCCAATCGGTGATACTTGGAACCAGAGCGCAGACGATCAACGCATCATGGGCTGACATGTCAGCGGCCATGCCGCCCCCCATATTCTCGTGGTGGAAGAGGCCGCCTACCACCAGGGGGGCGAGGGCCGACATCGCCATCAGCAGAGCAGTGAAGGCTGCTAGTGCGAGTAGCACGCGGAAAGGGCGCCTTGCACCCTTAGCTTCCATCGTGCTGTTGACATCCCTGAGACCCATAGCAGCCATTCCCTACCCCCGTTGAGCACTTTGCCCGGCCTGCTCAGGGTCCTCGGGCTGAGGTTGCTGAGGTTGCTGAGACTGGTGGGAGTCATGAGGTTGCTGCGAACGAAGCTCTTCAACATGTCTCAGTAGCTGCTCGAATCGCTCGGGATCGACCTGTTCAACGGTCTCGATAAAGCGCGCCAGCGCCACGTCGCCAAAATCCTCAACCATCCTGTCAACCATTCGCCTGCTGGCGCGATCAAGGAACTCCTCGCGAGAGAGGGCCACGCGATAAAGGTGCGTTTTCTTGTCCAGAGCAGTGCGTGTAAGGAGACCCTTTTCAGCCAGGTTGCCCATAACTGTCATAACGGTTGTATAAGCGATCTGCCGGGTGGCCTGAAGCTCGGTAGCTATGTCGCGCACGGTGGCACCACTCGGCTCCGCTGGCTCCTCACCTGGCCCATGCTGCTCACGCTCCCACATGCGCTCCATGATTTCAAGCTCGAGCTCTCCGAGCAGCTTTTGCAGGCCGCCTTCTTTGTCCTGGTTGAGTCTGTTGTATAGTGTCCAACGCTGGGGCATCACGGTTGTAACCTCGACTTTCTATCTGACTATACTCGCCCCACTGTAGGACGTCCATTCGCAGTCTGCAGAATCGGCGTTAGCCTCATCGTCGGCTGGATGTTGGGTGTTTGCCGTCTGACCTACGAAGCAAATATAGTGGATGCTCAGCCTGCCGTCAACTAAGAAACCACGGTCGGCCAGCGCAGGCTGCCCTTTAACAACCCATTCCGGGAACTGATGAACTCGTTCAAATTGCGCTCAGGCTCCTGTCGGCGCGCTTTAGGAGCACGGCGTTGGTGGCAACGATTATAGAAGAAGCCGACATGAGGAGAGCTGAGAACTCCGGACGGATCGATATTCCGAAACCTGGGTAGAGCACGCCGGCAGCGACCGGTATGGCCAGCACGTTATATATGCTCGCCCAGAAAAGATTCTGCTTCATCTTGGTCACCGTTGCCTTGGACAGCTTGACGGCGCGGAGGATGTCGAGGGGGTCCGATTTCATGAGCACCACCTCGGCCGTTTGGATTGCCACGTCTGTACCCGCCCCGATCGCGATGCCTATATTGGCCTGCGCCAGCGCGGGCGCGTCGTTGATGCCGTCACCAACCATCGCCACGAACTTACCCTCTGCCTGCAACTGCTTCACATAATTCGCCTTGTCTGCCGGTAGCACCTCGGCGTAGAAGCGCTCTATTCCAAGCTGAGAGGCCACCGCCTGCGCGGTGCCTTTGTTGTCGCCCGTTATCATTACCGGCTCAATGCCCGCACCCTTGAAAAGCTCGATAGACTTGCGGGCGTTTTGCTTTACGGGGTCCGCGACCGCCACAACGCCTGCCACCTTGCCGTCCACCGAAAGGATGGAGAGGGTCTTGCCTTCGGATAGCAGCCGGTCAAGTGCCTCTTGCACAGGCCCGATATCCACGCCCGATTCCCCCATGAGACGTGCGGTGCCTACGAGCAGCTCGCGCCCCTCCACGACCGCCTTCACCCCACGCCCCGAAAGGGCTTCGAAGCCCGAGACGCCCTCCGGCACCTGCAGCGCTCGCCTCTTTGCTTCGTCCAGGATAGCCAGGCTAATAGGATGGCCGGAGCGCGCCTCGGCTCCCGATTGCAGCCGCAGCACCTCTCCCTCATCCCAGCCCGGGGCCGCGACCACATCGGTAACGCGAGGACGCCCCTCGGTGAGGGTGCCGGTCTTATCGAGCACGATCGCCGAGATCTTCGATACCTGCTCAAGCGTGGCTGCGTCCTTGATCAGGATATTGTGCTTCGCGCCAAGCCCAGTGCCCACCGCCACTGCAGTTGGAGTGGCAAGACCGAGCGCATCGGGGCACGCTATCACCACGGCGGAGATCGCAAAGGTGAGGGCGAAGAGAGGCGTCGCGTTGCCGAGGAAGTACCAGGCAAGGAAGGTCACGAGCCCGGAACCGACTGCAAGGATCACCAGGTACTGCGCCGCCTTATCTGCCAGGCGCTGGCTGGGGGCTTTGGAGTTCTGCGCCTCCGTTACGAGAGCCGCGATCTGCGCCAGCACCGTATCACTGCCGACCTTAGTAGCGCGCATCGTCACGGAGCCGGCCTGGTTGATAGACCCGCCTATAACCGGGTTGCCCGGTCCCTTCTGTACGGGCATCGACTCGCCAGTGACGAGCGCTTCGTCCACTGTGGTCTGCCCTTCTATTACCTCCCCGTCTACCGGCACCTTGTCGCCCGGACGCAGCACGATAGTGTCACCTACTACCACCTCGCTTGTGGGCACGGTCATTTCCTGGCCACCCCTTATCACGTTAGCCTGGGGGGGCACCAGGTCGAAGAGGGCACGCAGTGCGTCGTTTGTGCCTCGGCGGGCGCGCATCTCCATCCAGTGGCCAAAGAGTACGAAGGTCACCAGCATCGCCGCGGCCTCGAAGAAGCTTTCGCCGCCCACGAAAAGGATCAGCACGGAGAAGAGGTAGGCTGCCAGCACACCCGTAGCGATCAGCACGCTCATGTTGAGGGCGCGGTGCTTGAGGGACTGGTACGCGCCCGAAATGAATATCCACCCTGACCACCAGACGACGGGGGTGCTCAGCACGAACATGATCCAGTTGGGATCAACGGGCGCGGGCAGACTTACCTTGAAGAACTGGGTGAAAAGGGGCGAATACAGGAGCGTGGGGATCGTGAGGACCAAGGCCACGAAGAAGCGGTTGCGCATGTCGACTTCCATGGCCCGGGCCATCTTCGGGTCCGACATGTCGTGGTCCATGCCCGCGTGCCCCGCGTGGGCTGCCTCGGTGGCACCCGCCTCCATCCGGTGGTGCATGTGCCCTGCTGCCGTGGCGAGCATCTCGTACTGCATGCGGTCCATCTTGGTGCCCATCGATATGGGCGCCATCTGAGTCTGGTGGTCGAGGTGCGCCAGGGGGTGTAGGTGCTGGGGCGCGCGCGCGGCGGCTGCTCGAGCGGGCACGGTGGTGCCAATCGCTGTGGCGGCCGCATGGCCGGCGTGACCATCGTGACCGGCGTGAGCCGTGGTCTGAGGGTGGGCTTGAGCGTCAACATGCGCGGCGTGGTCGCCCGCCTCCGGTGGCGCTGAAACCGCAGCGTTCACAGTATTAGGCCTTTTCTCGAGATCCGCTTGACCCTCTCGACCGGCGCCCTGGCCGGCAGGGGTCACTCGTATGCAGCCGAGGCCCACGGCCTCAATGAGCCGGACAACATCATCCTGGTTTAAAGCTCTCTCGTCGTACGTTACGGCGGCAACGTCTCGCAGGTAATCTACACGCACTGCCGACACGCCAGCCTGCGCCCGAACCGACCGCTCCACTTTGTCAGCACAGCTAACGCAGCACAGGTTACCTAGGTTGAATTGCTCTGTTTTCACGCGCTCACTCCTACTGCTGGAGGCAGTGGTACCCCTAGCCTCCCAACATGGCCGGTCATTGTAGTTCTCTATCGCTCCCGCTTTCGGTGCATCTACTATACAAGCTTCGTATATATGTCGCAAGAAGGCTGCTATGCGAAGCATCTGAGTTGCTCGAACAAACCTCAGCAAACCCTCAGGCCAGATTAAGTGCTGCTTCAGGCTGGTAGGATATCCTTCCTGTAAGGTGGAAGATCAAACCGACCAGGCACTACAGAGGGTTCGCGAGGAGATAGCCCGGCGAGGGCTACCCATTACCGCACCTTTCGACGGCACCTTGGGATCGGCTCGGGAATTGGGTGTCCACCAGCGCCGGGAGGTAGAGGCTACCGAGCTTCAGCACGCCGGCGGCAGGAGACCCGAGGCCCGCTCCTGGCTCCGCTTCGTCCTGCTTCTTCTCGGCCTGTTAGCCATGCTCCCATGGCTCGCTCCCGTCTTTGCAGCCGCCGGATGGTGGGGCGTGGCCAACCCCATATACACGTTGTACATGTTCCTGTGCCACCAACTGCCCGAGAGAGCAGCCACTCTCTTCGGCTACCAGGTAGCTTTCTGCTGGCGCAACGCCGCTATATATGGCGGGCTGTTCGGTTTCGGGCTGCTCTACGCGCTCTATACCCGGTCTCCCGGCAGCAGTCGCGGTCCGCTCGCGGTGTCCGCACGGATCACGCGCCAACTTGCCGAGCTGCCGAGGGCGATCTCTTTATGGGCCTATCTGTTGACCCTGGCGCCACTGGCTGTGGACGGTTTGACCCACATGCTCGGCCTGCGCGACGGGCTTTTCTACGAGCCTACCTTCGGATCCTTCCTGGTCGGTTCTCAGTTCCTGTCGCTGAATTGGTGGCTGCGCATATCTACGGGGCTACTCGCAGCCTTTGGTACCGTCTGGTTCACCTTTCCCAGGCTCGACATGTACATGGCGATGACCACCGTAACCAGGGTGCGCCCCATCGTCGCCGTTGGATCAACCAACGGTCAGAACGTAATTGCAGACTGACCGGGTCGTGCGGTCGGGCGACCGAAGCTGCATGGCTCCGACATAGCACCAGGGCTTTGAGCCCGTAGTTGAAAGTAGGAGTGGGATTAAGCAATGGATAAACAAACCATTATGAGCCTACGCTACTGGGCAGGGTCGCACGTAACAGCAGTTGCTGCCGCTTGCGTTTTTGCGGCGGTGCTCGGGCTGTACCTGCTCACTCAGCACACCCTCCACGTGGTGGGCGCTCTCCCTTATGCTCTTATCCTTCTCTGCCCCTTGATGCATTTCCTGATGCCAGGCATGCACGGGGGTCACGGCGCCCACGGGGGCCAAACCGGACATGGAGTGGCAGGGAGTGATGGAGGGCATGAAAACCACATCGGCCAGAACGGCGATCAGAACGACGTTGCACAGCACGGGCAGGAGCACGACTGAGGCAGCTGCCTTACGCGTTCTTCCCGCGCCATGCACCGCCGTTCCCTCAGCGGATACTCAGGCCATCCTAAGGGAGACCTCAGGCTCGTGCGCTAAGCTGTAACTGTCGCAAACGGTAAAGAGACGGAATGCATATAGCAGGGGCAGGAAAGCCGCCCCACAGGTCAAAACAAGCCGGGTGATCTTCACCCGATACCCGATATAGGATAGAGCCTGTAGATGCAGATACGAACGCACGCGTTCCCTGGTCCCCGGACACCGGACAGGCATCTGGTGGCAAGAGCTGTCGCTTCGCCAGGTTGAGGAGTCATATTCAATGGATGCAAGTTCAGCAGAACGTAATCGGGGCCGACTGCCCTGGTGGGTAGCGTTCCTGGCTTTGACAATTGTAGTAGTGTTGACCGGGATGATCTTCGGTTACAGCAGGTTGCTGGTTGCGGGCTCGAGCACTACCGAAGGCGGCAACAGCAGTAACAACAGCGCGACGACCTCCGCGTCGGGGCCGGGCAACAGCCAAACTGTGGAGGGCAATGGCGTTAGCCTCACGCTGACGTGGCAGGGACGGGGCGAAGGGGAGAAGGGGCCCGTATTCTCGGTATCGATGGATACCCATTCGGGGAACCTCGACGGCTACAACCTGACTCGGCTCGCCGTGCTGCGCACCGGCTCAGGCCAGGAGGTAACACCGTCCAGTTGGGACGCGCCCAGCGGCGGGCACCATCGCAAGGGTACTCTCACATTCCCCAGCACGGGCCCGGATGGCAAGCCACTCCTAGGGACGGTTAACGGGCCGGTGTCGGTGATCATCAAGGATGTGGCGGGCGTTGGGGAGAGGGTGTTCACGTGGGCACCCTAGGCACTCAAGGCACCCGGGCGCTCATAGAGGTCACTGCCGCCACAGCCGCAGACGGCGCGGGCACCGTGGAGATCGTAGAGACCGCAGATACAATGGCCCCGGCCTATGAAGACCAGTCAGGTGCTGTGCTGAGGCCGGAACGTACGGGCAACAGACCGTACCTACGACCCATACTCTACGGCTTGCTGAGTGCCGCCGGCCTGCTGGCCTTCTACCTGGGCGTTATCACGCTCGCCCAGGACTGGCAACACGCGCTGCAGCAGCTGGTCGAGGACCAGTGGTTTGTGGGCGCTATTGCTTTGGGATTCGGGCTGCAGGTGGCTCTCTTCACATTTCTTCGCCACCTTCATGCGAGCGCCCGGGCGGGGGGAGTGGTTGCCAGCACGGGGACGAGCACGGGGGCCATGCTCGCTTGCTGCGCTCACCACCTGGCGGATGTGCTCCCGGTACTCGGCCTTTCGGGTGCTGCCGCGTTTCTAGACGCATACAAGGCTCCGCTGCTGTGGCTTGCCATACTCCTGAATCTGGTCGGTGCCGGCTACCTTCTCTACCAGATCCGCAAGCACCACGCCTCTCAGGTCGGTGCAGCATTGAACGGCGCTGCCCGGGCCCCGGCATGCCACGTGGGCGCACCTTGACGGGCTGACGGGCTGACACTTGCCACACAGGCGCCGCGGCGGCACAGAGCGCGCGCATCAACGATACCAGCACCTATCCAGAGCGTTTGAATCTGAAACTCACTACCACGTCCAGCTACCCCCGAAGGAGCATCCGATGCAACTATCTTGGCCACACCCTCTCCATAGCCCGAAGAGTGCGAGCCGGCAGGAAGCTCTGCAAGCAGGCGATCATGCGACCGGGCGCAAGCCGGCAGGCGCAAAGTCGGTGGGCATAAACCCCTGGGTGGCCATATGCGTGCTCGCTATCGTCGGTTGGTCTGCCGACTCGATGCTCGTGTCGATCGAGCTGCACCGCCTGGTCGGGGAAGATTCTCGGGCACACCTGACCCATTTCTGGTACGGGCCGCCCATACTCCTTGCCTTGCTGCTGCTGGCTCGCAGGATACTTCCGAAGGCAGCGCTCTCGGTTCCTCGTTTCAGGGTCGGCAGCTTCGCAAGCTGCGGGCGGCGCAGTGGAGTGAAGCGGCTGGCTGACCGGCTCGCGACCAGACCGGGCGAAGGCGCGGTGCTGGGCGTGCTCCTGCGCTACCCGAACATGGCAATGACGGCCCACGACCTAGCGGACCATGCCGAGCTGCCGCAGGCTGACGGGGAGAGAGCCCTCGTCGACCTTGCCCGCCTGGGTCTTGTTGAGGAGATGCGCCTCGCAGGAACCGATTTCTACAGGCTAACACGCGAGGGACACCTGTGCGACGAGTTGAGGGAGTTGCAGGAGTGGCACAGAGAGTGGCAAAGCCAGGTAGACAGGCTGTTCGAAGTGCCGGGTTGGGGGCCCGGACATAAAGCGATGGTGGGGCGGAAATAGGGGAAAGGATAAGCGGGAAAGGAAGAAAGAGGAGGTAAGAGTGTGAAGGTTGACGCAAGGGCTGGAGCCCCAGCAATGGACAGGCGCGACGCCCAGGACGATGCCCGAGACGCACAAGCTGCCTTGTCGCGCGTTATGCGCCACAGACGGGCCGATGGGAGCTTCGCGAAGCCACGTCGGCGAGCCCGTCTGCGGCCACCCACCCGGCGGCCCACGAGTCGTATCCGCGGGATGGTGGCCCTGGGCGTGACGCTGGCCGCACTCGTCTTCCTAGCGACGGTGTTGGCGTGGCCACTCATAGTGTGGCTCTTATCGCTCGCCGGGATCAACGTGCCGGGCCTGTGCATATGAGAGCGCATGGGCATGAGGCCGGCAATCTTCGCCACGATCCGCATCACGGGCGCGATAGCCGAGGCGACCCCTCCGCGTTCTGTAGAGCCAGGCGTTTCGGTACGAGCTCGCCGAGTATGAGCGAAAGATAGGAGATCAGCAGCACGATGGCGGCCAGAGCAATAGTGTTGGCGTAAGAGGCGAGAGATCGAACCGCACCGAGCGCGGCTCCAAGTTACTCGGCCAGGCTGGCCCCGCCGAATGCCGCCGCAAAGGTACTGATCAGCGTGATGCCAACCTGCACTGTGGACAAGAAGCGGTTCGGGTTCTCGGCGAGGTCCAGGGCTACCGCTGCACCCCGGCTCCCTTCTTCGGCGCGTTGCTGCAGTCTCCCCCTACGGGAGGAAACCACAGCAATCTGCGAGGCCGCGAAGAAACCGTTCGCCAGGGTAAGTAACAGGATAACTACGATCTCAAGAGCAGGCATTTCTGATCCTCCTCAGTCTCCGCTCGTCTAGCTCATCTTGCCGGACCTTACTGCTCATGTCTTCCGGTAGAAGGGACTGCCACAGCCCCGTGGTGTTGCGTAAGGCTGTGAGCGTCTTCGCCGTTGTGCCCGCACGGGTCCACATGTACGTTGACCACCGCCAGCTTGGGCTGTGCATGGAACAGGGCGTGGCGCACTTCCTCCACTATCCTGTGGCTCTCCCTGGTCGGTAAATCCTCGTCCACAGTTATATGAAGTTCTGTCTGCAGCCGGTGACCCAGCCAGCGAACCCGCACGTCATGCACATCTCCTGTTCCCGGAACGCTTGCGGCGGTCTGCTCAATCCTGTCTACGATCTCAGGGTCTACAGCGTCCATGAGCCGGCGGTACATGGTTAGTGCGGCATCCTTTACGATGAAGAGTATGGCCACTGTGATCAGCATTCCGATGATGGGGTCGGCAAGGGGGAAGCCCAGGAGGCCGCCTATCGCGCCGAAAAGCACTGCCAGTGACGTTATTCCGTCCACTCTGGCATGCTGCCCATCAGCGACTAGCGCCGCCGAGCCTATCTCGTTGCCCACGCGGATCCGGAAGACCGCCACCGCCTCGTTACCGAGGAAGCCTACTATCGCGGCCACAATGACCCACTCGACATGGCTGAGCGCTTGCGGGTTGATAAACTTCTGGTAGCTTTCATAGCCCGCTATTAAGGCGCTTGCGAGAATCATGAACACGATGATCACGCCGGCTATGTCCTCAGCCCTTCCATACCCATATGTGTAGCGGCGGCTGGCCAGTCGTCTGCCCAGCACAAAGGCGATCCAGAGGGGCACAGCCGTGAGGGCATCGGAAAAGTTGTGGATCGTGTCGGCCAGCAGGGCCACGCTGCCGCTGATAAGGACTATAACTACCTGAAACAGGGCCGTTGCGCCGAGCCCGACCAGGGAAACCTTCAGCGCCCAGATCCCTCGGTCGCTCGTCTCCATGGCTGTGTCGACGTTCACTTCACCGTGGCTGTGCCCGTGCCCGAACGGTAGTAGTTCCCGAAGCCATCCAAGCGGCCCTTCAGGACGACCATGATCGTGCCCATGCTCATGGTCGTCCTCGTGCGTATGTTCTTGTTCTTTCACGTTACTTTCTCCTGAGATCTATCATTTGGACGCCCCTTCGTCCTCTTTTGCGAGACTCTTGCTGCTAGCTCCAGGCATATCCTGGCTAATCATGTGGGTGGTCCGGTAGCCTTTGTAGCACATGGTCGGCGTGATACTCCGCTTCCCGGAACAAAGTACCAACGTGCGCATCATCCAGCGAATAATAGATGCTTGTACCTGCCCTCTCGCCTCTCACTAGCCGCCTGCTGCGTAGGAAGCTCATCTGGTGAGATACCGCCGATTGGGAAACGCCCACGATAATCGACAGGTCTCGCACGCATAGACGCCCCTTGCGCAACGCGTAAAGGATGTGCGCACGTGTTGGGTCAGCCAGAGCCCGAAACGTCGCAACAACCAGCGCCATGACGAGCCCGTCGGGAATATCGACTCGCGCCCTGGCTACTAACTCCGGATCTATCGGGACAAGGTCCGCTCCCGCTTTCTGTTGCCTAGTTTCCGTGACCACAAGTTCACCGTCCTTAGTTGCTTACGTGATTGTCCTCACCATCTATATGAGCGAGCGCTCATATATTATATGAGATCTGTGATCTCAGTGCATATAGAGAACAACATGACCAAGCAGAACAAAATGCGAGGCTGCCAGGAGGCCAGCTTGACAGGGCCCTAGAACCGTTGTGGTGCCCTTGTTGGTTAGGGAGCGGAATACCTGATGACGCGTAGCACCGGTTTACCATCGACGTTCTCAAGAGGCAAATAGACTAAAGGTGTGGATTGGTCGACAGCGATGGTGTGGGCGGAACTATTCAACTGCCCTTCGCCTATCTTCTGTATTTCCCCACCACTCACATCGAAAATCGAGACCACACCGCTCTCGGACGCGACATACAGGCGTTGCCAGCCCACTGTCGAGAGCCAGCACGTCCGGGCTGTCACCCACACTCTGCTCGCCCACCACTTTCCCCGAGTTCGTGTCCAGCACGAGCAGTTTGAGCGCTGCAGCTCCTACGGGCAAGCATGCCGCCGGCGGTTCGCAGCCTATGGCGCGGGAGGTGCTCGAGCGGGTGCGCCAGGAGATCGTGCTGGCGGACAACTCCTCCACCGCTTATGGAGTGAGCTTCAACGCAGGAGGCTACCAGACGCTGCTGTCTTGGCACTCGCAGTACCGACTTACCCAGGCGCAGGCTGCCACGTTCGAAGCGCTCGATCTTACGCTGCCTTGCTGCGCTTCTGGGCACCCATCGGCAGACGAGACGAAGAACTGCGGCTGCAGGCACCACCATGCCCTCTACGGCCTCGGTAAGCGGTGACTGGCTCTGGGCTACGAGCAGAAAGGAGCGCAGGCGGAGGTAAGCCGCTAGGCCGCGTACTTCTTCCTCGTGAGAGCTTGGAGGCCGTGCTCAGTCCGCGGGCAGCTAGCGACCCGGTCATGCGAGCGGCTCTTGATGAACTGCGGCAGAAGGGTGGTTGCTGAAGCGAGGCCGGAGCCGGCGCTGGGGCGCGCCACTCTTCTACCCTACGTGTTACCCTTGGGCCAAGCCCTGGAAAGCCCGGCCGCAAATCCTCAGGATGCGCTCAGTCACGTCTAAGGTTAGTTTAAGGTTGGCCGCTCATAATAGTGGTGAAATAGAACGACGCAGATGTTGACACTGCTTCGATCCTTCCTTGCTCAGAACGGCGCAGAAGTTGGCACTGCGCCGTTTTGGATTCTCCGCCTGGTGTAGGCGGGGCAATGAGCGCTCCACACCTAGACCCTCAGCCATCGCTCAGCCTGTTTTCACATTACTCTAATGTTGGTGGCCCATAATAGAACTGAAACGACAAACATGACATGAAATAAGCTCCTTCCTTTCTTGATGAGAGCGGCCCGGTTCCCCTACCGGGCCGCTCTTGATTCTGTTCGTGGCCCGGGTTGGGGTGGGGCACCTGGCCGGGGCAACTGGGTGGCTGTTGCATGGTTCACCGCGCAGCCTATACCCTAATCAAAACCTCAGCCGTGATTCAGGTTGCGTTCAGGAACGCTGGCTATAGTGGAGATGTTGTGCGGCTGGGCTTGAAGCGATGCACGGAAATACGCACAGCAGCGCCCGGCTTATTCATTACAATCATGAGACAGACGACCAACGAAGGGAGTACCAACAAATGCCAAACGTGATCCTGAATGTACCCGATATCTCATGCGGGCACTGCGAGAAGACGGTAACTAACGCCCTTGTGGGCAGGCCCGGGGTCAGCTTCGTCAGCGTCGATATACCGGCCAAGCAGGTGCATCTCGGCTACGACCCGGTTATAATCAACCTGGAGCAGGTGAGCGACGTCCTGGACGAGGAAGGCTACTCGGTGTCAGGCGTAATCGGGGCGGGTGCGGAGGACAAGCCGAAGCGCAGCTTCATACCGCTTTTCAAGCGATAGCTTCAGGCCCGGCAACAGCCGGCAAGCGAGCACGGATAGCAACAACGAGAGAAGCGAGAGCGTGCCACTCGTCGGGCTTTCGCCCGCTGCACTTTGCAACCTTCCTGGCCTCCAGCTTCACTGCGGTGTACGGGGCATATTCGAGTATATAGGGCGCGGACTAGGCATCCGGATGGACTGGGTAGCCCGGCCCTGTTGGGGTCGTGAGCATGTAGAGCGCTTATCTAAGCACAAGCTTTGCCTATTGGCTCAGTAACTGGCTCCTGCGTCTGTGCGTAAGTGCGCCTGTACTCGTCAACAAAACCAGTTTTGGAAGCCCAATACCTGGCGGGGACTTGCTCATCCGCGAACAGCTTCGCCTATCGGTGCTTGCTCAAGCGCATGATCGTGTTCGTGCGTATGGCCATGGTCCATCTTACTCCCCACGCCATCCGCTCCGAAACTGCAATATTGGTCATTAGGATCGCATTCGGCGCACTCCGCTTGCAGAGTCGAGTGCACTATATCGTATTTGGTTTCCAGCAGTTCATTCAGGCGGACAAAGTATTGGGACGCGGCCATAACTGTGCAATTGCCGGTGTTGACGTGGGCGGATAGGGCAAACCTATCGTTCCCTATCGTCCAAACGTGCACGTCATGCACCGTGTTTACCCCCTCAACTGAGTTCATATCGGCGATAAGTTGTCCCATGTTCAACCCGGCAGGAGTGCCCTCCATAAGGATGTTCACCGTCTCTCGGACGATGCCCCACGAAGACCAGAGGATGAACAGTCCAATGAAGAGAGAGCTGAGCGGATCCAGGAACTGCCACCCAGTAAGTAGAATACCCACACCTGCAATGATGACCCCGACTGCCGAGAGCGCGTCGCCTGCCATGTGTACGAACGTGGAGCGTACGTTGAGGTCATTGGAGCCCGCGCTGAGCATGAAAGCTATCGCACCGTTCAGCACCGCGGCTATAGCCGCCACCACTATGATGATGCCTCCTTCAACGCGTTCTGGGTGGACAAGGCGCGATACTCCCTCATAGAAAATGAATAGAGCAATCAGCACCAGGGTACCGGCGTTGAGCGCCGCCGCGAGAATACCCGCACGGTAATACCCGAAGGTCTTGTCGGGAGTAGGTTTCTTCTTTGCTAGGCTCATGGCCCAGAGGCTGAAGCCCACAGCGAGCGCGTCCGTCAAGTTGTGCCCTGCGTCCGACACGAGCGCAAGACTGTGTGCTAGAAGGCCAGCTACGAACTCGCCTATCACAAAGAGAGGTCAGTACCAGCGCCAGTACAAGCTTCCCGCCTATATTGGTCGCAACGCCGTGCGAATGCACGTGCCCTCCCTGGGAGGCTGGCTGCCTGTTCTTCAGATGTGCTGTACGCTCTGCGTCCATAACTATGACTCTCCGACTTGTCGAGTGCCATGCCCGCGTAAAGAGAAGCACATTCCGTACCTGCAACAGTCTGGAAGCACGACTTCCCCACCAATTATTTCTGCCTAATGAGACGTGCTGAGTTGGCAAGGATGCCCAGATCAGGTAACGACTGGGCAGCGGCAGCAAAGATCGGGGGCAAGAATCCAAAGGCCGCGAGCGTCAAGCCCACAAGGTTGTATACCACAGTAAAGGCGATGTTTCCCTTCACCACCCGCATGGTGCGTTGCGCGATCTGCAGCAACTGCGGCACCAGCGTCCAATCGTCCCTCAGGAGGATCACATGACCCGCCTCCATGGCAATATCAGTGCCGCCCGCTCCCATAGCAAGTCCCACGTCCGCCTGCGCAAGTGCCGGAGCATCGTTCACCCCGTCCCCCACCATCATGACTACGTGCCCCGCGGCTTGGTACTCCTTGACGATGCGTATCTTGTCCTCGGGCAACAGGTTGGCGCGGTAGTCTATCTGAACGCCCTCCAGAAGGAGGCCGCTCGCCAGTGCTGAGGCTGTCTGTTCGTTGTCCCCGGTGAGCAGTTCTATCTTCTTGATGCCAAGAGAGCGCATTGCCTTCAGAGCCTGGGGCACTTCGGGCCGCAAGGTATCCTCAGCTGTTAGTACGCCGGAGGGCTGTCCGTTACTCGCCACAAAGAGGAGCGTTTTGCCCTGGCCTTGAAGATCAATCACCTGCGGCAGCGCTGACATGCCAGGCACCAACCGGTCGTTGCCTACCGCAATGCTCGCGCCATTCACCTTGGCGCGCACCCCGGCGCCTGGTACGGCGCTGAACTGCTCCGGCTGGCTAAGGGGCAAGTCGCGCTCTCTGGCAGCCGACCGCACCGCATCGGCGAGGGGGTGTTCCGAGTAGCGTTCAGCGGAAGCGGCGAGGGCCAGTATCTTGTCTTGTGAGAGGCCGTTGAGGGGCACCACATCGGTGATCCGGGGCTTGCCGAGCGTAAGCGTGCCGGTCTTATCCAGGAGGAGCACATCGGCTCGCGTCAGGTTCTCGATGTACTTGCCGCCCTTTATAAGCAGCCCGCGCTTGGCTGCCGCACCTATAGAGGCCAGCATTGCGATAGGCGTTGCCAGGGCAAAGGAGCAGGAGCAGGCAACCACCAGCACTGCGGCGGTTGAAAGGGGATCCCGCCGTATGAGGAACGTGAGGGCTGCAATTGCAGCCACTACAGGCAGGTAATATGCGGAGAACTTGTCCGCGATCCGCTGCACGTCCGCTCGATGGGCCTCGGCCTCCTCTACCAGCCGGACAACCCGCCCGAACGCCGTATCGGAACCAACGTGGGTGGTACGCACCCGAAGGGAGCCAAGCTGGGCGATAGTGGCCGCGTACACATGGCTGCCGGGTCCTGCCTCGACGGGCATACTCTCCCCGGTGATAGTGGCCTGGTTGACGGTCGCCTGGCCGTCGATCACGTCCCCGTCTACGGGGATCCTGTCGCCTGGACGCACAATCACTACATCACCCAAGCCGACCTGACTAATAGCGACCTCTATCTCCTCAGGCCCCACTGGTGCGTCTCGCTCCACGCGTGCCATCTGAGGGGACATGGCCGTGAGGTCCTTCACAGCGCTACGTGCGCGTTCAGTGGTCATGCGCTCGGCGTACTCGCCCATGTACATGAAGAAGAGCACCACCGCTGCGGTGGCCCACTGCCCAACGGCAAGAGCCGCAAACACGCCCAGGCTCATAAGGGTGTGCGAGGTAACCTGCCGGTGCAGGGCGGAGCGCACGACATTCCGGAATATGGGGTAGCCGCAGACAAGCACAACAGCGATGCCAAGTGGAAGTGGAAGGCGCGCGGTTACCGACTCAAATAGGCCGAACCACTCCCCAACCACCACAACAAAGAGGATCAGGCCGAAAGCCACACCCAGCAAGGTTAATATCTGGCGGGTGAAGCCTTTCGCTGCGAGGACCGCTCCCTCCTTTGCCTGCTGACCATTGGAATCCGGCACGTAGTAGCCAGCTCCCGCAACGGCCGTTCGGATGTCCTCAAGCTTGACGCGTGCGGGGTCGAGCCTGATGACCGCTTTCTCCGAGGAGAGAAAGACGTTTGCCGACTCTACGCCGGGGAGCGCCTGCACCGCTTTCTGAACGTGTTGGGTGCATTCGGTGCAATCCATCCCCTGTATGGGCACCTCAAGGGTCTGTAGAGTAGTGACCGACATCCCTAGACCTCATCCCGTTGGGCTTCGCCTGTCGCCGTCCGTTGCACGCCGACGTTGTAGCGGGTGCATTCATACACACCCCTTGCAACATCGGCTAGAAGTTCGTCGGCGAGTTGCAGAAGTTCGCCCACACGGTCGTCGCTCAACCGATACGAGACATAGCGCCCTTGCTGCTCCGACAGTACCAATCCACAGTCGCGTAGACAGCCCAAGTGGTTTGAGACATTGGATTGCGAGAGGCCCGTTGTCTCAACGACTTCTCCTACTGTGCAGGGGCCACCTCGCAGAGCTTCCAAGATAGAGAGTCGCGACGAGTCTGAAAAACCGCGAAACAGTTTCGATTTGAAATCGAGTGAGCGAGTACCGGCAATCATGAGCATAGAGCTTCTCCAGTTTTGACTGTACAACCCATCATTATATCATTAGATGATGATATATCTATTATGAGGCTGAGTGGGTTATGTGTCAAGTAGGTAAAACACCTGCTGCGTAAAGGAGCTAAACGACTTTGAGCGTCAAGGGATACAGTTCCCTCAGTTTAGCACCAAGCAGCCATGGGATGTCCGTTTCTTCAGCGAAGCCTCAGGAACCCTTAAGCCTCGATTCAGCCGGGTGGCTTATGCTGGAGACAGTAACGTGGCGAAGAGCAGCTTTGCCGGGGTAACCCTTCGGGGGATCACCCCGCCATGGTTTCTATGGGATAGGAGTATGTGGGTAATATGAGTGCTAAAACCAAGCACATGGGCTCGGTCCAGGCCCGACATCAAGGTGGACATCCCAACGGCTCCGGGAGCCGTGCGGTTCCAGTAAACCAGGTGAACGCGAACGCCCGCGTAGGGATAGGTGCAAGTGCGGGGGCAAACACAACCGCAGCCGCACTGGCGAACGCGAGCAGGCGCCCGCGGCCGAGGTATCAGGCGCGCCGGCGCCTGCTGAGCTGGGACCGCATCCTGTTGTTCCTAGGTGTGGTAGTTGTGGGCTTGCTTCTGGGTAGCGCAATCATCGGCGAAATCACCACCCCCAAGGGTAAGATCGCCGCGGCCCAAACCAGCTACAACTTCGGGGACGCGCCGATCGGCGGTGGAGATATCACCACGCGCTTCCCGCTTACAGTAGAGGGCGATGCACGCGCCGTTGATATCACAAGTACCTGAATGTGCACCAAGGGACGCCTCGTGCAGGCGGACAGACAAACGGACTGGTTCGGGCTGACCCATAGTGGTCCCGTTACAACGGTGAGCTTCGATCTCAAGTCGGGGCAGCCGGCCTACCTGGAGGTGAAGATCGATCCCGCGGCGCACGGTCCGGACGCTATCGGCCCAATAGAGCGTGGGGTGTCGGTGAAGCTTGCAAGCGGGCAGGTCTTTACCGTCGACCTGACGGCTAACATCACCCGGTGACGCGATGACCTGGTGATCATAATGAGTACCGGCGCACGGGCCGCACATAGAACGCAGGCGAGCCGGAATACGCCAGACATGCAGTGGAGTTGGGGAGCAATGAAGCACTGGAGTAGTGCCTCCAGGGAGGTGCAGGAAATGGCGATGCAACGCTTGTTGGTGATAGATGACGACCCGGGAGTGACCAACCTCCTCAAGCGGGGCCTGTCGTACGAAGGGTTCGAGGTGGACACCGCCTCGTCGGGACCTGTAGGACTGAACGTGGCCCGGGAATATTACCCGGACCTCGTGATCCTTGACATCATGATGCCGGGCATGGACGGGCTGGAAGTGCTGCACCGGCTGCGCGCAGCCGACAGTCAGCTTCCCATCCTGATGCTTACCGGCAAAGACGCCCCATCGGATCAGGTGGTCGGGCTCGAGAGTGGGGCCGACGATTACATGATCAAGCCATTCTCCCTCGATGTGCTGCTGGCTCATGTCCGCTCGCTGCTGCGCCGCCAGGAGGCCGAGCGCCCGGCTGTTCTGCACTTCGCTGACCTGAGCCTCGATGCGGGTACTCGGCGCGCCCTGCGTGGCTCGCGCCATATCGACCTCACCGGCACCGAGTACGACCTGCTGCATGCGTTTCTGGAGCACCCACGCCATGTGCTGTCTAAGGAAGCGTTGATGCAGCGCGTGTGGGGCTGCGAATTCCGCTACGATGACAACATCGTGGAAGTGTACATCAAGCAGTTGCGCCAGAAGCTGGAAGCAAGGGGCGAAGCACGTTTGCTACACACGCTTCGAGGCGCAGGGTATGTGCTGCGCGAGGAGCAGGGCGGCACTCTTGCGTCAGGTGCGTACAGAGGCGCAGGCAGGCCATGACCGCTCTGTGCGATCAAATGGTGAAGGGCTTGCAGGTGCAAGAGAGGCGGAGGGCGCAACTGCTTTCCGCCTCTTCTCATTAAAGGGCGCGCTTGGTGCCGGGGAGCGCCTCTACCCGGCACCAAGCGCGCAAGCTAGAAAAGGATTACAATTGACCGAGAGACCCCACCCGCGCACGGCGGTTTATGGCCACTGCGCATGATTTGAGTAGTGTGGCTGGGGATAAATAACGCTTAGAAGGAAGAATAAATATGCAGCGTATACTGGTCATCGACGATGATCCCGCAGTCACCAGCCTGCTCAAGCGCGGGTTGGCTTACGAGGGGTTCGCGGTGGACACGGCTGCCTCAGGAGCCGAGGGATTGACAGTTGCCCGGGAATATTACCCGGACCTAGTGATCCTTGACATCATGATGCCGGGCATGGACGGGCTGGAAGTGCTGCGCCGCCTCCGCGCAGCCGACAGTCAGCTTCCAATATTGATGCTAACGGCTAAGGATGCCCCAGCCGATCAGGTGACAGGGCTGCAGACTGGTGCCGACGACTATGTCGTCAAGCCTTTCACCTTCGATGTGCTCCTGGCGCGGGTGCAGGCCCAGCTCCGCAAGCTCGACGCGCAGCGTCCCGCCGTCCTCCGCTTCTCCGACCTGCAACTGGACATGGGAACGCGTAGAGCGAGGCGCGCTGACCGTCCCATAGATCTCACAAGCACCGAGTACGACCTGCTTCACCAGTTCCTCGAGCACCCACGTCAGGTCCTGCCCAAGGAGATGCTCATGGAGCGGGTATGGGGCTACGATTTTGGCGGCAACAATAATATCGTGGAAGTGTACGTAAAGCAGCTGCGCCAGAAGCTGGAGGCCGGGGGCGAGGCGAGGCTCATTCACACGATCAGGGGCACCGGGTACGTGCTGCGAGAAGATTAGTAGGGGCGTGCGTTCGCGGCGCCCTGCACGAGGAACACAGGAACAGAGAGTCCAGGAGGTTTCGATTGTCGCTTCGTCTTCGGCTGGGACTGTGGTATGGCGGGCTCACAGGGCTGGTGGTGCTCCTGATGAGCGTGTTCACCTACGCCGCGCACACCAGAGGTCACTACGACGATATGGACTACACCCTGCAGACCACAGCCATGCACATGGCCCAAGAGTACGAGTCGGGTGAAAGCCTGCCGGGGTCGACGGGGTCCACGCAAGGCGCAGGCAGCAATAACTCACCCGCCGTAATCTCGCAGAGCCTCGCCGTTTGGATATACAACTCCCAGGACCTGATAGTGGCGCTCTCGCCCGGCACGTCCGGGGCACCCACCGTAGACCCGCTTAGCGTGCTCTCGCACCCTCCCGGTCCTCAGCCCTTCGACCCCGTGGCCGGTATCGCTCCTCAACTCATGGGAACGGATGCCGCCCACGGCTCGGGGGCCTTCGGCCTGGTCACAGCCCCGGACGGCTCGCGTTGGCGCTACTTCGTGCTCCCTTTCCACAGCGGCAATCATCTCCTGGTTGTGGGGGCATCCCTCGACAGGATCGACGCGTCGGTAGCCTCCCTGCGCTGGCTTGCCGTCATTGTGACTGTGGTCGGCGCCGCAGTCACGCTGCTGGCGGGGTGGCTGCTGGCCCGCCGCGCTCTGCGCCCCGTGGCCATCCTCACCGATACTGCGGGAGCCATAGCTAACTCGCGCACCCTGGAAAGACGGGTTCCCGTGACCGGGGACCACGACGAGCTTGGCAAGCTGGCAAGCACCTTCAACGACATGCTGACAAACCTGGAGCATGCCTACCGAGCACAGCAGCGCTTTGTGTCCGACGCCTCCCACGAGATGCGGGCGCCTCTCACGGCAATACAGGGCAACCTCGATTTGCTTGACAGGGTGCAGGACATGTCCCCCGAGGATCGCCAGGAGGCGATTGGCGAGGCCCGTCGCGAGGCGCACCGTCTCTCTCGGTTGGTGGCGGACCTGCTGGCCCTGGCTCGCGCCGACGCAGGCGTGGACATGCGCCGTGAGCCGGTCGAGTTGGATCGGGTGCTTCTGCAGGCCTTCAGTGAGGCGCGCCACTTCGCCCGTGGGCAGCAGATGCAGGTGGCTGAGCTCGAACCGGCGGTCGTGCTCGGAGATGCAGACCGGCTCAAGCAGCTGTTCCTGATTTTGCTCGATAATGCCACGAAATATACTCCGCCGAGCGGGCGCGTGGCGGTTAGGATGCGGCGCGTACGGCAGGGAACTGTGCGTCAGGTAGCGAGCTATCAAACATCCGGGCATCATGGAGGATCACATGCCGACAACGAGAGCCAGGAGGGACTGGTAGAGAGCGCCGACAGCACGGAGAAAGTCGGGAACCTTGGGAACGTGGACCATGTGGAGGTAGAGGTGAGTGACACGGGCATTGGCATACCGGCGGACGACCTGGGCCACGTGTTCGAGCGCTTCTACAGGGCCGATCCGGCCCGGGGGCGTGATCCGGGTGGTACAGGATTAGGCCTCGCTATTGCCCACTGGATCGTGGACCAACTGGGAGGAGAGATCTCCATAAAGAGCCAGCCTGGCGGGGGCACATCGGTCACGGTGCGGCTGGCTGCCGCGACCGACAAACAGGGGATGTAGGCCAGAGGCTCTTACGCGGAAGCGCGCCGGTTCGAGCACCTTACGATCTCCGCACGAGCATCAGCAGGGAGAGGCTGTATGTCAGAGCGAGTTCCGAGAGGAGGTATCAAAATGAGTGGTGAGATGATGGAGAGAGTCGAGAACGCAGCGTACGGTTTCTCGGTGTCGCTGGACATGGACTACGACGAGGCCATACAGGCCACCACCGAAGCGCTCAAGGCTGAGGGCTTTGGTGTGCTCACGGAGATAAACGTCAAAGAGATCTTGAAGAAGAAGCTAGAGGTTGACTTCACCAGGTACATGATCCTGGGCGCGTGCAATCCGTCTCTTGCCTACCGGGCACTTCAGGCCGAGCCCGACCTCGACTTGCTCCTGCCGTGCAACGTGATCGTGCACGAGGACGGTGACGGCTCGCGCGCGGCTTTTGTCGACCCGTTCGCAATGCTTTCGGTGGCGCACAACGCGGAGCTTTCGACGGTGGCCGAAGAGGCGAGGGCGCGCCTGCAGCGCGCAGCCGCGCACCTGAAAGGAGAGTTCCAGGCCGACTGACTCGGGCACGGCCCCAAGCACATGGGATATATTCAGCAGCGTGGAGGACGCCAACACGATAGTAACGAAGAGCCCCGACATGGTAGCCGTCGGGGCTCTTCGTTACTATCGTGCCCGGGACGAGCGGCGGCCGCCCGGAGACACGTCGACGTGTGACTGTCGGTTATCAGCGGTCATGGGCATAAGACCCCTGCCTTCAGGCATGGGGATACAGGCACATTCAATGTACAGCACAATATACAATATCTGCATGGAACATTGTGTCACCACCCACACTGCACACATTGCCAGAGTACACCGCTGAAACTGGACTGAAAATGACTGCCCGCAAAATGTACAAGTTCAGATTGTATCCCACACGTCAGCAAACGCAACGTTTGGTGTGGACGCTTGATCGTTGTCGCGAGCTGTAGAACGCTGCCCTTCAGGAGCGCAGGGATGCTTACAAAATGGCACACAAAAGCCTGAGCAGTTACGATCAAATAAATCTGCTGCCTGAAGTGAAAGCGGTGCGCCCTGAGTACACGGACATTCACAGCCAGGTGCTCCAAGATGTGCTGCGACGGGTGGACAGAACATTTCAGGCATTCTTCAGGCGGGTGAAGGTGGGTGAGACACCAGGATACCCACGTTTCAAAGGTGCAGGCTGGTACGATCCCTTCACATACCCGCAAACTGGTTGGGCATTGCAGCACAGCACAGGTGCCAAAAAAGGCACGGTGCGCCTGTCAAAGATTGGCACGCTGAAAGTACGCATGCACAGAGCTGTGCAGGGACAGGTGAAAACTGTTTCCGTGAAACGGGAAGGCGAACAGTGGTACGTGTGTTTTTCTGTTGAGGGGGCAGACGAAGCCCCGATGCCGCACAGTGACGGTGCAGTTGCCATTGATTTGGGGCTGACCACATTCGGCACGCTCAATACGGGTGAAAGAATCGAAAATCCACAACATTTGCGCAAATCGCTGCCCAAACTGGCTGAAGCACAACAGAAACTGTCACGAAAAAAGAAGGGCAGCCACCGCAGAAACAGAGCAAAGAAGGCTGTTGCCAAATTGCACAGGGACATTCGAAACCAACGGGCTGACTTTCACCACAAACAGTCCAGAAAACTGGTGAACGAATATGGCACGATTGTGTTTGAGAAGTTGCAGCCCGCAAACATGGTGCGCAATCACAATCTCGCGCTTTCGATATCGGATGCTGGATGGGGGCAATTCACACAGATGTGTGTCTGCAAGGCTGCAAGTGCCGGCAGAGCAGTCGTGTTTGTTGACCCCAGAAACACCAGCCAAATGTGCAGCTCCTGTGGTGCAATGCCCACTGTGCCCAAAACACTCGCTGACCGCTGGCATTCATGCCCGTGTGGGTGTGAATTGGACCGGGACCACAATGCTGCATTGAACATACTTCATCGTTGGGCAGGAACTGCCCCACAGTCGGCGTAAGCTGTCTGTCGAAGCCCCCGCCTTCAGGCGTGGGGTGGTTCACTCAGTCGGTTACCACCAGGTAGGAGGGGTTCATCATCTGCATAGGACAGTTGAACTCGTACACCCCCGCCTGCGAGGGAGTGAAGTTCATGGGTACGATCTGCCCCGGTTGAGTCAGCGCCTGAGCACCGAGGGCAGGAAGCCGCACCACGCTGCGGCAATCGCGGCTGGAGCCTTCCACCGAAACGTTCAGGCGCACGGGCGAGCCCTTCTTCACTTTAATGGCGGCCGGCTTATACGAGGAGGTGGCCTGGTCCAGCACGAGGTTCGCCGTCTGGACCCCATCAGCCCCAACCGTGGCGACCACTGCCTGGCTTTCGAGGGAGGCCTCGCTGGGGATGGGGTTACCTACGTGATACGCCGCGCCCTGCGGTGACTGGTTCAGGTATCCGGCGGCCTGGGCGCTCGAACCTGAGTTCAGAGTGCTGACATATACGACGAGCAACAGTGCGAACGTGGTGGCCATAGTTGCGGCCATGCCTATTGCGAAACGCCTGCTGAAGCTAAGGCCGGGTTGCTGATAAGCGCCTGGGCGCCTTCCTTTACGCGAGCTGTCGTGACTGTTGCCGCGATGTGCCTGGCCGGAGGGAGTCTGGCCGCTGCCCTTGCCAGCCCCGGTAGCGGCTTGCCTACCTTGCTTTTGCTTGCCCATTTGACCTCTCCCGCTCGCCATAGGTCTTATGCTCTCTTTCATCTCGCTGACGTGTGCCGGACCGGCGGGAGGGGCGGATATACGTGGAGCAGGTGAAGCAGGTGAAGCAGGTGGAGCAGGTGGAGCAGGTGAGTGATAGTTGGGCGACGGTTGGACTATTGCCGGGGCCTTGGTGACCGTCGGTTGGGCGGCACTAGAAGTTCTGCTCGTTACGGAGGCTACCTGGGTAGTCGTAGTAGCCCGGTTTGCCGCGGTTGTCGAGGCTGCCAGGGTAGCCTGAGTGACGGCATTTGTGGAATGGCTTTGCCCTGAGTCCGCCTTTTTCTTGGGTGGCGGGCAGCAATCTCCTCGGGCATCGGCTTCTGACGGCTCGGGCTGACGCTTGAGGCTCTCCGCAAGGGCCGCATCATACATCGCACGCCTCTCAGGGTTGCTCAAAGTTGCCAGCGCCCGATCAGCGCGCTTTACGATATCGATGTCCGCGTCGGCGAGTAGATCAAGGTAAGCCTCCTCGATACGCTCCAACTCGGCCTCCCTGGGCACGCCAAAGAGCGAGTAGTAGTCCTGCATCGGTGTTGCTGGTGTAGCAACCGGAGTTCCGGCTATCTTAATCGTAGCGGTCCGAGTAGACGCTGCCCCCGCTATTGCTGGACGGGAAGCAGCCACTGTCGTGGGGGCCAATTTCGATGGAGCGCCCTTGCCTTTGACATGCACCCTGCGTGGCTCACGGCGTACGAGGGCCAGCTTGGGTAGAAGCCAGTGTATGGCCTCATGCTCGGGAGCCCGGCTCTCTATAAGCGCAACCAGGGCCCCGGAACCCACCACGTAGATGCCCCCGAATAGCACACCCGTCCAGTTGAGGGCCCAGTCGGGAAACACCATAGCGGCTATCATCGCGCCCATCGACCCGCCCATCACGCCGCCCATCGCCCCGTCCATGGTACCCATCAGTCCGCCCGTCCTCCCGAACCAGCCGCCTAGGGCAGCCCCGAGCAAGACTCCGATCAGGTTACCGATGAAGAGGTCGCGCCCTGCGGCTGCTGTCATTCCATAGCCCAGGGCAAACCCGCCGAGCATACCGATGGTCATCCCTGCCATCATGCCCGTCATCTCGGTACACGATTCTTGGAACCGGCCAAGATGCCTGCCGACCACAAGGCTCGCAACGAGTATGACGAGAAAATAGAGTAGCCACAAGTACATAAGTTTGTCTCCTGTAATAGTCTGCAGTAGTACTGTATTGCTGAATATGCCATTGTTACCATGCGTATCAGCAATTGTTACCATGCGTATCAGCAGTCGTGTAGTGAACTGTGATGCCGCGGTGGCAAGGATCGGCGGGACGCCAATCGCAGAGATGTCTGCCTAAGAATACATGGCGCACCTGAGGGGAGCCTGAATCATTGCTGAATGTCTGCTGAAGACCCGAGCCAGGGTGCTCAAACACCAGGGCCGGGATCTCAAAGGTCGAGAAGATCGAGCGCAACTTCTTCAGCATTCTCTCAGCCTCCCTTAAGGCTGTCCTCAACATTGCATGCGATGCTTAGAGTGACATTGCACGCCGCGGTACGCTGTAGCATGCCATGCGCGCTAAGAAAGGCGCTAGACGAGAAAGCGAAAGGAGCGAGGCTACAGTATGCCTACCAAAGAGGTTAGTGCGGCCTGTGAGAAAACGATCCTGGATGAGAGTGCGCTGAATATGCTGGAAGATCACTCGTGCTGTGGCCCGGTGGAAGAGAAGGAAGTAACCGGGGTAGAGCGGACGGCGACCCAACAGGGAACGAGTGGACCAAACGGTCCAAGCGGGGCGAGTGGGGCCGTAACGAAGGGAAGCTCGAAGAATGAGGCGCGGTACGGTTTCAGGGTGCGGTTGGCGGTGTTCCTGGCCATAGCTCTCCTCATCCTCGGCACAGCCCTGTGGCTCATTCGGCCCACCGACATGGGTGAGCAGATGGCCGACTACACGGTTGAGATGAGTATGTCCGGTTTCACGCCACCTTCCCTCGACTTCCTGGCAGGCAAGGCGGTCACGCTCAAGCTGGTAAACAGGGAGAGCCCGTTCCATGCAAGCGGGGCCGAGCACCAGTTCGCCGTGGACGCCCTGGGTATCAACGAGAAATTGCAGGCCAAGCAGACCCGGGTCATATCGATACCGGCGCAGCAGGCTGGAGAGTACACCTTCTATTGCGACGTGTGCTGCGGCGGCCAGAAGAGCCCCACCATGCGGGGCAAGCTCACTTTCCATTAGGCCTCTACATGGCGAGCCGGAATGCAGCCGCTGCGCAGCGTCCACACAGCGGCTATACAGATATGCAAGGAGCAGATAGATGTTTGACCAAGGGCAGCTAACATTGCCCGTCGTGATGGGAGCGGGGCTCATCGACAGCCTCAACCCGTGTGCGTTCGCGCTACTCATGGTCTTTATCGCCACGATGCTTGCCATGATGCAGCGCAACCCGGGTAAAGAAGGAGAGTGGCAAGCTCGCAGGTGGCTTGTCTCACACGGCGGTATCTATATCACCGGCATATTCCTGACGTACCTGGCGCTTGGGCTTGGCTTGTTCGGATTCCTGCAGGCAGCCCAACTGGTGAGTAGCACCCACTTCGCCAGCCGGATCGCGGCTTTCTTCGCCCTCGGCCTGGGTTTGAAAGCACTACAGGAAGTGATGATCCCCGAGTGGGGCACCGTGCTGACGGCGCACGTGGATCACATGAAACTCAAGGGGCTTGTGAGCAAGCTCTCCTTTCCAGCGCTGTTCGGGGCCGGCATGCTGGTCGGGCTGTGCACAGTACCGTGCGCAGGATCGGTTTACCTTGGCGTGCTCGCACTCCTCTCGTCGCAGAACACATTCTTCCAGGGTTTCGGCTACCTGGTGATCTATAATATCGTGTTCGTGGGCCCGCTGCTCATCATCCTTGGCCTGGCGAGCAGCCCTCCCGTGTACCGGGCGCTAGCGAGATGGCAGATGCACAAGCGCGCCGTACTCAAGCTCCTGACCAGCGGCGCGGCCATTACGGTGGGTATCTTCACGCTCTTGATCGTCTAGCCTGCCGTTCGTGACGTGCTATTCGCGGTTCCCTTTTCTCCCTTCTCAAAAGAGTGGCCCTCTCCTTTACCAGACAGGGCTGCTCTTTTCACCCTGTGCCGACTGCCTCAAGCTAGAGGAAGCTTGTAAATGCAGGACCTGTTGGCTCGCTCCTCTGGTGTGGAGGTGGGGCTCTCCGCGCCCGTTACACCCGCTACCGTACCCCTGCGCCCTGTGACTGCTGCCGACCACGGCGCAAAAACCATGCCCGTTGCTCTCTCCGCGAGTAAGTTCAGTCAAGTCTCAGGTTCGATTCAGCCAGGATTCAGCTAAGTAGCTCATCATGGCTGTGTTGCAACAACTCACAGGCTCTGTTAGAGTGGGCTCGCCGAGCATAGCTGTCTGCAACTGGAGCCTTCCTCATGAGTCAACCCAACCTGTTCAAGTACCGGCATTATCAAGCTGAAATCATCTTGCTTTGTCTGC
>JBBRDO010000019.1:0-58410 GCA_038203825.1 Chloroflexia bacterium | reverse complement strand
GCCCAAGAGTTCACATCGACGGCAAGGTTTGGCACCTCGATGTCGGCTCGTCGCATCCTGGGGCTGGAGTAGGTCCCAAGGGTTGGGCTGTTCGCCCATTAAAGCGGCACGCGAGCTGGGTTCAGAACGTCGTGAGACAGTAGATATCGTTGCTGTCTATAAATCTGGCCAAATGCTGGAAACACCGTCTCCTTATAGGAGTTTAGTATCCTGGGCTAGTTATGGGTGTGGTATAATTCACCCCGTAACTGACAACGCTTCAGGTGCGGTCAATCATGCAGGAAAGGCTAGATGGTTATATATCTGGGTACGTGGATGGAGAAGGTTCCTTCTCCGTTTCGGTACAGGTCAATCCAAGTACCAACTTGGGTGTCCAGCTTATTCCGGAATTCCATGTTTCACAGAACAGGGATCGCGCAGAGGTATTGGAAATCATCAAAAGGCACTTGGCTTGTGGAACAATCAAGTCCAATGGCAGAAAAGGTGATGTGCTAGTGCTTGCTGTACGAAGACACAAGGATTTACTTGAAAAGGTAATCCCCTTCTTCGAAAGATCCCCTCTCCTCTCGGCAAAGCAGAAAGAGTTTGAGGTGTTTGCTTCCGTTGTAAAACGGATGGCAGCAGGAGAACATCTAAACAGAGATGGACTTCGTAGCCTCCTGGCTCTCGCCCTCACCACAAATGGTGGAGGCAGATATCGCAAACGAGATTGGATGAGCATATTAGACCATCTGGAATCCTCAGAGACTATACGCCAGACAACCGGTTCGGTTGAAGATATAGTCCGATCTGCATAGCGATATGCAGAGACAGGCAGAAATGCCCTGTCCCCCATGGCACTTATAATAAGGCGTGGGCGTAACAAAAATGTCGGTCTCTATCCGCTGTGGGCGTTGGAAGGTTGCGAGGTGCTGCCCCTAGTACGAGAGGACCGGGGTGGACCAACCTCTGGTGTGCCGGTTGTTGAATAAGCATTGCCGGGTAGCTACGTTGGGAAGGGAGAACTGCTGAAAGCATCTAAGCGGGAAACCCCCCTCCAGATTAGCCTTCCTACTTCCTCGAAAGAGAGAAGATAAGACCCCTGGAAGATTACCAGGTTGTGAGCACATGAGTGTTTCCCCAGTAATGGGAGAGCTAAATTGTGCCTCATGGTCGAACGCTTGTCTCCCCCTATCTTGAATTTTGCTTCCCCCTTCTCCTCATTGCTTACGCTCACAAGCGTTCGTGATGACTAGACCTGGGACGCACTCTTCAAATAGAGAGCAAGCACGTTTTGGAAGCGACTTGTGGTCATAATAATCACAGGTCGGTGACGATGAGTTTGGTGCGTTACCCCGTTTTTGTTCTTCGTTTCAACCGGTTGTCCTCTTGCCCACAAAGTAAGTCGACTTCCCAGGTTGCTATTCATCTTTGCTAAGCAGAGAAGATTTGCTCCGTGATTTGAGCGTATTGGTCCCACCCAGTCCCATCCCGAACCTGGCAGTGAAACAATACAGCGCCGATGATACTTCCGTTTTGTGGCGGTGGGAAAGTAGGCCATTGCGGGGCATTTCTTCTCTTTTCTTTTAACTCGACAACGGACGACCTGGACGATGGTTGGTCCGTTTTTGCGTTTAAGGGCCCCTACCCTACCGTCCGTCGTCCTTCCCTATGCTATAATATCCCGCTATGAATCAAAAGACCACAGACACTATCCTCTCCCCCCAGGAAAAGATCGACCCCATCTATGACGCCCTCGCCACAGCCTATGGCCAACTCACCTGGACCTCCTCTACCGACCCTCTCTCCGAACTTGTCCTCACTATCCTCTCCCAGCACACCTCCGACACCAACCGCGACCGCGCCTTTGGTGCTATGCGCGCGCAATTCCCCACCTGGGAGGAAGTCCGCGATGCTCCTCTTGAGTTGCTGATCGAAGCCATAAAGTCGGGCGGCCTGGCCAACGTCAAGGCCCCCCGCATTCAGAATGTGCTGCGCCAGATATCGGACGAACGAGCAGGAGTGCTCGACCTCGACTTCATAGCCGACATGACCGTGGACGAAGCCAAAGCATACCTGGCGCGCTTCCGAGGTGTTGGCCCTAAGACCACAGCCTGCGTGCTGATGTTCGCCTGTGGCATGCCTGTCATGCCCGTAGACACGCACGTCCACCGAGTGGCGGGCCGCCTGGGCCTCATCAGCGAGCGCACCACCGCCGACCAGGCGCATGACGACCTGGAAGCCATAGTCGAGCCCGACAAGCGCTACAACTTCCACATCTTCCTGATCAAGCACGGCAGGCAGGTCTGCAAGGCCCAGAGGCCACTATGCGAGATCTGCGTAATCAGCCGATGGTGTGATTACTATGCGGCGACGAACGACCGACGACCGACAATGTAGTGTTGCCGTCGTCCGTATCAGGGCAGCCCCGGCACAACCAGCTTCGCCAACTCGAAATACTGCTGAAACTCAGGGGGCAGGAAGGCAAGCACCACCGGCACAAACCCACTCAACTGCTGGGCAACTTGCGATGTCTGCACCGCTTCCGACAGTCCTGGCACTGGAAACACGGTCACAACCACCACAACCGCCACCACGAGGATGATCGACATTATGAAGCCCAGCAGCCCGCCCAACGCCCTGTCGAGGCACCCGATAAACAACAGCCTGGCCACGATGCGCAAGATCGACCCCACCACCCCCAGCAGCAGGCTCACTGCTATCACGATGCCCACAAACGCAATGATCCGCGCCCAGTTCTCGTCCCCAACCAGCCCCCCACCCTCTACCGGGTGCAGGAACGCGGCCACGTCGGCGTAATAGCGGCCCGCCACGAATATGCCGCCGCCCAATCCGACAATAGCAATCACCATCCGTATAAGCCCCCAGTAGAAGCCCACCGCAGTGCTGATCGCCACTATACTCAATATTGTTATGTCAACTGTGTTCATGCCCGCCCAAAAGTAGTCGCGAAGCCTCCAGCCACAAGCGCCGCACACTCCGGATTGTATCACGTCCCGATCATGCCCGCCGCGAGAATACTCACTCCCGCAGAAGACAACCTAACACACCGCCGGTACGATTGACGGCCATGCCCTCCCGTGATATCATCACAATGGCAGGTTCGTATTCTCAGACTGCGCGTCTTATAAGTCACACCGGCACTACGCGAGGCACTATAGTCGTGCGTAATCTTGCATGCGAAAGAATCGCTGAACAGGGGGTAGAGATCCGTGGATAACCAAGCACCGCAACCGGCGCAGAACACCGGCCCAACCCAGAGAACCCAACCGAAGAAACGCCGGCACAGCCAGTGGTTCAAGATCACCGTATCCACTCTCCTCGCCATGGTAACCGTCCTTGGCGCGTGGGTGGCATGGCGCGCTAATACCGCGAGCAATGAAGCCGGCGATAACGACTCGCGCGGCTTACTCGCTCTGCAAAATGCCCAGGGAACTATAGCGGTTAGCTACATCCAGGGCGACGGGCACGAGATCGGCTATGTTGACTATCTGCGTAATCGCACGCTGGCAAAAGGCCTGCTGACCGACGGCACCCTGACAAATGCCTCTCCCGCCGATGCTGACCGCATAGCGCGTATCATCACCGAGACCCTCGACCTGGCAAACACCAGCAGGTTCTACTTCTTCCCCGATCGCTATCTCGACCAGAACGACGACTACGATTTCAACAGGGAAATCAACGAAGCCTTCGCACAGGCTGCAGAGAACAAAGATCTCGATTACCAGTCCCACTTCGACACCTCAGACGCCCTGAGCAACAAAGTCATGGGGCTGGTCTCAATGCTCGTTGTGCTGGCTATCGCGCTTTGGCTGCTGGCCCTGTCCGAGGTGCTGAGCAGCATCGCAAAATATGCCACGGCCCTCGGCGGCCTACTCTTCATGATCCTCGGCGGGGTCGCGGCCTACATGATCGACTCCGACACCATGGTCGCAGCCGACGTGGGTGCCTTCGTAATGCCTGCCACCTACTTCCTGCTTGGCATCACCTTCGCCGCGGCGCTCCTGCTGTTGATAGTAGGCATCGCGCGCGGCAATAAGGCCCGTCAACCTATACCTATACCTGCGGCCTCGCCCGCAACCGCTCCTCCCCTCTCCGCGCCTACGCCACACTATCCACAGCAAAACCTGCCGGACGGGCAGCAGGTCCTCCCCAACCGTCCCTATTCCTACGACCCGCAAACGGGCGCCTATATAGGTGGCCAGCCTCCCCTTTTGGCGCAGCCCGTCCCGCCAGAGCTCACAACAGCCGAGCAGGTTCAGATTGCCCGAGAAGAAGGAGCCGCTGAACAGGAAGAGAAAGAAGAGCCATTCAAACGTATCATAACGATATTGATCGCGACGGTAGCCCTTATTGCGTCCGTAGTTGCATACTTGCAGAGTGACGCCTCAAACCAGTCGGGCAGTGCCAACCGCAACGTCCAACAATATTCCCTCCAGTCGCTGGGCCAAAGCACCTACGGTTCCTCTGAGATGAACTACAACTTCAACACGGTCGCCCAGGCCTGGAAGCAACTCGATATTTTGGCGCAATCGGCCGACAGACACGGCGATCCGGCAGCAGCCAAGCGCTACCGCGACGCTCAAGCCTCCATCCAGACCCAGAGCACCATTTTCGATCCCAAGTACTACGACCCCAACACCGAGGTCGTCCCTAACGACTTCGCATACGCGGCAGACCTGTATCAGGAGAGGTCAATCAACCTCGGCGAGCGGGCGGCTGTCCAGTTGGACCTGCACAATACATGGGACGGCAAAGCCAACGCCTACATAGCCCAACTCACGCTGCTGGCCATAGCCCTCGCCCTCTTCGGCCTCTCGCTGGCTGCTTCCAGCTTCGTGCGCTATATATTCGCTGCCGCAGGAGTAGTTATGGTGCTCGGCACTGTCGTATGGACGAGCCTTGTCTATACTCAGCCTGTCCGCAGCATCAGCACCACAGCTATAGACTCATATTCGCAGGGAGCGGGGCAGGAACAGGCAGGAAACTACGATGACGCGATCGCGTCATTCAACGACTCTCTTCAGCAAGCTCCCGGCTATGTAAGCGCCCTCTACGAGCGAGCCAACACCTACTTTAGCCAGGCCACGGATGCCTATTCTGCCGGCCACAACAGCCAGGCACAGGGCAACACGGAGGATGCGAACAAGAGCTTCCAAACATATACGGACAAGCTCCAGCTCGCTCTTACAGACTACCTTGCCGTGCAAAAAGCAGGCAAGAACGACACCTACACAGGTTGGAACCTGGGCTGGACCTACTACCTCCTGGGTGATCTGGACAAAGCGATCGAAGCCGACAGGCAGGTCCTCGACAAAAACCCCAACACTATACCCGTACGCATGAATCTAGCGCTGGCGTTGCTGTCACAGGGCAAGTATCAGGACGCCGAAGCAGAATACAACACAGGCATTGCCCGCACTTACGACCAGATACAAAACGCTCTGGACAGAGGGAAGACTGTCTCTTCCAACTTCTGGTACTACCTGGATGCCAGCGTGACCGACCTGGATAACCTGATTGACCGCGTAGATGCCACCGACTATTCCTTTACTATGGCCCCTCCGAAGGACAAGATCGCCGACGCAACCAACACGATTGACGAAGCAGTCACCGTAATCTACAAATTGCGCGACAAAATATCGGCCTTCGAATCCCTGGCGAAAACCGGGAAGATGCCAGCCGATGTCACCTCCACCGCAAATATAACCAGCTTCACATTCGGCGCAACGGGCACAAATATGCCCGTCGAGCAAACTGGTTCTGACTTCCCCAACGGTACCAAAAGCGTTAAGGCTTACTACACCTACTCGGGCATACAGAAAGGCCAGAAGGTATCCTTCAAGGTTTACAACAACTACTACCGCTATCCCGCCTATGACTACATCGTGGATAATTGGCCCAACACCGAGTCGGGCGACAGGTGGATCACTGTTACAGACCCCTATGATGCCTACAGTGAAGCCTACGATCTTGGCTCCGGCATCTGGACCATAGAGATGTACGTAGACAACAACCTCGTCCAGAGGGGATTCTTCTATATCCAAACCTACAATGAAACTCAACAAGCCACCACTCAAACTCCATAGAGATGAAGTTCGATGCACTTCTAAAGACCGATAGCCTCAAACAAGCAGCCCATGCCGCCGAAGTGGCCGAACGGCTGGGCTTCAGCGGCGTGTGGACAAATGAAACGTCCCACGACCCCTTCTTGCCCCTGGCAGCCGCGGCCCTCCGCACCTCGCGCATAGAGATGGGCACAGCGGTCGCCATCGCTTTTCCGCGCAGCCCAACGGTCACCGCTTACACTGCGTGGGATCTCGCGCAGGCCTCAGGAGGCCGCTTCAGCCTCGGATTGGGTACTCAGGTCAAGGCGCACATAGAACGTCGCTTCTCTGCCACCTGGGACGCTCCTGTCGAGCGTCTGCGCGACTACATCGGCGCTGTCAGGGCCGTTTGGCAATGCTGGCAAACGGGCGAGCGCCTTCGCTACGAAAGCCCGCACTACAACCTCAAGCTGATGACCCCCTTCTTCAGCCCTCCTCCCATGCCGGACCCGGCGCACATTCCACCTATCTACATTGCCGGAGTCAACAGGCGGTTGTGCCGGCTGGCGGGCGAAGTGTGCGACGGCTTCCATGCGCACCCCTTCCACTCGATCCGCTACCTCGGCGAGGCTGTCTTGCCCTGGATTCAGGAGGGTCTGGTCGAGTCGGGGCGCAGCCGCTCCGATTTCCAGGTCTGCGTGAGCGTCTTCACGATAGTAGGACAGGGCGAAGAACGCGAGCTGGCCCGCACCGAGACGCGCAAGCAACTGGCCTTCTACGCTTCCACTCCCAGCTACCGCACATTGCTCGAACTTCACGGCTGGGAAGAGATAGGACATGCCCTGAGCCTGCTCGCCACGCGCGGCAAGTGGGACGAAATGGGCGCATTGATCACAGACGACATGCTGGCACAGTTCACCGTCGAAGCGGACACACTCGCCGCTGCCGTCACCCTGATAGCAAGAAGATACGCGGGCCTGGCCGACCGCGTGGCTTTCTACGTGCCCTTCGTCCCGGGCGAGCGCGACCCCGAATGGGCAGCAGCTATTGCGGCATTTGGCTTATAATATCTATCAGTCGACATCTGCATAGGATACCAATTCAATGACCGACGCACCGAACATCCCCGGCCCGCACGCGAATAGCCACTTACTGACTGCGGGTGTGCCGCTAAAAGTGGCTACCGCAGCTATGCTAATGGTACACGGTCGCGGAGCTACAGCCGAAGACATCCTCGGTCTTGCCGATCCGCTTGACACAGCCGGTTTCGCCTATGTTGCACCGCAGGCGGTTGGCGGTACCTGGTATCCCTACTCATTCCTCGCTCCCTTCGAGATGAACGAGCCCTGGCTGTCGTCCGCGCTGGCCGTGCTCGACGCGGCTCTGGCGCACATAGTCGACGCCGGTATCCCTCTCGAGCGCGTGATATTGCTCGGCTTCTCGCAGGGCGGCTGCCTCGCAACTGAATATGCCGCCCGCCATGCACGTCGTTACGCAGGCGTAGTGGGTCTGAGCGCCGGTCTGATAGGCCCCGACGACGCCCCCCGCGACTACGCAGGCTCGCTCGAAGGCACCCCCGTCTTCCTGGGCTGCAGCGACCGAGACCCGCACATCCCCAAAGCGCGTGTGCTAGAATCCGCGCAGGTACTCGAAGCACTGGGCGCCGCCGTTGATGCCCGCCTCTACCCCAACATGGGGCACAACATCAATCAGGACGAAGTCACAGCCGTGCATCAGATCATGGCAAAACTGGGCGCGGTAACCGAATAGTATGGATCTTGCCCTGAGGCTGCTTGTCTTCTTGCTCGGGCTAGCAGCGGTCATCGCCGTGCTATGGTCGGCCATCTTGACCTTCATCTTGCCCAGAGCCGGGCGCAGCGAAATCACGCGCCTGGTCTTCCTTGCCATTCGAGCGTTCTTCCATATGGTCACGAAACGGTACAAAGAGTACACAAGCCGTGACCGCATCATGGCCGTTTACGCACCCATAAGCCTGCTTGCCCTCGTGGGCACCTGGCTTGCCATTTCTCTCGCGGGCTATATGGCCATGTTCTGGGCAACAGGCTCTGAAGACTGGGAAACCGCCTATAAACTAAGTCTCTCCTCCATCTTCACGCTCGGCTTCGCCCAGGCCGAGAATCTGCCCGAGACGGTGCTGATCTTCGGCGAGGCCTTCACCGGCCTTGTGCTGATCGCTCTTCTTATCGGCTACCTCCCAACCATTTATGCGGCGTTCTCTAAGAGAGAAATGCTCGTTTCGCTGCTGGAAGTGCGTGCAGGCACACCACCTTCCGCCCCCGAGTTATTTGAGCGTTTCTATCGCATACACGGTTTCGGCAGGCTGAACGCCATGTGGGAAGAATGGGAGCGCTGGTTCGCCGAGCTCGATGAGACCCATACGTCGCTCGCAGTACTCTCCTTCTACAGGTCGCCACGGTCAAAGCTATCCTGGATCGTGGCTGCCGGTGCTGTGCTCGACTCGGCCTCGTTGGCGGCATCCACCCTCGATATGCCGAGAGACCCCCAGGCCGACCTTTGTATCAGGGCGGGGTTCCTGGCGCTGCGCCACATTGCCGACTTCTTCCAGGTACCCTACAACCCAACCCCTCAGAGGGGTGACTCCATAACCATCTCTCGTGACGAATACGACGCCGTATACGACAGACTGCAAAAGTACGGCATCCCCATGAAAGCAGACAGACAGCAAGCCTGGGAAGACTTCGCGGGCTGGCGGGTGAACTACGACACTATACTGCGCGCGCTTGCAAAGCTCACAATGGCTCCCGAAGCCCCCTGGATATCAGATCACAAGTGAAAGGCCCCGGCTTAGCTTACGTTCCCTGCAAGACCGGCCATCCCCGCCGCCTCGCCTCCGCAGCCAATCCCTGATCAGGATCAACAGCATGGGCGTGGCCGAATACGGCGAGAAAAGGCACGTCATTGATGGTGTCTCCATACGCATAGCATTGGGCCGGGTCGAAACCCATCTCGGCGCAAATGGCGAGAGCGCGAGCCGCTTTGCCTTCGCCCTGGCAGGCCGGTCCATCTAGCTCGGCCTGATACACGCCGCCCCTCTCCACATAGCGCGTGCCCTCGCCCCTGCCGCCCAGCTCGACCGCTATCCCCTCCACGAGCTCGTGCAATCCAGCGCTCAGCAGAAAAAGGGGCATCCCCGCCGCCTGGTGCGCCTTCAGCCGAGCCAGCGTGCCAGGCTTTACCAACGCCATCACTTGCGGCACAACGACCTCCACGAGCTTTCCCACGTTCCGGCGCTTCTGTCCTGCCATGGCGCGCTTGATAGCAGCCAGCCTCACCGACTGCTTTAGCTTTCCAGGCGCGACTTTGCCCAGTATCCCGAAGAAGTAGAACTGCGATTTCTGCCAGGGCGAGAAGAAGCCCATTTTGTTGCCGGCATCCAGCGCCATCCGTGGGAGGCTGCCGTCAATCAATGTACCTTCCACGTCAGAGAAAACTGCCGCGCGTGAATTATCGCTCATCAGAAGGTCACGCCATTATCAGGCAGCGTTATTCCCGGCTGTAGCTTCAGGCCGTGCGACAGGAAGTTCCTGGCCCCGGTGTTCGCCTGGTCGCCCACGATGGAGCCGTTCTCCACCCTCGTTTCCGGGCCAACCGTCGCGCCTCGCGCCACTATCGAGTGCCGTGTGCGGCTCCTGGTGGCAAACGTGACCCCTTCCCAGGCGACCACGCCCTGTAGCTCAGCGTCTGCCCCGACGATGCAATTGTCGCCCAGCACCGTGGGTCCCAGAATGAAAGCGTCTTCCGCAACCTGGCAGCCCTTGCCCAGCACAACGGCCCCGCTCAGGCGCGCGCTGCTGTGCACGAACGTCCCCGCACCGGCCCACACATGCTCCGCCAGATGCTCACCTTCCACAGGCAAGTGCGAAGCCAACCTTCCGGTCAGCAGGTCAACGTGTGCCTGCAAATACTTACCCGGCGTGCCGATATCCAACCAGTAAGCGCCGCTCCGGTAACCAAACAGAGGCTTGTGCTCGTGCAACAGCTTGGGGAACAGCCCGTACTCGACCGAATAGGGACGGCCCGGCGGTATCTCTTCCAGTATCTGCGGCTCAGAAATATAGTCAAGCATCGATGGCTCAAGGATGTACGTGCCGGCGTTGATCCAGTTAGAGGTTGCTTCTTCGCGCTTGGGCTTCTCGGTGAAGCGTTCTATCCGGCCCAGGTCGTCCATATCGACCACGCCATATGCGCTGGGGTCTTCCACAGGCGTGAGCGAGATCGTGCAGACCGACTTGTGCTCCCGGTGAAAGCGGATCATGCCTGTCAGGTCGAGGTCGGTGAGGATGTCGCCGTTGAACACCATGAACGCCTCGCTCGGATCAAGGTGGCTCTGTACGTTCTTGATAGCCCAGCCCGTATCAAGCGGCCTTTCCTCGCGCACATAGGTCAGCTTCACCCCCAGGTGCGAGCCGTCGCCATATGTTTCGGTCCAGCTCTCCGAGCGATAGCCGATGGCGAGAATAACGTCCGTTATGCCATGGCTCTCAAGCAGGAAAAGAACGTGGTCGAAGAACGGCCTGTTCACCAGCGGCATAAGAGGCTTCGGCGTTGTGAGTGTGAGGGGGCGCAGGCGTGTGCCCTGCCCGCCCACAAGAATTACTGCTTTCATTAGCGTTTTCGTAAAGCGCCTCAGCCTCCGCGCTTCACTGCTCCTCTCCAGTATTCAAGAATATCGCGCAACGTTTGCTCGAGCGGTATTTCAGGCTGCCAGCCGGTTGCCTTCCGGAACCGAGTGGGGTCGCAAACCAGGAGCGGAATATCTGCGGGGCGCATGCGGGCCGGGTCCTGCCGTACTTCCACCTCCACGGCGCTCATACCCACAAGGGTATCCAGTATCCACTGTATTGAGTGGCTTTTGCCTGAGCCTATATTATACACCTCTCCCGGATCACCTTCCGTAATGCAGAGGTGATAGGCACGCACCATGTCGCGCACGTCGGTAAAATCGCGCTGGGCGTCCAAGTTGCCCACGTGCATAACAGGTTCCTGCTTGCCCGCTTCGATGGATGCTACCTGAAGGGCAAAGGCCGCGCTAACGAACTGCTCGCTCTGGCCGGGACCGATATGGTTGAACGAGCGCACCCTGATAGTGGGCTGACCATAGCTGAGGAAGTACTGCAGTGCAAGCGCGTCCTGGGCGATCTTGCTCACGGCATAAGGATTATTGGGGCGAAAGGGCGTGTCTTCGTCGATTGGCTGGTCTTCGGGGCGCACAAGTCCATACTGCTCCGATGAGCAGGCTATCATAACCCTGGTATCAGGCGATTGCGCACGCAGTACGTCCAGCAAGTTCAGCTGGCTTACCACGTTATTGATTATCGTGCCCTCGGGATCAGCAAACGCGCGCTGGACGTTGCTTTGCGCGGCCAGGTGAAACACATAATCGGGCTGGACGCTACCCAGCACGGTCTCGGTCTGTTCCCGGTCGGTTAGGTCCAGTGTCACCCACTTGAGGCGGGGCAGGTCAAAACTGCCCGGGCGACTGTGAGCATTACCAAAAAGCAGCCAATCGGTGGTAGCAGAAAGATAGGTGAGCAGGTGCTTCCCGACAAAGCCCCCTGCTCCGGTGATGAGCACGCGTTTTTCAGGCATGGTATGAGCCTTAGGCCCTACTCTCCCTTGTCCGTGCCTGGCGCCCTGGCGATGTTCGGGTTCTGCGGGTGAAACTCTATCTCCGACTTAACCACGCCGGGAGGACCCCCTTCCATGCGCGGCAGAGGCTTCTGTGGCGGTATCCCACGCACAGCGCCGGTCATTCCGCTTGTGCCACTCGTGCCGCCCGTTCCGTTCTTGCCGTTAGAGCTCGCGGTGACCACATCAGGCGTTTCTCCATTGCCATTCGTAAAGAACGTCACAGGTTGGAAGTTCGAGGCGCTGGGCTTCTTGCTCGGCTCACTGAACATGATCTTGCGCGCCAGCCATAGCACGGGGTCGAAATAAATGTCGGCCACGCGCTCCTTTAGCGGTATGATGCCGTTGTCTGTGATGTGGATATGCTCGGGGCACACCTCTGTGCAACACTTGGTGATGTTGCAGGCACCCACTCCTGCCTCTTCCCTGATCATCTCGCGTCTGTTCAATCCGTCGTAGGGGTGCATATCGAGGTTCGCCAGTTTGATCATCTGGCGAGGCCCATAGAAGATGTCCTTGCGGTCATGGTCGCGCAAGACGTGGCATACGTCCTGGCACAGAAAACACTCTATACACTTGCGGAACTCCTGTATGCGGTCCACATCTATCTGCTGCATCACGAACGGCTTGGGGGCGCTTTCAGCAGGCGTAAAGGGCGCAATGCGGGACGACATCCTGTAGTTCCACGAAACGTCGGTCACCAGATCCTTCACGAGAGGAAAAGTCTTTATGGGGTGTACAGTGATAGTGCCGCCCTCGCCCGCATATTCGGACACGCGCGATTTGCACAGCAAGCGCGGCAGGCCGTTGATCTCGGCGCTGCACGATCCACACTTGCCCGCCTTGCAGTTCCACCTGCACGAGAGCGTCGTGTCATCATGTTGCTGTATGTGGTGTATAGCGTCCAGCACCACCATGCCGGGGAAGGTTGGCACTTCGTACTCTTGCTCGGCTCCCCCGTCGGCGTCGCCCCTGAATACTCGCAAAGTCACTTTGTCCATCCGTATATCTCCCTCTCGTAATGCTTCTCTATATGAAAGTTACTGTTCGCCCCATGCTACTCTTACGTTAGCACTCTGCTCTTTATCAGATCCCGGTACCAGTAGGCACTCTTCTTCCATACGCGGTCCATAGATCCCTTGCCCAAAGGTTCCCTGTCAACGTGAATTAGCCCGAAAGCCGACTCCGGCCTGTACCCCTCGGCCCACTCGTAGTTGTCCAACAGCGTCCAGGTGAAATAGGCTTCTACAGGTATTCCCCGCTTGATGCTTTCGCCGAGTTGGCGCAGGTGCTCGCGCATGTACTCTATCCGCCTGTCGTCCTCCAGCACGCTGCTCTTGCCATCCCACACCGATTTCAGCGCCATCCCGTTTTCGGTGATGTAAATACGTTTCAGGCCGAACGGCTCGTAAGAATAATACACTTGCCCCAGGATGTCATACATCGCTTCGGGATAGATCGGTCTCACGAAGATCGGCCAGCCCAGATCGTTGGTCGGCCCATCAGCCTTGACCTCGCTGAACTTCAGTTGCGCGTTCTTGTCGTAAGCGTACAGGGCACCCCTGTAATAGTTTATCCCCAGCGCGTCCAACTTCCCGCCGACCTTGATGACCTCCATGTCGTCGTCACCGAACTTCGGCATAGCCTTGCCGTACAACTCCACCATGCTCTCAGGGTAACGCCCGATGAACATCGGGTCGAAGAACCACTGGTAGTATGATGCCCCGGCGATTCGGGCAGCCTCTATGTCCTCGGACTTATCCGAGTAAGCATAGGCAGGCTGGACATTGATAGAGGTTGCAAGCTTCGCTTTCGGCGCGCCCTCTCTCAGGACCTGATAGGCCACGCCCTGTGCGAGCAGCAGGTTATGAGCGGCCAACAGCGCCTGCGGCAACGCCTGCGCATCATCCGCCGGCCTGCCTGGCGCATGTGTGCCTTCGTAGTAACTCAGGAGCGAGCTGCACCAGGGTTCGTTGAGTATGAAGTATTCGTCAATATACTCGCCGAGCGTTCCGGCTACCTTCCCGGCGAACTTGCCGAAGATGTCCACGATGTCCCTGTTCGTCCATCCGCCCTTCTCGTTCAGTTGCTGAGGTATGTCCCAGTGGTGCAGCGTCGCATATACCGAAATGCCCGCGTCCTTGAGGCTGCGGAAGTAGTTGGTGTACCACTCAGCCGCCTTGCTATTCACGTCGCCGTTCTCATGCAGGAAGCGCGACATCGAGATTGACGTCCGGTAGTGCCGGAGCCCCATCTTCCTCATTATGTCAACATCTTCTCGCCACCGAGTGAACCTATCCGCGCCAATACCCGGAGTGTGGTTGCCGAAGGCCTTACCCGAGTGGCGGGCGAAGTGATCCCACATCGTAGGCTGAGAATCTTCCTCTGCCCGCGTGCGGTCTTCGCCGATCACCTGCAAGTCGGCGTCGGCTACCCCAAACCTGAAGTTGTCTGGAAAGGTCATATTCATGCTTATCAACTACCGCATTTACCTGCACCCTGTACAGTTTACTACTTGGTCTCGGTGCCGGCCTTGGCTGCCTCGAACAGGACCGCCAGCTCTGGGCTCATCTCCCGCAGTGGCGTGGTCGATATATTAACCTCGCCCTGTGCGCCTTTGGTTGCTATCAGCATCTTCTTGCCCCATTCCGGATCCGGGTCGGGGTAGTCGGTCCGCCACTGTGCCCCTCTACTTTCCTTCCGCTCCAGAGCACAGCGCACAATTATCTCCGACACTGTTAGCATGTTGCGCACGTCGCGGGTCGTATGCCAGCCTGGGTTGTAGATGCGCGATCCTTCCACATGCAAGTTCTGGGCGCGCTTTTGCAGCGCCAGGACCTTCTGCAGGCAATCGGTCAGACCCTCTTCCGTGCGGGCGATCATGGCCCCTTCCTGCATGGTGTTCTGTAACTCTTCGGTGAGCATATAGGGGTTCTCTTTGCCGGGATTGCTAAACACATCCAGCATAGACGCCTCTTCGTCCGCCAGCTCGCCTTCATTGATGCTGCCCGCCTGCGCCGACCGCGCATACTCGGCAGCCGCGTCACCTGCTCGCTTGCCGAACACGAGGAGATCGGACAGCGCGTTGCCGCCCAACCTGTTCGCGCCGTGAAGCCCTGCAGCCGTTTCTCCCGCTGCAAAAAGCCCCGGCACGTTCGTAGCGCACGTCTCAGCGTCGGACTTCACTCCGCCCATCGTGTAATGTATGGTCGGATAGATTTCCATCGGCTCTTTAGTTATGTCAACATCTCCCAGGGCATGGAACTGCTCCCACATGCTGGGTAGCTTGCGCTTGATGTAATCGGCCCCGCGAGAAGTTATATCGAGGTATATGCCGCCATGCTCCGACCCTCGCCCTGCCTTCACCTCGCGATAGATGGCCCGCGATACGACGTCACGCGACAACAGCTCAGGCGGCGGCCTGTTGTTGTCCTTGTCGGTCAGCCAGCGTGTCGCCTCTTCTTCCGTGTCCGCGTATCTCCCCTTGTACGAGGGAGGAGTGTAGTCGGGGTTGAACATAAAGCGCTCGCCCTTGTTATTGCGCAGAACCCCGCCTTCGCCGCGCACGCCCTCTGTTACCAGCAGCCCGCGCACACCTGGCGGCCACACCATTCCTGTCGGGTGGAACTGCACCATCTCCATGGCCATCAGCTCCGCGCCAGCATTATAGGCCAGGATCGCGCCGTCACCCGTCGACTCCCACGAGTTCGAGGTGACTTTGTACATACGTCCCCACCCGCCCGTCGCCAGCACAACAGCACGCGCCTTGATCAGAAAGAAGCGCCCCGAGTCTCGGTAATACCCGAAAGCACCCACCACCCCGTCGCCATCTTTCAGCAGCCGCGTGATAGTGGTTTCCATGTAGCACTTCATGCCGACAGACACGGCTTTGTCCTGCAAAGTGCGGATAAGCTCAAGCCCCGTGCGGTCGCCCACATGGTTCAAGCGGCGATAAGTATGCCCGCCGAACGGCCGCTGCATAATCAGGCCCTCGGGCGTGCGGTCAAAGACTGCCCCCCATTGCTCCAGCTCAAGCACACGCTCCGGGGCCTCCTTGGCGAGTAGCTCCGCAGTGTGAGGATCGTTGAGGAACGACCCACCGCGCATGGTGTCCATGAAGTGGACCTGCCAACTATCCTTACTGTCCAGGTTGGCAAGCGCCCCCGCCACACCTCCCTCGGCCATGACAGTGTGTGCCTTCCCCAGCAGGGACTTGCACACAACGCCCACGTCCAACCCGGCCTGTGCAGCAGCGATGGTGGCGCGCAATCCCGCGCCGCCGGCCCCTATCACCAAAACGTCATGTTCAAATGTGTCGTAAGCTTCCAACTGTGTACTCCAACTTCGATAGTTCTTGAACTGCTCTCCCTGTCTCCCGGGTCTCTTTAGAAGAACCGAAAATCAGTGAGTATGCCCGCAGAAACAAACCAAACGTACATATCGGCCAATGCTACCGAGAACAGGCTTAGCCAGGCGAACCATGAGTGGCGCGCATTCAGATATGAAATCTGCTTCCATATTCCGTAGCGTGTTGTGCTCATCACGTTACACGAATAGCAGTCCACCTTGCCGCCGATCAGGTGCCGCCAGGAATGGCAGGAGAATGTATACAGCCCGATCAGCACCGCGTTCACAGCCAGCACGAGCGTACCTACGTTGAGGTGAAAGCCGTCAGCATGCCATAGAGAGGCGATTGCATCGTAAGTCAGCAGCACCACGAAAACTGCAGCCGCATAAAAGGAGAAGCGGTGCAAGTTCTGAAGGATGAACGGGAACCGGCGCTCGCCCGTATACTTCATCCTTGCCTTGGGCCGGGGCTCGCTAACACCGCACGCGGGCGGGTCCCAGAAGAACGCCCTGTAATACGAAAGCCTGTAATAGTAACAGGTCAGGCGGAAGCTGAGCGGAAATATCAGGATATAGAACGCCGGAGAAATAAGGTAGCCGAATATGGTCCAGTTAAGCGGAATTATGGGGGCATAAAACGGCGACAGATAGGAGTCCACCTCATAATCCTGGTATACAAACGCCCGCCAGGTTGAATAAATAACGAACGCGCCCAACACGATCATCGTAACGACAGGCCTGATCCACCATGTGTCGTGCCTGCTCGTCAGCGGTAGGGGCGCACGTCCTTCTTCCCTGCTATTAGCATTAGCAGTTGATACGGCCATCCTTCCTCCTCCTCTTGCTTGTACCGGTCCAGCCACAAAATCGTATTTACTATAACCTAAATGCCCGCGGCAATGCTAACAGTTCTTCCCCCGTAACGCAACCGATTAACTCAGGTTCGCGTAACGCACAGAAGCCGCCGGCGTAAATACCGGCAGCTTCTTGCTACATTCTATTAGATTGCCAACATTGCAAATACGGCATCGTATTTCTTTCTGCTCCCGTTCATCACGGAAGCATTGCAGGCAACCACCTCTTATGTGTAAGTCCCTGGGCTGTTACGGCCCACAAGGCTCTGCAAGCAGCGTCGCTACGGGCGTGTTTGCGGTGTCCTCGGTGGCTGTGCCTTTTAGCAGTTTCCACAGCACAGCGCCAGGATCGGGGTCTATACCTGCATTTGTACGATGCAGTATATAACATGCCGCGTAAGTGTGCACACTTCCATCAGTGTGAGTGGCAACGAGCACGGTCGGTACGTTTGCATACAGGTTACCCGCGCCTGCGTTCACGTCTATCTTGCCCGTATAGATCATGACCGAGGCTGTATCTGCGTATCCCGCTACGAAGTCGGTGTAGGTCGGCACGTCTGCTGCGCCGGGCTGGAAGTAACTGTAAGCGCGATCATATTCCTTGCGATTGATCGCGTTGTAGAACGATTCGATGAATGTAGCAGGGTCCAGCCGGTCCTCATAGTACGGCACGCCGCCTGTTGCAGGGAAGCCCTGGGTGTACTTCTGTTTTGCCACGAACGTGCCAAGCTGGCTCAGCAACACGTCATACGGGGGCTGATTCTCGGGGTGCAGCTCAAACACTGCTCGCTCGAAGTACTGGACGGTATAGGGCTTGCCGTCGAGTGGGCTGTTCTCTGTGAAGGTCTCGCTGATAGGGAAGCCCTGCTGCGCGAGTCCACCATGACTGTCCCAGTAGGTGAGGAACTTGCCGCAGACCTTGTGCCCCGTCGCGGGGAACGTGCGACAGTCCACTGAGCCCTGAGCGTGCGTCAGCAGCACGCCACTCAGCACGCTTACCGCTACCACAATCGCCCCAAGCAGGACAGATAATACCATTTGTTTGACATGATTGATTTGAAACATTTGATTCAATTCTCCTTTAGTACTAAAGCCGCAGTAATGCGATTATAGCCCGCCCCAAATCCGGTTGTGGATTTCCACACCTGCTGGTTAAACGCACAAGTTACCGGCGGGTCGCGTTGGCCTTCTACACCCACAGGTCGCCATGAGAGATAACCCAGGCGTCAAGCTGATTTTCGTCATGTTGCCATACGCGAGGCTGTATTGTCCCGCCGTACAGGGATAGCAACGACGTATCTTCGGGCATTTCCAGCCTGTGGGCCTCAGCGCCTTCCAGAAGAAACACCAGTGATCGATCCTCGACGCCCGCAGAGCGCAATGTCGCTCCCACGAGCCTGTCCGTAACGCGATCCCAATCTTCTCCGGGGCCGAAGTTGCTGTAGAGCGGCTCCTGCACGTGATACTGGTTCGGGTGCGCTTCGATCCACTGGCCGTCCAGCAATAACCAGCAACCCGCGCCCCACACTCGCAGCACCAGCCACTCGTCCGGGTATTCACCTTTGGCGGCCAGGTTCAAGCCAAAGAACCCCGGCCCGCCCATTCCGTAGCTGCCCAGGCTGGCAGACCACGCCGTCACCTTTCTACCTGTGATCCGCTCGAAGCCAACCTCTGCCAATGTCTGCGGTCTATAACTCACACCATCTATAACGTCTGAACAGGCCACAATGTTCCCCTGCGCTGGCTCCCCTTCGCTCTCAATCATGTGCGATCCTCCGCCTGGCTTTTCGGCAACCGCAACTGGTGCGCGATAGTTGTGCCATGATATCGGCGTTTCGATATAACTTTACCGCCTAAGCGAACAGTTGCGACCGCCGCTGCCACACTCCAATGGCTGCAACCAACCCCATTAGCGGGAACGCCAGCCACAGCACCTGGTTGATGCCCGTCGTGGTGTACACGCCCTTCCAGATCTTGTCGTACTCAGAGCGCGCTATCGTCCCCGCCGCGTCAGCGCTGGCCACGGCTCTGCTGAAAGCCTGTGCGCTCTCCCCCGTCGAGGTCTGCGACGCCTGATCCGGTTGGCCCGCCTTCACCTGTTGTGCCAGCTTATCGTGAGAGGTCAGCCATGTCCTGTAGTCGTTGCGGAACTGCTCGTAAGCCGCTGCCTGGCCGGAAAACGCCACATTAGCCACGAGCGGCAGCCGCGGCAAGCCAAGCCTGTTCTTCTCGTCAATGGCGGCTTTGCGTACCGCGTCGCTGATCTCCGAAGGGCTTTGCAGGAAGGTCGCTTTAGAGCAATCAACAGGCCCGCACAGCCTTTGCTCTACGAGCGAAATATATTGGTTGAAGCTGGCGAGATGGGAGGTGGACTGAGCGGGGTCAAAGATCGCGATGCTCTCCAGTGCGCGCCCCTGGCTCAACAGGGCTTCCATGTCTTGTACGCCCGCCACATTGTCATAGGCCTGGCGCACCATCACCTGCGCATCGGAGCGAGCCTGTCCTAACTGCAAGGCCATGACAATCGCCAGCACAAGACTCACTATCAACGCCACCCCCACGGGCCACGACCATCTGTAGTGCATCAGCCTGATCGCCAGCAGCCCCGCTGCCAGAATCAGCGCCAGTATCGCAGCCGCGCCCAGCAGCACATACTGCCAGTTGGTGATAACTTGTGCAGCCCCCGCGTAGGTGGTCTCCATATCCTCCACTTTCACCGCTTCGAGGCCGCCCAGAGCAGGCACCAGCCGTGTGTTCAGCGTCTCGCGCGCCGCCAGGAAGGCAGCGCCTGCCTTATCTGTCTCGCCCGCTCCATAATACGAGAACATCGCGCCGATCTGCTGGATATAGTCACTGGCCGCCGCGTCCGCCGCCCCGTACACAGCGTACTCGCCGTACGTGGTATCGCTCAGGTTGCGCCACGAGATACGGGCTTCGTTGTTGAAGTCTGCCCAACGCTGGGTGGCGCGCGCCTGCGCCGCCTTCTGGTTGTCCCCCGTCGTTTCGAGGAAGGTGGCCGCCGCACTCATGTGGTCCAGCACAGCCGCACGCGCTCTCAAAGCCGAGTCCACGCTCACCGATCCCACGTCCACGATCTTGTGGTAGTTGTTGTAGGTCGCCAGGTTCGCCTGCCATGCGATCAGCCCCGCCAGCACGCCGAACGAGATCGCAGCCGCCACCACCGCCAGCATCCACGACCGCAGCCGCTCCACGCGCGGGTTCGTGCGTACCTGCGCCGCAGCAGCAGGCTGCGTGGCTGGCGCGGGCTGTTGTGCAGGTGGAGGCGCCCCAGCCCTGCTTCCTGTGCGTCTGTTTCGAGTTACTGTTGCCATAGGTTTCGCCGTTTACTCCGACTCAAATATGTAGCCATGCGTAGTATGTAGTCCCTCGTCTACTAACCCCTAACCCCTAACCCCTCGCCCCTAGTCACTTGTTCGCGCCATACACGCTGTCGAAAGCGTCAGATGTTGCCTTCAGGTCGTCCACCTGCCTGCGCAGCGTGCTCGACAGGTCATCCGGGCCGGTGCCGTAGGACAAAACCTGAGACGATGACGCCCGCAGCACCTGCGACAGTATCGTATCCAGCGTGCCGAGCGCGTTCTCGATCTGTGCATCCCATCTTTTCAGCGCGACCTCTGTATCCGTAAGGTTCTGCATCTGCTGCAGTTTGCCGTCCAGCGTTGAGCGATACTGCCCCTTCTGAAAGTCGTCACTCGTCGACTTGATCATCGAGTCCAACCTCTGCGTATCCTGAATCAACTGCTGCATCGTCCCCGACGATTCCAGGGCGGCGCGCACGCTCTGCGACTTGAGCGCCAGCTCATAGACGGTATTCACCAGCTCGGGCAGATCTCTGGTGGCATCCTCCAGGGCATGCCTCATGCCGGGGTCGCCCGCTGCTGCCACCGCGCGCTCAATGCTGGCCTTGCGGTCGAGCGCCCTCTGCATGTAGTCGCGCTGTTGGCCCGATAGCTTGCTGAGGTCAATCCGCACCGCCTGTGCCCCCGGCGTACTCGCTAGCCTGGGTCCTCCCGTTCGCGCCGCCTGCGCCAGCACGCGCTGCAAAGCGACATAAGCTCCCGCAAGCACGATGATCGCGCCCAGCAGTCCAGCCCAGAACCCGACCAGCACCCACCCCAGGATCAGCACCAGCACCGCCAGCCCGCTGACCGCGCCCCCCGCCATCAGCACGCGCTCCGGCCCCATTACGTTCATCAACTGCCTGTATTGATCCATCAAGTTCACTCCAACTCCCCCCGGACGACCAACCCACAACCGCCCACTTATCACTTATCACTTCTGGTCACCGGTCACTGGTCACCGGTCACCGGTCACTTCCGTCAGCGCTGCCCCGGCAGTTTGCCCGTACTCGCGATGATCTTGCCTGTCTTGCCTGTGTGCAATTTGCCCGTCTTATTGATGGTATCTCCCGCATTAGTCGAAACCAGCCTGCCTGTCTGTGGGTTGACCACCGCGCTCAGCACTACGGCTTGCGGGCTGTTGATCTGCACAGCCTTCGTCAGCGCCTGGCTCAGCTTGGCCGTAGCCTCTTCGATAGCTCCCATATCCAACAAAGCAAACCCCTCTTGCGACAGGCTGGCGATCTCTTCCTCGCCCGTAAAGCGCGTCAACTGGTCGTCCATCTTCACTTCGCCCGGCGACCCTACCCACCGCACAAAGAACCAGGCCGACTTGTCCAGCTCGTCCGCCAGTTCCTCGCTGCCCAGGTTATAAAGGACCGTGGGCACAAGAATGCGGAACGGTACATTGTTCCCACGCGGCGTCGTCTCCAGTTCGATCACGAACTTCGGCTCCTCCTGCGTAAGCGCGCCTATGGGTATGATCCATTTCTGCTCGTTCACCTGCTGGGCCGCCTTGTCCTGCACCGACGGGAACACCTGCCTCACGCTCTTGATCTGCGTGCCAACGGGCGTGTTCAGCACCAGCCGCACGTTGCTGGCCTTGGTGCTCTGCACGTCCCTGAAAAGCTGGGTCACGGCATCGGCCAGCCCGAACGCATCGGGCAAAGCATCGGCTTCGCCGCCCGTGTTATGCGCAATCGTCCTCAGTTGGTCGGCTTCCCAGCCGTTGCCCACGCCCCACGCATCCACGCGAATCCCCGCCTGCGCTAGCTCGGTCGCCGCGTTATATGCGTCACTCACCGGCACCGTGCCTTCTTGCTTGCCGTCGGTGATCATCAGTACTCGCCGCTCGTAATTCGAGTATGGCCTCGACGCCCGCAGCACCACCCGCAGACCGCTCCCCAGCGAGGTCGCGCCCCCCGCGCTGATGTTCTCCACACTGCGCGTAACCGTGGCAATCCGCCTCTGTAGTTCAGCCCCCGACATCGGAGCCAGGAACTCCACCGCGTCGTCGCTGAACAAGGTTATCTGGATAATGATATTCGCGCTCGGCGGCACCTGATTCAACAGCCTCAACAGCGCTTCTTTCGCCGCCGACAGCTTTTGCCCCTCCATGCTCCCCGACTGGTCCAGTACCACGCCAAGAAACACAGGCACGGACCCTTCGCCCGCAGGCCCACCGCCCTCGTCCGCCCCGATGTCATACATCACGCGAGCCATATTCTGGCCCTGTAGCACTTGCGCCTCCGCCGGGTGCGGCGTAACTCTAAACTTCACCATGCTGCTTACTCCTCACTGGTCACTTATCACGCAATCCGCTTCTCAAACAATCGTGCCCGCCACTGGTTCACGACAAGCAGCCCACGAGGCTCATACCCCGCCCTCTCATAGTAATCGCACAGGTCGGAATTGTCGGCCCAACAGTCCAGCCACAAAACGCTCTTGCCGCCTCGCTTCGCGTAGTCTTCGGCCCATTGCAGCAATCTGCGCCCGAGCCCGCGACCCTCCGGTGACCGCCTGGTGGCGAATGCTTCGATGTACAGCCCGCTAGCCGGAAAGCTCTCCCACATATGGGCCGCGTACTTCGGAGCCTCGCCTGTGACCACTATCGTGCCCGCTATCTCTCCGTCGAGCCGCGCCACGTACAGCGTACCGTCGTCTATCCAGTCCGCGAATTGTGTGTGCATATTGGGTATCTCGGAAAACGGAGTCGAGCCCCACTGCCCGCTTAATCCCTTCTGCGTTAGCCACCCCACGGCATCGTCGAATACTGCCAGCACCCCGGGTATATCGCTGTGCGTTGCCCGGCGAACCGTCGCCTCTCCAAAAGGGCCCGTGATACTGTCGCCACTCATAGCTCTACTGCCACTCCGTCACATCAAAGTATATAAGTGCGAGCACATCCTCGCGGTCAGGTGCGTCGGGAGCCCTTTGCAGATAGCGCCTGTAAGCCATCCGGCAGGCCTCCCCTATCTGGCCGGGGTTATCTGCTGGGTGCGGAAGATGATCGGGCCATTCCAGGTTGGGTGGCAGCTTGCCGGCCTTACATAGCCTGTAGGCCGCGTACCACCAGTCGGCCTGCAGCCTGTAGTAATGCGTGGACTCTGTCCTGTCGTTCAGGGCGGCGATGGCCCGCCCCGCCATTTGCAGGTCGCCCCAGAGTCCGTGCAGGTCGGCGCTATTCGCGGAAGTCGCCCTGGCCAGCGCTTTACCCTGCGCGGTAACATATGCATCTATGCGCGCCAGGTACAGCTCTATTAGCCGCAATTGCGCATCCACATAGCGCAGCGCATTCTCGTTTACCGCATCCAACACCGTTATCGCCGTACTGGTCTCGTGGAGCGCAACCAGGCTGTCCGCCCACCCGAGCACCGCATCGGCGTTGGCGGGATCTGCCGACACCACTCGCCCGTACAGATCTGCCGCCTGCTGGTATCTACCCGTCTGCTTGTAAATGTCGGCCAGCGCCTGCTTGGGCAGCACCTCACCCGGAACCAGCTTTATTAAATCGCCGTAGAGCGTCTCAGCCTGCCTGAAATCGTCACGCGATTCCGCTGCCTGCGCCTGCACAAGCAGCGTGCGCCAGCGCGTGGCGGGCGTGCTCAGCCTGTCCGCTTGCTCCATCGACTCTTTAGCGGGGGCCAACTGCCCCATGTTGTTCAGGGCCGCTGCCCTTAATAGATATCCGTCTATGCTGGCCGGGTGCGTCTTCAGCGCCGCATCGATCTGCTGCAAGGCTTCAGGGTAGCGCCCCGCCGACATCAGGTCCCGCGCCCCTTGCAGCAACTGCCCCGCGGGGTCCGCCGCGCTCAACGCCGGTAGTGCGCTGATCCTACCCGTCGTGCCCGACAAGGCCGACGAGAGCCTGCCCGTAATGATCGTGCTCTGCACGGGCACCAGTGCATTTGCCAGCGTGCCTGTAGACACCGAGTACATACTCCTGCCGCTCGCCAGCCGCGCCCTCTCTTGACCGCGTACGAACCTCGCGATACCGTCCAGTTGGTCGAAGACCTCGGTGACTGTCTGGAAGCGTACGCGAGGGTCGGGGTCGCGCCCCCGCACGACGAAGTCGTAGATCTCGGACGACACCGGCCACTCGGTGCGCGGTGGCGCTCCTATTGCCTGGCGCTCGACATCTACCCCCAGCAAGGCCGCTAGCGTGCTCACAATAGCGAAAAGATCCATTGCCGGAGGCTGCTCGCAGATGCCTCCTATCTCGGGCGGCGCAAATCCCACCGTGCCCCATGCCTCGCGCTTCTGGCCCGGAAAATACTCCATCGCCGTTCCCAGGTCGATCAGCACCTGCCGCATTACCCCGTTGCCCTCGTCCACCTGGATCACGTTTCCCGGCTTGAAGTCCCTGTACACTACCGGAGGCGTTCTGCCGTGCAGATACTCAAACGCGCCCCTGATCCCCAGCAACAGGCGCAGCGCCTCCCCTTCGGGCAGTGGGCCGCTGTTCTTGTCGTACAGCCCCTTCCAACTGGTGCCCTGCACGAGGCCCATGACAATGTATGGCACGTCCTGCTCGGTCACAATATCGTAGATCCGCACAATGTTGGGGTGGTCCAACCGGATCAACATCTCGCGCTCGTCCACGGCCTGTGCCAGCAGTTCGGGGTCGTTGGTGTTCAGGATTGCCTTGACGGCCACGGGCCTGCCTTCAGGTTGCTGGCGTGTCTTGAGGTTCAGGTCGAACCCCTGGTATACCATGCCCATGCCGCCGCCGCCAAGCACTGTCACAAGCTTATAGCGCCCTGCCAGCACCTGTCCTATCCCAAGTCCGCTGCCCGTTTCCGGCGCGTTAGCCTTATCGGTCGGCAGCCCCGTAAACCTCTGACCGCACTCGCGGCAGAACTTGGCCCCAGGCCTTAGAGGCGCACCGCAATTGGGGCATACAGTCGGCGTTTGGGCCTCCGCAGCCACCTTGCCGTCGGGCGATGCCTCTGCAACCGAAGCGCTTCTGGGCGCGCCGCAATTGGGGCAATACTCCTCCCCCGCCGGAATCTCGTGTCCGCACACCGAGCATTTGATCGCCCCCATCAAGGGGGCAGCCGTTTGCGCAGCCGCAGCCGCAGCAGATCCATGCTTATGGTCAGCGCGATCCGCCATCTTCATGGGCGAGCCGCAATTGGGACAATACCCGTCGTCGGGTACCACCATCTGGTGGCACGTTGGGCACTCCTGTTTTGCTTTTGTGGGGGTACTCTTGGCCATGTTCCTTACCGTAGCTCAATAGGGCTATAGGGACTCCGTTTGTACTGGCAACTGGGTTATAGTATACTCAGTTCGTCCATGAGGCACAATTCCGGATACCCATCGCCTCGCGAAAACAGCGCATCCCGCTCCCCGCTCCCCGCTCCCGCTGTTGCCCTGTCGTAACTATTCAATAATAACCTACGTAATACCTATGAATAAATGTTGCATTCGACCGTCCTCTAACAATCGATAATTACGATAACATCAAGGCCTAACAACCCGGCAAAACCATGCGCCCACGTTCATTTACTCTCAACACGCTCGAAATAGTAATCCCTGTGGCCCTGGCCGCTATACTCGCCGTGGGCGCTTTCTTGTTCCTCAACCCTGTGTTCGGGCAGGGTCAAACGGCCAACCCCGGCATAATCCGCATCTATGCCAGCGTGCCCCGCCCCGCTTACGACAGCATCGTCCACGGCGTCCAGATGGCGATAGACGAAGTAAGCTCCCAAGCCGGCGATTTCCGCATTGAGTTTGTGCCCCTCAATGACGCCGTTCCTCAGAGCAACGGCTCCTCCAAGTGGGACCCCGACGTGGAGCTTGCCAACGCCCGCCGCGCAGCAAACGACCCCGACGCCATGATCTACATCGGCACCTATAACTCGGGGGCCGCCAAGATCAGCATCCCGGTGCTCAACCGCGTGAGCATGGCGATGATCTCTCCCGGCAACACATACCCCGGCCTCACCAAGCCGGGCACGGGCGAGGCGGGCGAGCCATATATTTACTACCCCCTTGGTGTGCGCAACTACTTCCGCGTGGTCACCGCCGACGATCTGCAAGGCGCGGCTGCTGCGGCCTACGCCAAGCAGATCAGCGCAAAAGCAGTCTTCGTCCTCGACGATACCGAGCTTTACGGTAAAGGCATCGCCGCTATATTCGCCCGCGAATCAACCAACCTCGGCCTCACCGTAGCGGGTGGTCCCGAAAGCATAGACACCCACGCCTCAAGTTACGCACAGCTTGCCACCCGCATCATCCAGTCGAAAGCCGACCTGGTCTATTTCGGCGGCATCACCGCCAACCAGCCCGTTAAAGTGCTCGCAGACCTGCGGAGCGCAGGCTATAACGGTGCCTTCATGGGCGCGGATGGCATAGCCGACGACGACTTCATCAAGAACGTAACCGACAATATCTCGAACAAGAACAACATTTTTTCCACGTTGCCCGGCCTCCCAGGGGCCCAGCTAACGGGCGCGGGCGCGACATGGTTCACGAAATACAAATCTCAATATCCCAGCGATGATAACGAGGACTTCGCCTCCTTCGGCTACGAAGCAGGCAAGGTCGCCATCAGCGCCATCCAACGAGCCAACAAGAAAGACCGCGAAGCAATACGACAGGCCGTCGCCACCACGGGCACCAACGTCATACAGGGCGCCCACATACTGGGCGACTGGAAGTTCGACGCCAACGGCGATACGTCCCTCGTCACCATCAGCGTACAAAACCTCGGTCAAAACCCCCAGACGGGCCGGTACGCCTGGCTCTATAAAGGCATAATGAAGTACGATCCCAACACGAAACAGTGGACATTCGTGCCGCAGGTTGTTAAGCCTTAGCAGCCGTTCCTTCGTTTCAACATGGATATCCGGAGAAAGTAATGACCATTACCTGCCCGAACTGTGGAGCTATTGATCAGGAAGTCGGCAAGTTCTGCGAGAATTGCGGCTTCTTCATAGACTCAGCCGACGCCAAAGCCCCTGTCATGCCCACTCCCGACCCAGTTGCTCCACCCACGCCGCCAGCAGCAGACACTGCGACCCCACCCGTAATAACTCCCACCTCCGGCATTGTGCCCCCACCGGCCGGAGGTGCCGCCGCACCCAAGGGCAGCGCCCAGTTCTGCCTTGTGCTGAACGGCAAGGTTGACCCCGCCGAGGGCTTTACTATCACCCGCGCAGGCGAATACCTCATTGGCAGGACCGATGTCGAGTCGGGCAGTCAGGCCGATGTCGACGTTCGCCAGTGGGTGCAACCGCTGGACATACACGGACAGAAACAATACCTTGTTCACCGCAAGCAATGCTACATCGCCCTCAAAGACGACGGCACTGTCACCTTACGCTCGTGCCCCGGTGCCGAGCTTGATACTCTCGTCAAGCCCGTAGGCAGTTCCACCTTCACCGCTCTCCAGATCCTCGGCACCGTGCGGAACGCCAACTCCGACTCGTCCTATAATCTCGAGCCCGGCGACCAGATCTTTATGGGCGACCCCGACGCCCTGCCCTTCTATCAACAAAAGGCTCCCACCGCGGCAGGCAGCTACCTGGTGATCGAACTGCTGCCAAGAGCGTAACGCTCACGCTTGCAAGTAGGCTCCCCCACGTCCCCACCTACTATGAACCAATCCACCACAGCCGAAATACAAAACCCCCCACCTCCGATCAAAACCTGGGTCAAATCAACCCCTAGCGCAACCCACCCCGACCGCAATGAGGATGCCTACTGGTCGGCTCGTAACGGCATGGCCCACGCTGTCATTGACGGCATGGGCGGCAGCAGGCGCCTCGTGAACGGCAAGGAAATCGGCGGAGAACACGCCGCGGCGGGGGTGAGCGCGGTCCTCGATGCCCGCCTGCAAGATCTACCCCCCACTCTCTCCGTAACCGCCGCACGAGAGCTCCTCTCCGCCGTAGTCGCTGAGGCCGGTGCTAGCGTCTACCGCGACGTGAACGCCGGGGGCCTGATACCCCCCGAGCAAATACCCGAGGGCAAAACCGCTGGAGATGTGATGGCTGCTGCGGTCATGACCGCGCTCATACTCTGCCAGGGCGGTCGGATCGCGGTCATCAGCCAGAACGGCGACACACGCTGCTATCTCTACTCTGACAATGAGCTTATCCTGCTAACCGATGACCAGGACCTTGTGCGTCTCGACGTGCAGGAAGGCAAGCTGACCTCAGACCAGGCCGAGACCATCGAAGACGAGCTCGACACCTTCCCGGGCTTCGACATAGGCAAGCTGGACCCCGCGGCCCGCCCCTACTTCGTACAGCGCAACCTCGTCTTCGGGCAAATAGGCGATGAGCCTGATCAGCAAGCCCCCACCTTCGCCACCATCCAGCTTCGTCCGGGCGACCTGCTCCTGCTCTGCAGCGATGGCGTATATGCCAACCTCACCACGGACGAAATCGCTGCATCCATGCAAGCTATCGATCCGGCCGCCACTCTCGTTGACCGCAGCAACGCCCGTTCAGCCGACCGCGCCCTGCCCGACCCTAACGATCCCAGCGCCCCGTACAACTATCGCGCCCACCAGGACGATACCACCGCAGTCGTTATTAAGGTAGACTGGTAAGAGAAACCAAGACCCTGCTCAATAACCTATCACCAGGCACGAATCCAACACTAGACAGGAGCACCCACATGTCAAACGACATCACGACAAAGTGCATACGCTGCGGCCGCGAGGTTGCAGGCGAAGGTCCGGCCCTCTGCGACCATTGCAAGGCTGAAGGCTATACCATCTGCGCCAACTGCGGCAAACGAGTCGCCAACGGCACCACGCCCTATTGCAATACCTGTGCTGAAGAGATCATCGGCACGGGCTAGAACTAGTGTTCTCTCGTCGTGTTTTGTTATGGACTCGACAGGCAGATAAAACATATCCTTATCCCCAGAATTGGCCAAAGGGGTTTATAATAGGCAAACGTAGTAACACGGTCGTCCATCGACTTATCCACATATGAGGTGGATAAAGTTCTGGGAACAAAGCAAATCGGGGTAGAATAATTTCCCTATCGTGACCCAGGAGGGACCGGGGCCAGATACAAGGGAGAGGATCCCCGTCGCCTCAAACCTGTAACTTTCTCTGCACCCGGCAAGCCAAACCTATGCGCACCAACGACAGAATCATCGTCGGCATTGATGTCGGCACCCATAAAATCTGTACCATCGTAGCTGAAGCCGAACCCGGACCCGGTATGCTCAACGTACTGGGAGTCGGCGCTGTTGCCTCCGAAGGTATCACCAAGGGCCTCATTACCGATATGGTCAAGGCGAGCGGCGCAATCGCCCACTCGTTGGAAGCCGCCGAACGCCAGTCCGGCTGCCGCATCCTCTCGGCCTATGTCTCTATATCGGGCAACCATGTTGCCTCCTTCAACAGTAGAGGCCTCGTTTCCGTGGCTCACCCCGACCGAGTTATCGCGCAAGACGATGTTGACCGTGCAATCGACGCAGCCAAAGCAGTGCTCCTACCTCCGGGGCGTGAACTCCTGCACGTAGTACCCAGAACCTACACAATCGATGCGCAGGAAGGCATTCGCAACCCTGTCGGCCTTTCAGGTTGGAGGCTCGATGTCGAAACGCACCTGGTAACAGGCGCGAGCACTGTGCGTGAAAGCTTGATCAGGTGCGTACAGGGTGCTGATGTAGAGGTTGACGACACCGTGCTTTCGCCCCTGGCCGGAGCCGAAGCCACCCTTACCGAGCAAGAGAAAAACCTGGGCGTTGTTTACGTTGATATCGGTCACGGCACTACCGACCTGGCTATCTACGTTGATGGCACGGTCTGGCATAGCAAGGTGATTCCTGTCGGCGGGTGGCAGCTTTCCAACGACCTTGCTCACATATTCCACATCCCCTACGAAGCTGCCGAATCCCTCAAGCTACAGTACGGTAAGGCCATCCTCCCTACAAGCAAGCCCCAGCCTAAACCGGCACCACAGATGGCGAACGGCAGGTCATTCCCTGCCGGCAATTCGCTCTTTACGGGTGAAGTCTATGGCGTCGAAGCAGCTAAGTACACCAACGGCAACGGTAACGGCAAACATGAGGAAGGCGAAAGCCACTCCCCTATGCGTGTTCTGGATGGCGAAATAATCGAGACGCGCGGCCTCAACGATGTGACAAGGGAGATCAGTAGAGACGAACTTAACGAGGTGTTAGAAGCAAGACTGGATCAACTTTTCGGCATGGTAGGCGACGAGATCAGAAGAAGCGGATACGAAGGCCTCCTACCGGGTGGGGTAGTACTTGGAGGCGGCGTAGCATCAATGGTCGGCATCGAATCTTATGCTCAGCACAAGTTGAAGATGCCCGTGCGTATAGGTCGACCCAAAAAAGCGGGTGGCCTGGCCGAGGCTTTCGATAGCCCTGCCTATGCGACCAGCGTGGGTCTTGTCCTGTACGGCCTCAAGCAAAGTCCGGACGCACAGCCCGGCTTGCGCGACAGGCTAAAAGACTTCAGACCAGGTGCAAATGGACGTGAGGAAGGTGGCTTTGTGGCTAAGTGGCTAAGAAGGTTCTTGCCAACCAAATAAGGGCGCAAAACAGGCCGGAATAATTGCAGTTCCTATCTATTATATGTCGGCTATCGATATATTCGAAAATAGGTGGCTGCAAAGGTTGAAATCAAGGGTGCTGATAGTGTATTATCAGTCAACGTCCCAATTGCAATTGCTAAACGGGATCGCAAAAGAACTTGAACGTTACCTGGCTCAACTGTCGGGCCTCAGCACCGACCCGGTTCACAACGTTGCACGCGTTACACTACACTCACTTCACGGAATGTCGGGGTTAAGGAGGAGGATCTAGATGTACCCACCCAATGGGGGCAACCCTAACCGCCCCGTGTCCATGTTCACCCATGGTCGCGAGCGAGACAACAAAGAACTTCCCGCAGAAAACTTTGCTCAAATTAAGGTCATTGGCGTTGGAGGAGGCGGCTCTAACGCGGTAAACCGAATGATAGCTGCCGGTGTCAAAGGTGTCGATTTCATAGCGGTCAACACCGACGCACAGGCGCTTCTTAAGTCCGATGCGCCCACACGCATCCGCATCGGCGACAAGCTAACCAAGGGCCTAGGCTCGGGCGGAAACCCCGAAACCGGCAAGCGAGCCGCAGAAGAGAGCAATGACGAATTGTTCGAAGTTCTGAAGGGCGCCGACATGGTATTCATCACCGCCGGTATGGGTGGTGGCACAGGCACAGGCGCATCTGCTGTCGTCGCCTCCATTGCCCGCGAAATAGGCGCGCTCACAGTAGGTGTCGTCACCAAGCCCTTCCTCTTTGAAGGCAAAACCCGTCGAGATTCTGCCGAACAGGGTGTGAGCAACCTCAAAGAACAAGTCGATACCCTCATCACCATCCCCAACGATCGCTTGCTGCAGATATCCGACAAGAAAACCACAATGCAGGAGGCCTTCCGCATCGCCGACGACGTGCTGCGACAGGGCATCCAGGGCATCAGCGATCTTATCATCGAACCTGGACTTATCAATCTTGATTTTGCAGACATAAAGAGCATTATGCAGGACGCAGGCTCGGCACTCATGGCCATCGGGCGCGGCACAGGCGACACCAGATGTATCGACGCAGCCCGCCAGGCTATAGAGTCACCTCTCCTCGAAATCAGCATCGAAGGCGCGAAAGGCGTGCTCTTCAACATCACAGGCGGCCCAGACCTGGGCATCCTCGAAGTGAACGAAGCGGCCTCCATCATCCAGCAACACGCCGACCCTGAAGCCAACATCATCTTCGGTGCAGTAATCGACCCCGAAATGGGCAACGACGTAAAGATCACCCTGATCGCCACAGGCTTCGACTCGACCCGCAGAGGCGTCGAAATGCGCGACCACGGACACAGCAGGCGCGACTCGAGCATATACCCACCCAACTATACACAGCAACCTCCGGCCCCCAACCCGTCCCAGCAGCCAACGCAGAGCCATGGACAACCGGGGAACGGTAACAACATCTACGGCCGCCAACCCACCGGCAACGGCAACGACAGTCAAACTCGCCAGCCTCACCACACCGACCCCGTGAACCTGCCGCCGATCAATGTGCGCCCCCCGAACCAGCGCCCTGACGTGGTACCGCCCGGTACATCATCCCAGACCAACGGCCAGGACGATCTGGATCTTCCCCCGTTCCTGAAGAGGTTCAAGAGCCACTAGGAACTAACCCCTCCAACCTCGCAATCAACAAGAACGCGCCCATAGGCGCGTTCTTGTATTTCCATGACAAGTCAAAATATCAGGAACTCACGCGCTTCTTGTGATAGTGGCGCTTGGCCTTGGCCGTGTTGCCGCAATCGCGCATGTCGCACCACCTCCGGCTGTGATTCTTGCTGGCGTCTATGAACAGCCAGCCGCACGTATCACTGGCACATTCGCGTACCCTCGCCAGTCGCTCTGAAGTGAGCAGATCAGCCGCCGACTTCGCTACGGGCCATATCAAGCTCTCCAGCTCGTCGGCGAACCCCGGCCAGCGCCACTCAAAACCCTCCGCCGTCGCCGTGAGCCGGCCATGCGCCAGCGCGTTCGAAACCTCTGCATTCAGAGCGTCAAGCGCCGGCTTGCGCACAGGCTCCCCCGTGCTTGCCGCCGAGAACACCCAGTGCATAGCGTCACGCATGCTTCTCGCTCTGCCCAGTATCGCTGTCGCCTTCCTTGGCTCCCTCTCTGCTTTCTTGATTAAAGTAGCCTCCTGTTCGGCGCTTATCAGGTTCGCCTGCCTCGCCCACACAACAACGTCGTTATAACTTTCAATGTAGTCGACCTCTGGGCTGTGGCTATGGTACCTCGACCCCGTATTCACGAAGTCCAGGCAAAGCCACCCGCCCACGTCCGAGTACAGACTCTTCTCTTCTACCATTGTTTCAGTCATTTGCAGCCTCTCAAAAATCGGTCTATATAACCTTCAAAATACCCTTGACAGGTTAGAATTACTGTGCTATAATCTAACTATCAATACAAGTATAGACGGTTATAATAAAGTTGTCAATAGGCAACTACAAATCTCAAGAAAGGAGCGGAAGCCATGTATACCTATTACGAATTCGAAGCACATGAGAAGCAGAACGATCTCATGCACGAAGCAGCCACTGCCCGGATGCTGCACCAGGCAAAAGGAAGCAAATCAACAGATAACCTATCCAGTCGAGCACTAATCTGGGCCGGAAACAAGCTTGTGGCATCAGGCAGAAGGATGAGAACAAGCACGAGGTAACGCACGAGCACCTCCCGATTGAACATCTGCCGAAAGGACTATTGAAATGGAAACCTTGATTATTGTGACAGCAGTCATACTGGTATTCGCTCTTCTTGGCTTTGCAGCTTTGCGCTGGGGCACCGACAGTAGGTTCGACCTGGGCCGGCGCGAGATTGAGAACCGCCCCGCGTGGACAAGCATCTCCAACAGGTGATCCCATAGATGATGATGTAAACCTCTTGCCTGATTATGTATAATACGATCATATACATGATCCGTCCGGCACTAAATAAAGAGAGCAGGCAAACACAAGGGGCATAATGTCAGTAGCGCAGTCAGACCTCATCGTAGAGGTCGCCGAGAGTTTTGAACACGCATTCGATCAGCTAATCAAACCGGAGGAGTGGGACACCCTCCTCTCGAAAGCGCAATCAAATGTGGTCTTCCTCACCCGTAAGTGGCAGCAGACATGGTGGAACCATTTCGGTGCACCCGCCAACTGTCAACTGCATCTCTTGATCCTGCGCGATGAAGGGGGTACGCTCGTGGGCGTTGCCCCCATTTTTGTGGCCACCGAGCCCTTGCCACCATTGAAAGAATACAAGCGCGGCGAGCCGTCACGTCCCGAAGGCGAAGGCACCCCCATCCGCATCGTACAGTTTGTCGGCGGCAAAGACATCGCCGATTACCTCGACATCATAGCCGAACCCTCCCACATGGAGGCCGTCTGGTCCGCTGTGCTGGCCTTCCTCCTCTCCAAAAGAGACAGCTGGGACACCATTGATTTCCATTCTCTTCCCGAATGGTCGCCCTCCCACGAAATACTGGCCCGACTGGGACCCCAACACGACCTCCCCTTTAACGTTGCTCCCGAAGACGTCAGCCCCATCATAGAGCTACCGAGCGACTGGGATACCTACTTGATGAGCCTGCGCAAGAAGGACCGCCATGAGCTCCGGCGCAAGGTGCGCAAGCTCGAAGGGCGCGATGACGTACGCTGGTACCTGGTTCCACCCGATGACGCCAACCGTATGCAGAGCGAGATGCAAACCTTCCTTGATCTGCACAGAAGCAGCGGGGTAGACAAGGCCCACTTCATGGACGACAAGATGGCAAACTACTTTCTCGACATGGCGCGCGACATGTCAGACACCGGCTGGCTCGATCTCGCAATCCTGACCATCAATAATGAACCTGCTTCGGCCTATCTTTCGTATAATTATGGGGGTCGTCTTTACCTCTACAACTCAGGATACTCTCAAAGGTTCGCCGCCTACAGTGCGGGCGTCGCTCTACTGGCCTACAGGATCCACAAAGCCATCCTCCAGGGCCTCCACCGGTTCGACTTCCTGCGCGGCGATGAAGAATATAAATACGACTTCGGAGCAAAAGACACATATATATACCGGGCGCTCTACGCACCCACCAAATAGCTGGGCACAAAAAGTGCTTCAATAGTAACGACAAGACATTAACCGATGCCTGGCATCAGCACCCGATAACCAGGAGCCGGCCCAGTCGCAATGAGGATATAACATAAATGGTAAGAAATATAGCAATGATAAGTATGCACACCTGTCCGTTGGCGTGCCCTCAGGCTTTGCTCGGTGGCCGTGAAACGGGCGGCATGAATGTCTATGTGCGCGAGCTGGCAAGAGAGCTTGGTGAGCGTGGATATCACGTCGACGTATTCACCCGCTTCCAGGATGAAAACACCCAACAGGTAGAACCCATCGGCGAAAACGCGCGTGTAATACACCTCGAGGCTGGCCCCAAAGCTCCCTACGACAAAAATAAGCTGGTCCTCCACGTAGACCAATTTGCCACTGAGATAGCAGACTATGCCCGCAGCCAGGGCATCCAGTATGACGTAATTCACAGCCACTACTGGCTATCGGGACTTGTCGCGCACAAGCTCCAGAAGACGTGGGACGTACCATTTGTGCAGATGTTCCACACCCTGGGCGAAATGAAAAACAGCGTCGCCAAGAACGCAATCGACCTTGAAGTGTCCGCCCGCATCGCAGGCGAGCGGCAAGTCATGGGCTGGGCCGACAGGCTTATCGCTGCCACCCCGCTCGAAGAAGAGCAAATGATCTGCCTCTACGGCGCCGACCCCCGCAAGATCGACGTGGTCCCTGCCGGCGTAGACACTGAAATATTCTACCCTCGCGACCGTGCTACTGTGCGCCGTTCCCTTGGCCTGCCCGATCTCGAGATCCCCATCCTCCTTTTCGTAGGCCGCATCGAGCGCCTCAAAGGTATCGACACCCTGCTTGAGTCGGCGGCTGTGGTAAGCCGCTATTGCTCAGGGCGCGGCCTGAAGGTGCTCATCGTGGGCGGCGGCGGGCAAACCGAAACCGAAAACGCAGAGCTCAAGCGCGTCGTAGAGCTCCACCGCGATCTCAACCTTGAAGAACAGGTAGAGTTCGTCGGCTCCAAGCCGCAGGAAATGTTGCCCCTCTACTACTCGGCAGCAGACATCACGATAATGCCGTCTCACTACGAGTCATTCGGGCTGGTCGCGGTCGAATCGATGGCCTCCGGCACTCCGGTAATCGCGTCAGACGTGGGTGGCCTCTCCTTCACCGTCGTAGATGGCGAGACAGGCTATCTGGTCGAACAGGAAAATCACTTCCTGCTGGCCGAGCGCGTGCACACTCTCCTCAAAAATCCCGAGCTACGCGAACAGATGGGGGCTCAAGCAGCTCTCCACGCACAGCAATTCTCGTGGAGCAATATCGCATCGCGAATTACCAGCGTCTATAAGGAAATCGCACAGGCCCACAAAGCAGCCGAAACCGCCTGCGCGTAATAGACCATTCCGCCGCGCGTTAGCGCTGGATCGTGGGCCTATCCACCGAGCGCACATCAAGTGCCGTCCATGCCTGGCCGCTCTTTTCCGACTGCTCAACAACTGCCTGCACGATCTTGATCTTCTGGTCCAGTTGCTCGCCGGTTCCAAACTCGATCCGCTGCCCGCTGGCCGTTATAGCTGTCACGCCGTCGTCGGGCGACCACTCCATCTGGCGCAGTTGCAGGCCGCTTGCTTCGGGCAGCGTCAGATAGATCTGCTGCGCAGTATCCGCCGCGTCGGCCTTATGTACAGGCAGAGGCTTGCCGATCTCCAGCGTGTCCGTCATCGGCCCACGGTCGAATATAGTCACGAAGCCCTGCAAAGTCGTGGCGTACCCAACCACCACGTGGTCGTCGCTCGCAAGTAAAGGCGTGCCATCGCCTATCACCCACACCGTAGCAGGCTTGCGCTCCTGCACGTGGATGATGACGTTGTTGGGCAGCCGCGTCTCAACCTTCACGCCCTTCAGTAGAGCAGCCTTCTCAGCCAACCGAGCTTGCACGGCAGACGCATCCACCGTAAAAATGTTCGCTCCCTGCACGCCCGCGATCGCGTTGGCCTGGTCGAGGCTCAGCACTTTGCTCCCCTCCACCGTCACCGATTGCACCACGTACTCAGGCGACGTCGCGAACGATACCCCCGCCGCCATCAGAAACACCAGCCCCACCAGCGCGAAGAACCTTCCACGCCTCACATCCTCACTGAACAGCTTCCAACCCTGCTTCTCAGCGCCTTCGCGCCTCTTCGCGCCCTCCGGCAGCAACATAGGGTGCGCCTCGGCCCCGAGCACCTGCGCTTGCACCCTGGGCACAGCTTTTAGGCTCCTGTCTTCGCCACCTCTGCGGTTGTTCAGCTTCTTGTTCATACTTCCAGGGCGCTCCCTACGTCGTCCAATGCCTGCTTGTTGCGAACGCGATCCTCATGTCGCTCGAACGCCAGCTCTATCAGTCGCCCGATCAGCTCCGGATAGGACACCCCCGACGCCTCCCACAACTTGGGGTACATCGAGATCCGGGTGAAGCCCGGTATTGTATTCAACTCGTTGATCCACACCTGCGACAAGTCACGCGCCACGAAAAAGTCCACTCGTGCCATGCCCGCGCAGTCCAGGGCCTTGAACGCCTCCACTGACAATCGTCTGATCTCCTCCGACAGGTTGTGAGGTATCTCGGCGGGTATCACCAGATCCGAGCTATCATCCACGTACTTGGCCCTGTAATCGTAAAACTCGTTGCCGGGGACCACTTCGCCCACCACCGACGCTTCAGGCACGTCGTTGCCTAATACCCCGCATTCACATTCGCGGGCATCCAGCCCCTGCTCGATGATTATGCGGCGGTCATATCGCGCCGCCAGAGTAATCGCTTCGTCAAATTCCTCCGGCCCATGTATCTTGCCCACCCCTACGCTCGACCCCATATTGGACGGCTTGGCGAACATCGGGTATTGCATCAGTCTTTCAGCTCGTATTTGCACGCCGGCAGGGTCGCGCTCCCACTCGGCTCGCGTTACCCCTAGATATGGAGCGACGGGCAATCCATGATCGCGGAACACGCTCTTCATGGTGATCTTGTCCATCCCCACCGCCGACCCCAGCACTTCCGACCCAACGTAAGGTATCCCCGTTAGCGCCAGCATCCCCTGCACCGTGCCGTCCTCGCCGTAAGGCCCGTGCAGCACAGGGAAGATGACGTCCAGCGCCTCCCCCAGCCGTGCCGTCAATTCGCGTGACCCCCTCTTGCCAGGCAGTATCTCCACGATCTCGGCGCGGCCGCCGCCCCAAGGATCGGTCGCGAATACGGACGATCCCGCCTCCAGGGCCTGAACGTCGCCCTGTCCCCCGGCACGCAGTTGCGCCATCGGGTCGCCCGACGTAACCCAGGCCCCCTTCTTGGTGATACCGATCGGCACTACCTCGTACTTGTCGGGGTCAATCGCGCGCAATACGCTGCGGGCCGACGCAAGCGAAACTTCGTGCTCGCTCGACTGACCGCCGAACAGTACCCCCACTCGTATCTTGCGTGCCAAGCTACTCTCTCCCGTTTCCTGTGTAGTGCAACGTAAACCGGCGACTTGGAAACAGTTCCACCATAGCGGAAAGCCTTACCGCCCGAAATCATCCTCGATGCGAACCACGTCATCCAGGTGCGGAGTAGACACCTCAAGCAACACCGAGTCTTCTACCGCCTCAAACCTGTGTATGGTTCCTGTCGGGATATGGACTGCTTCGCCCGGCTCCCAATCGTACGTCTTATTGCCGTAGGTAAGGATCACTTTCCCCGAAAGGAGATAAAGCGTTTCCTCCTTGATCTCGTGCTTCTGCAGGCTCAATCGCTTGCCCGCCGACACCAGCAGCACCTTGCCCGCGTAATCCACGGTGTGAGCATACCATATCTCTCGACCCCAGGGTTTTTCCACAATTTTGGGGATTTGCGTTGGCTTATCCATCTTTTCTCTCCTTTTCAGACTACTGGCACATGGCAAGTCACATGACTTATGATCAGCGACTTACGATCTACGACTCGTCCTCGCCCACCAATTCAATCTCCGGCTCTAACTCCACGCCGAACCGCTTGCGCACAGCCTCTTCCGCCTGCCGCATCAATGTAAGCACATCTGATGCCGTGGCCCCGCCCAGGTTCATCATGAAGTTGGCGTGCTTTGGCGAGAACTGCGCCTGCCCGTACTGCCGCCCCTTCATGCCCACCTGCTCAATCAACCAGCCCGCCGAGTATCCCGGTGGGTTCTTGAACGTCGAGCCCGCACTCTTGCCCTGCGGCTGCCGTGCCTGCCGTTCCGCCAGAAACTCCTTCAAGCGTCCAGCGCACCCCTTGTCGACGTCCCTGTACAGCCTGATATCCGCACTCAGTACCACTTCGGGAAGCGACATAGCTCTACGCCCGTGCGCTTTGAACCTGCTCGCCCTGTAGCCCAGCTCAAGCACCTCGACCGGCCACCGTTCTACCTTGCCCTCCCTTGTCAGCACTTCGATGCTGATCAGGTCGTCCTTAAGCTCCTTGCCGTGCGCGCCCGCATTGCTCACTACTCCGCCGCCCACGCTGCCCGGCACGCTGTTCGACCACTCCAGGCCCGACCACCCTGCCTCGCACGTCATGCGCGACAGCCTGCTGAATAACACCCCCGATCCCACTCTCCAGATGCTCGTGTCCCCCGTACCTTCAAGCTTATGGGATATGTCGTGTACCTTGTTGTGGATCACGAGCCCGTCCACACCGTAGTCGCCCACCATAATGTTCGTGCCGTTCCCTATTACCAGGTAGGGCACTCCCCTTTCCCGTGCGAACAACACAGCCTTAACTAGCCCTTCTGCACTATCCGCCACTACAAATAACCGCGCAGGCCCGCCCACTCGTAGCGAGTCGTGTTTGCTCATCGGCTCGTCCCGCACCACTTCCAGTCCAGTGGCCGCCGCTAGCTCTGCACCAATATCGGGCGTAAACCTCCAGGCGCTCCGGGCCGCCTGCTTCCGCACATCCTTAGCTTGAGGGATATGTAGTCCAAGCTCGCTGCTTACTGCTGCTCTCTCCGCCAGCGCAGACAACACCCACTCCCCTGCCTTCCACACGTCCCCCGCGCCCATCGTAATCAACACGTCGCCCGCCTGCAAATCGTCCAGCAGCAACTCCCGCGCCGCTTCTAGAGTGGGCGCAAACTCCACATTCGAGCCTGTCATCCTGCTCACGATCTGCCGCCCGCTTACCCCCAGCGTGTCGCGCTCCCTCGAAGCATAGATCTCCGTCACGATCACTCTGTCCGCCTCGCTCAGCGCCAGGCTGAACTCGCCCAGAAAGTCGCGAGTCCGCGTATAAGTGTGGGGCTGGAACAACACATATATCCGCCTGTGCGGAAACCGCTGTCGCGCCGCCGCGAGCGTGGCCCTGATCTCGGTCGGGTGGTGCGCGTAGTCGTCCACCACTGTCACGCCCCACTCCGTGCCCTTCACCTCAAACCGCCGCCCCGTCCCCTCGAACTCGCCGAGCCGTCGCGCTATCTCTTCCGGCGCTAAGCCCACCTCAGAAAGGGCCGCAAACGCCCCCAGAGCGTTCAGGACGTTGTGCACGCCCGGTACCTGTACTGACAGACCCGCAACCTCTTTGCCGTCCCTTACAACGGCGAAGTCGCTGCCACCGCGCTCGTTGGCCTTGATAGAGCTCGCTCTCCACAATGCGTCCACCGCCAGCCCGAAATACTGCAATCGAAACGGCACGTCGCCCCGCTCCAGCTCCGCTCCCAACCTGCGGGCTCCGGTATCGTCGGCCCCCAACAAGAGCAATCCCCCGCGCTTCACGTTCAGGGCGAACTCGCCGAACGCCCCGAAGATAGCCTCGGCCGACCCGTAGTACTCCAGGTGGTCGGTTTCGATGTTGTTGATAATAGCCACTTCGGGGTGCAAATAGAGAAATGAGCGGTCATATTCGTCCGCCTCGGCCACAAGCTCGCGCCCTCTCCCCCAGTGCCCGCCCGCGCCCAGCCCGCGTATCGTCCCACCCACCATATAAGATGGATCGCGACCGGACTTTGCCAGCACCCAGGCCATCATCGCCGAGGTCGTGGTCTTGCCGTGGGTGCCTGCCGCCGCCACCCCGCGCCGGCTCTCCATCAATTGCCCGAGCAAATCGGCCCGCTTTACCACGGGTATACCCAACCGTTGCGCTTCCAGCCACTCGGGATTATCGACCTGTAGCGCCGCCGTTACCACCACCCGCTCAGGAAGAAGCTCGCCCAGGTTGGTCGCAACGTGCGGTCCCACCTCGACCCGCGCCCCGTGCGCCCGCAACTCGCGCGTCGCCTCTGTCTCCACAGCATCCGAGCCGGAAACCTGGTCGCCCAGGTCAAGCAATGCCTGGGCCAGCGCGCTCATGCCCGCACCGCCTATACCGATAAAATGCCAGCGTGTCATAATTTTGACGACGGAAGACAGACGACGGGAGTGATCGGTGACCGGTGACCAGAAGTGATAAGTGATAAGTGATGGATGATGGATAGCATGTGACTTACGATCAGCGACTTACGATCTACGACCCGTCCCCATCAAAGCGCTGCCTTAACCGCCCGCCAAATAGTGTACACGATAACAATTAGCAGGAAAAGGCCGAACGCGACAGTCGCCATGCCCATCAATGGGTTGGTGGCAGGAAGGGCTTCCATGCCGATTGAAATCTGGGGGGTCACCGCAGTCGGATTATTGCCGCTGCGCTTTACAAAATCGCTCCAGTAATCAAATGCCTGCGACAGCGCCAGCACAGATGCCAACCCACCGAACACCCCTCCGATCAGGCCTTCCAGCAGCCCCCCGCCGCGCCCTGCTATCCGCCGCGCCAGCCACCAGGAAAAGATTATCAACACCAGATAGAGCGCCCCCGTCGCCACAGGCTCCCACGCCGATGCGATCTGCACCGTCGGGGTATGGACGCTATCCTCAGGCTTGTCGGTGGCAATGGCGGCGAACTGGCCAATCACGCTCAATAGCTTGCTGAATATCAAATCGAGCTTCGGCCCCATCTTGGCCGCCACCAGGCCACTGAAGAAGACCCCTATCGTCCACAATCCCATAACCTTCCAGCCTACGTAAATCCCCGCCACTACGGCCAAAAATACAGCCGGAAGCATCCATTGCCACCATTCAAGCGTGATAGTCATCTATGTGTAACGATTCCTCAGGCCTTACTCTAGGCCTCCCGTTTATTTAACCTCAACACACGCACTGCAGATGAGCCTGTACCTACGGGCTCCGGACGGTCGGCAACTGTAAATCTGCTCAGGTTCAACAACAGTCCCACCCCCATGAGCGTTATCAACAGGGAGGACCCGCCATAGCTGATGAAGGGCAGCGGCACACCTGTAAAAGGTATCGCTCCGCTCACGGCTCCTATATTGATCATGGCCTGAGCTATAACCCACGTGGTCAGCCCGGTCGCCAGCAGAGAGCTGAATCCGTCCGGCGCGTGCCGTGCCACCCGGAAGCCACGCCAGGCGAACACGAGGAATAGGCTGATCATCAACACCGCCCCTAGAAAGCCCACTTCCTGCCCCCACACCGAGAAGATCGCGTCCGTCGACTGCTCAGGCAGCCACCCGTACTTCCCGCGTGACGCTCCAAGCCCCTCGCCCGTAAGCCCACCCGACCCGAGCGTAATTAGCGACTGGAAGATATGGTAGTTCTGCCCCAGTTGCTTTGTAGGATCATAGGGGTCAAGGAAAGACAGCACCCTCGCGAAGCGGTACGGCTCTAACAGCGCAGCCAGCACGAATCCCACGATAGCCAGCGTGAACATGCTCACCAAATGCCGAATCGCCGCCCCGGCCGCGAAAAACATGGTCACGCCGATTGCGAACACCACCAGCGTCGTGCCCATGTCCGGTTCGATGAACACCAGCCCGCCTAGAAATCCCAGTATGATCCCGAACGGCAAAAACCCATTCGACAGGTCGCGCACCTGCTCGCCCTTGCTGTAGCACCAGTCGGCCAGATATAGCACCAGCGCGAACTTGAGCAATTCCGAAGGCTGAAACGAGAGCGGGCCAAAGTCAATCCACCGCACCGCTCCATTAATAGGCGTGCCGAACAGCTTTACCCCCACCAGCAACACAGCCGACACCCCTAACAACGGCACCGATATCTTGCGTAACTGTTGGTGAGGCACGTTCGACATCACCACCAGCGCCACCATACCCACGCCGAGCCACATCATATGCTTGGTAATCAGGTTCTGGTTACTCTGGTCGATGCCGCTCGACGAAAATACCATCAGGACGCCGATAATGCACAGAATACCGACCATTGCCAGTATCCAGTAATCGGGACGTTCAAATCTGCGTGCGCGTGTGCTCATATCGTTGGGTAGTCCATCTCAAAAATCGCGGTTCGTGAACTGCTCTCTGGACTTCCCAGTGTATGCTATCGAGCACTCATCCCCGAGGTTTTCCACACCCAACGCCACTTCCCCACATCACGGCGACACGTGGAACCTTACCGCAGAAAAACCCCGACCCTACCTGTGTCATTCTGAGCGAAGCGAAGAATCACCCTCCCCGCCTTCCCGCTTATGATAAGCCTCCTCCGTAGCCTTGTCATTCTGAGCGAAGCGAACAATCACCCTCCTCACCCCTTTGCCGCAACAACGCCCCTCCCGCCCCCTAATCATTCTGAGCGCAGTGGGGCTCCCTTTAGGGACGAAGAATCACCCTCCATGACCATCAGCCCAGGCTCCACGACTGCAACCCTTCCAAGAATCACGCAAATGTGGAAAACTTTTACAGCAGCCTATTGACGGACTGACAACAAGCCCTTATACTGTGTGAACTTAGCGGAAAACAAGTTCGCTTGTCGAAGCTGAGGAACAAAAGCTCGGATGGTCCTCACGGATTGTTCGAGTTTTTTGTTTGTCTGAATCCCCATCGGCTGCAGGCACTCTCTCAATCACACCACGATCTAAACCATTCTTATCTTCGTGATCTCTTAGCCTTCGTGTGCTTCGTGATCATTCCGCAACCTGTTGGCCGTACTCAACAGTCCACCATCTTCCCCACGATCTGCCTGAACTGCTCGCCCCTGTCGAACTCATTGCGGAACATCCCAAACGATGCGGTCGCAGGCGATAACAACACGGTCCCCCCGGCAGGCGCGGATTTCCACGCAACCTCTACAGCCCCAGCAAAATCGCCGTAGCGCCCTATCACTCGCACCCCCGCCTCGCGGAACTGCCTCTCCATCAAATCGGTCGCCGTCCCATCGAGCAGCACCACCCCCGCCACTCTCTCAGCCACCACCGGCGCCAGCCCCGCGAAATCCAGCCCCTTGGCCGCGCCTCCCGCGATCAACACCACCGGGCCGTCCACCGACCGTAAAGCCGCCTCGGTCGAAGCAGGCGTCGTAGAAGTAGTGTCGTTCACGAAGCGCACACCTCCCACCGTCGCCAGCGCCTCCATCCTGTCCACGACCCCGCCAAACGAGATCAACCCCGCCCGCACAGCCTCAACCGGCGCACCCGCCAGCAGCGACATCGCGGCAGCACACGCCGCGTTCGACAGATTATGCAGCCCCGGCACGCGCACCATCTCAGGCCCGCCCAGCACCACACTCTCTCCCTCGGGCGGATACCAGACCAGCTTGTCATCCAGCAGAAACACGCCCGGTCTCTTCGCTTCGCTCTCGACCCCGAACCATCCCACCCCCGCAGGCGCTTCTTCAGCCCACTCCCTCACAACAGGGTGATCCGCATTGAACACAGCCCAATCCCCCCGCTCAATATTCTGGTTCCTGTAGATCATCTTCTTCGCCGCGCCATACTCCTCCATGCTCTTATAGCGGTCGAGATGGTCGGGTGATAGGTTCGTCACCCCCGCGATGTGCACCGACACCTCCGGGTTCTCAAATGCCTCTAGCTGGAAGCTCGAAAGCTCAAGCACCACAGGCGTTTCGGGCGTAATCTTCGACAGCGCCTCCAGCGCCGAAACGCGCAAATTGCCCGCCAGCAGCGCGTCGGAGCGCCAGTGCCTCAGCATCTCCCAGATCCATGTCGCAGTAGTGGATTTGCCCTTCGTCCCCGTAACGGCCACCACAGGCCCCGGGCAAAGCTGCAAAAAGATGGTCATCTCCATCTCAACGCGCTTGCCCAGCCGCCGCGCCAGCGCCAGCCACGGCGATGAAGGCGGCACCGCCTGGTTCCTCACCACCACGTCGGCCCACTCGAAATCTAGCTCGCGGTGCTCGCCCAACGTGTAGGCAACGGGCAGCCCTTCGGCCTCGATGGCCGCAATCGACCCTTCCATCTTATCTGCCGTGCGCAGGTCCGTCACGCGCACATTTGCCCCCTGCTGCGCCATCCAGCGGACAACGCCCAGCCCTCCCCCGTGCACGCCCAATCCCATCACAAGCACATTCTTATCGCGAAAAGATCTATCCATAACATCCTTATGCGACGACCGACGACCGACGACCAGAGACCCCGCCCATCGTCACTTATCACTTATCACTTATCACGACTGGTCACTGGTCACTTCCCTCGTCCTTACAACAGCGCAAGCGCCACGCCCAGCATGCCAGCCACCATGCTGACCATCCAGAAGCGCATTGTCACCTGCGTTTCCGACCAGCCGATCATCTCAAAATGGATGTGCACAGGAGCCCTCTTGAACAGACGCTTGCCTCCCGTCAGCTTAAAATACAGTACTTGCAATATATCCGATACCGTCTCGGCCACAAACACGATGCCGACCAAAGGCAGCAACAGCCACTGCCCTGTCATAAGAGCACATACGGCCAGCAGCGCGCCCAAAGTAAGCGAGCCTGCATCGCCCATGAACGCCATCGCAGGGTATGCGTTGAACCACAGGAACGCCAGCAGCACGCCGGCCACGGCGAAGCACAAGTAGACGATCTGCGGCTGTTGGCTCTGCAAGAAGGCAATTATGCCATACGACACAAAAGCAATGGCAGATGTGCCTCCCGCCAGCGAATCGAGTCCGTCCGTGAAGTTAACCGCGTTGGCGCACCCCGCGATCACGAATATCGCTATAGGTATATACAACAACCCTATCGATATAGGCTCGGTGACAAAGGGGACGGAAACCGTGTGCAGGCCGAGCGGGAAATAGAGTATGAAGGCGGCAATCGTTGATATTGCAAGTAGCCACGCCATCTTGAAGCGCGCCGTCATACCCCCACGATTTCGCCCTACAGTGCTCATCAGGTCATCAACACCACCCAATATCCCGCACGAAATAACTATGCCCAGCGGCAATAGCAGCGACTTGAACGTAAGCAAATCCATGAAAACCACGATTATCAGCACCAACGGTATCAGGAAAATCAACCCGCCCATAGTGGGTGTGCCAGTTTTCACCTGGTGATCGGGTGAACCTTCGACGCGAATATGCTTGCCTATTCCCCTGTCGCGCAGCCAGTTGATTACCGGCTTGCCCACCAGCACGCCCAGCAAGAAGCCCACTGCCCCCAGCATCAACGCGCGAATCATGACAATAGGTTGCATCGCCTCAGCCCCGACAGGTGCTCCTTGCGCTGCTTCCACAGTAGCCGAAGCCGTCACAGTCGGTGTCGCCTGTTGTGCCAATATAGAACCCAGCAAATCAAGCAAGCCTGTGCTATGCGCGCCCCCAACAGCATGACCGGACGCGCCCCCTCCATAAAGAGAGGCAGCAAGTGTTATAAACTCATTCCAGACATGCATCACTCGGCTATCCCGCGATTACAAGCTACCATCGTTCTCATTATTGCGTCGCCTTCACGCCTTCAACAATCTCGTCCATTTTGTCTCGCAATGATGCGATATTCAGGTTAGAGCAGCGCTAACGCCACGCCCAGCATACCCCCCACCATGCTGACCATCCAGAACCGCATTGTCACCTGCGTTTCCGACCAGCCGATCATCTCGAAATGGTGGTGCAGCGGAGCCATCCTGAAAAGGCGCTTGCCTCCAGTCAACTTGAAATAAAGCACCTGTAGCATGACCGCTATTGTTTCCGCCACGAACACAATACCCACCAATGGCAATAACAGCCACTGCCCCGTCTGCAAAGCACACACGGCCAACAGCGCGCCCAGCGTGAGCGAGCCCGCATCCCCCATGATCGTCATGGCCGGGTACGCATTAAACCACAGGAACGCCAGCAACACCCCCACCACCGCAAAACAGAGGTAGACGATCTGCGGTTGGTGTTGCAAATAGGCAATCACGCCATAGGACACAAACGCGATCGCCGAGGTGCCGCCTGCCAGCGAGTCAAGCCCGTCCGTAAAGTTGATCGCGTTTGCCGTGCCCGCAATCAGGAATATCGCGACCGGTATATACAGCAGCCCTATGTTAATAGGCGAGAGGAACGGCACGTTCATGTCGTGCCAACCGAGTGGGAAGTAAAGAATGCAGGCGGCAACTGTGCTTATCACCAGCAGCCAGGCCATCTTGAATCGCGCCGTCATCCCCCCGCGATTGTGCCCTATCGTGCTCATGTAATCATCTACACCGCCCAGTATGCCGCAGGAAACGACGATACCCAGCGGTAGTAAAAGCGACTTGTACAGCAGCAGGTCCATGAAGATCGCCATAAGCAGCACAAGCGGTATCAGGAAGATCAGGCCGCCCATCGTAGGCGTGCCTGTTTTAACCTGGTGGCTGGCAGGGCCTTCGATGCGTATGCTCTTACCTATTCCTCTATCGCGCAGCCAGTTGATCACCGGCTTGCCCACAAGCGCGGCCAACAGAAATCCCACCGCCCCCAGCGTCAGCCCGCGTATCATCACGATCTTGGGCAGTGGCAACGACTCCGAGCCAGGCGCCGTTGTGATCCCAGGCGTGACCGTCGGCGTGGCTTGCTGCGCCAGCACGTTACCCAGCAGATCGAACACGCCTGCACTGTGAGCGCCCATTATGCCGTGCGCGTAGCCTCCCCCGCCACAGAGAGAGCCTGCGACATTAATCAGGTCATTCAGTATGTGGATCAAATTGCCGTCCCGTAAGTCGTATTTTGCATGCTCATTCTGCCCTCAACCCCGCGACTATCTCGTCCATGGAAAGGCCGCGCGAGCCCTTCACCAGCACATGGTCGCCCTCTTCCAGCAGTCCTTTCAGATAGTCTACCACCTGGCCGTTCTCCATTGCGAAGAACACACTTTCCTTCGCCATTCCCGCGCGCAAAGCCTCCTCGCCAATAATCTGCCCCAGCTTGCCCACTGCTACCAGCCTGTCGGCCACCTCTGCAGCGCGCCGTCCCACCCTCAAATGCCCTTCCTCGGCGTACGACCCCAGTTCGAGCATATCGCCTAGCACAGCTACCTTGCTTCCCGGCATCTCAGCCAGCAAATTGAGCGCGGCTATCGTGCTATCAGGCGCGGCGTTATAAGCATCATCGATAACCGTTGACCCGTTCCAACCCGGCACCACCACCAGGCGCACCTGTCCTCTCAGCCCCTCAAGCGCCTCCACAATCTCGCCCCAGGTCATGCCCGCAGCAGACGCCGCACCCGCTGCCGCCAGCGCCGTGTAGACGTTATGGCTGCCTAGCAAAGGCAAGTGCACTGGCCACTGCTCTCCGTCCGATCCCACAACCAGCGTAAAGTCGACACCCTGCAACCCCTTGCTCACAATATCGGTTGCCCGCAGTTCGTTGTCTTCTCCCAGTCCATAAAATACTTTCCGCGCCCTCGTCACATCCCCCATGGCACGCACCCGTGCATCGTCGCCATTCAACACCGCCGTGCCATCCTCGGGCAAAGCCGCCACCAGTTCGCTCTTGTTCAGCGCGATATTCTCTATCGTTCCCATGCGCTCCAGGTGCACTGGCCCAACGTTGGTCACTACCGCCACCTGCGGCGCTGCCAACCCGCACAAAAACGTCAATTCCCCCAGCGCATATCCCGCGCCCATCTCCAGCACCGCTTTCTCGTGTCCCGGTTCAAGACGCAACAGAGTTAGTGGCAAACCTATCTCGTTGTTCAAGTTCCCTGCCGACTTCAGTGTGCTAAACTTCCGCGACAGCACAGCCGCCATCGCTTCCTTCGTCGAGGTCTTGCCTACACTGCCAGTCACCGCGATCACCTGCGCCCCGCACCGCTTCCGCCACCACCCGGCCAACCCTTGCAATGCCGCCAGTGGATCATCAACGCGCACCAGCAGTACTCTGGCGGGCAAATCTGCGGGTGCCACCCAGTCCCGCCTCACCAGCGCGCCCCGAGCCCCGTTCGCCACCGCGCCCGCCACAAACTCGTGCCCGTCTACCCTCTCCCCCTGCAGCGCCACAAAAAGAGCGCTACCCCTGGCAGCGCGCGAATCGATAGTAACCTCAGAGAACCCAACCCCGGCAGGCGCAAGCCCGCCCCCGAGCACCTCAAGCTCGCCGCCCGTTCCCTGCATTATATCGTCCAAAGTAAGCGTAGTCATAAAACCGCAGCCATAAACATGCCAAATCGCCGGTGCAAACATCGCATTAAAGCATAACTGATTGCACCAAAACAGACAACGGGAAATGAGCGTGATACGTGATAAGTGAGCACGTAGATTTGACGCCACGTATCACGATCAGCGACCGACGACCGACGACTCATGACTTACGATCAGCGACTTACGATCTACGACTCGTCAAGGCGTGGGCGTGGCCAACGGCCTATCAGGCTGTACCTTCATGTACATCAACAGCTGTTTACCCAGCTTGCCCCACGCTGCCGAGGCGGTGTTCTCACCCCATTGGCTGGTGCGCGGGTGCATCAATCCGATGTACAGAACAAAGCGGGGACTATCCGTCGGTGCGAAGCCCATCGCCGAGGCAAACGTTATTCCATCCAGGTACTGCCCATTGTCCCCGATAACGTTAGCCGTACCCGTCTTCACCGACACGTGATAGCCGTCTACTGCGGCCAATCGAGCTACCAGCCCCGTCTCCACGCCTGTTGCAAGCATCTGCGCTACATCGTGTGCCGCCTGCTCGCTAACCACCCGGCGAACCTCTTGTCTCTTCCCCTGCGCCACCACCTGGTCGCCGTTCCGTATCTCTTGCATCACATAGGGCTTGAGCAGCATCCCCCCGTTCGCCACCGCCGACACCGCCGTCACCAGTTGGATCGGGGTAACGGCCGCGCTCTGCCCGAATGCCGTTGTATAAAAGTCTACCGGGCTGTAGTTGGGACTGTCGGGCCAGCTAACGATGCCTGCGGTCTCCCCTGCCATGTCTATGCCCGTGCGCGTGCCAATCCCAAAGTTCTTGATGTACTCGTAAAACTTGTCCGGGCCCAATTGCTCGACAGCGAATATAGCCGCCACGTTATCCGACCGCCCCAGCCCCTGCGCCATTGTCTGCATACCCCACTCTGTCCGCGTCGCGTTACAAAGCTCGACGCCGTAAGGATAGACGCAGGCCTTGCCGTACATAGTCGTCGTGGACATTATCGCGCCCGCGTCTATCGCAGACGAATAGGTCAAGATCTTCATAGTCGAGCCTGGCTCGCGCACATCAGTGACAGCCGGGTTCTTGAAGTTCTCGTAGTTGGTCTCAGTGTTGAACTTGTTCGGGTTGAACGACGGAGCATTTGCCATCGCCAGTATCGCGCCCGTATTTGGGTCCTGCACTATCGCATACCCACTGTCGGCCTTGTACTCTTTGATTGCGTCCAGCAGGCCGCGCTCAACCAGATACTGCACTCCACTGTCAATCGTCAGCACAAGGTCAGAGCCGTCCACTGCTGGCTGTGTCTCCGGCTGCTCCAGCGCCAGCGGATTGCCATACGCGTCCCGCTCAGCATCGATCCAGCCCGCCTCTCCGGCCAGTTGGCTGTTATAGTATTCCTCAACGCCGTAGTGCCCCTGGTTATCGTAGTCTGTGAAACCCAGCACCGACGCCGCCAGCCCGCTCACACCATCCGCGCCAAGATCGGGGTAGTTCCTGAGCGACTGCACCTCGAAGTTCACCACGGGCTTGATAATGTCCTGATATCTCGTGGCCAGGTCCGCCACCTTGCCGCGCATCGCCTCGTCCACTCTGCTCGCCACCTTTGAATAAGTAATCTTCTGGTCAAGCGCGTCCCGAAACTTGGCGAACATAGCCTGAGGGTCTTGCCCCAACGTGGACGCCAGCAGGTCCGATATTTCGTGCAGGTCGGCGTCAGCCGTCACATGAGTCAGGTCCACGTACACGTCATAGGCCGTGGCGTTGCCCGCCAGCAGTTGCCCCCGCGTATCGTAGATCAGCCCGCGCCTCGGTATCAGCGTATCCTTGCGCTTGATGCCATTCTCCGCTCGCGAGGAAAGGTCGTTGTACTGCAACACCTGTAGCTTAAACACAGTGAATAGGTTATACCCGGCGAACAGCCCGAACGCGCCAAGAATCATCCACAGCCGCGTCGAAGAAACGCGCTGCGGCCGAGCCGCCTGCTTCCCTCTATTCCCCCCTGTCAGTGTTGCCTGCGCCATCTCAACTCCGTTCTAATCATTCTGAACGACGACCGACGATGTATCGCAGTGTGTCGTCGGTCGTCGGTCGTCCATGCTCTCACTTATCACTTATCACTCCCGTGCCCGTCACAGGCAGCGCAGCCAGCGGCCCATCCGCCAGCGCCAGATAAGTGTAATGCCCATCAATCGGCACCATGTTCAACTTAGTGGTAGCCCGGCTTGCAATTGTAGTCAGCGACTGAGCATTAGCGATCTGCAAGCGCAGTGTGTCCTGATCGCGCTGTAGCTGGGTATGCTGCACCTTCAGGTCCTGCAGCCGGTAATTCGCGTTGCTCACGTTCGTAACCTGCGACAGGTAAAGAAAGCAGACTGCCGCGATAATCGCACACGCCACCAGCGCCGCTATCCCCGGGTGCGGGTCTATCCAGCGAGGAAGCTGCGGGCGCAATCTCCCCGCCGCGCCTGCCGCCTCGGACATGCTGCGCGGCACCACCGACAGCATACTCTTCCTGTTGCCCTGGGCCTTATTGCGGCGCACCATCGGCGCGGCCTGCGATTGGTATTTCTTTCGCCTGATCGTCATATTAGATCCGTTCCGCTATTCTCAGTTTCGCGCTCCGGCTGCGTGGGTTGCGCCGGGCCTCCTCGTCATCAGCTTCAATCGGCTTGCTGTTCAGCGCCTTCATCCTGGGCACGCGCCCGCACATACACACGGGATACTCAGGTGGGCAAATGCAGCCCTTCTGCTCCTGCCGTATAAACAGCTTCACGATCCTATCCTCGAGCGAGTGGAAGGATATCACCGCCAACCGGCCTCCTGGCTTCAGCACCCGCACCGCCGCCGCCAACCCCGTCTCCAGAGCTTCCAATTCTCTATTAGCCGCGATCCTCAGCGCCTGAAAAGTCTTAGTTGCCGGGTGAATCGTATTCCGCGAGCGCCCCGCCGTGTGACCCCCCAGCGCCCGAAACACTATGGCTTCCAGTTGCCCCGTGGTACTTATTCGCTCCTTCTGGCGCGCCTCCACGATCCGCCGCGCTATTCGCCGCGACGCCCTATCTTCCCCGTACTTGAAGATGATGCCAGCCAGTTCCTCTTCAGGTAGGTCATTCACCAGGTCCGCCGCCGTGGTCGGCCCGTGCGGGTCGAGCCGCATATCGAGCGGCCCATCCGCCCGGAACGAAAATCCACGCTCCGGCCTGTCCAGCTGCATCGACGACACGCCCAGGTCCAGCAACACCCCATCTACTGGCGCAAACCCTTCCGCCTCTGCCACCTCGTCCAGCCGCTCAAAATTCGAGCGCACCAGCCGCGCCCGTCCCTCGTCGACATACTTCTCAAGTCGCTTCCCCGCGATGGCCAGCGCGCTCGGGTCAACGTCCAGCCCCAGCAGCCGCACCCCGTCAGCCGTTCGCAGGATCGCCTCGGAATGGCCGCCCGCGCCTAATGTGCCGTCAATATAGACGCCCTGATCGACGACATTCAGGCCTTCGAGGGTCTCGCGCAATAGAACCGGCGTATGCGGATGTTCAGGTGCAGGGTGTTTAGGCTGTGAAGTATCTGCTGTATCGTCCACTCTATAATCCACACCCCATCTCTTCGCCGTCCAAAATCAATACTGCCCCGAAAGGTGCGAAGAAATCACGTCGACCTTCTCCGCAATCTCCCCATCCAGCTTCTGCCACGCTTGCGTGTCCCAGATCTCTATGTACTCTCCCAGCCCTATGATTGACACGTCACCGGTGATCGCAGCATACTGGCGCAAGTGATCAGGGATAATCACGCGCCCCTGCTTGTCCAGTTCCACAGGCTCGGCAGACGAAAACACAGCACGTCGCAAGTTACGCGCATCCTCGTCGCCTGTGGGCAACGCGTTCAACTTGGCCGCCAGCGGCTCCCATGACTCCTCGGTGAACAGGTAGAGGCAGCCGTCGTTGCCCCGCGTCAGGATCAACTCGCCGGACAGCCGGTCACGGAAACGAGCCGGCACTGCCACTCGCCCTTTCGTATCTACAGAGTGTTCAAACCTGCCAAGAAACATAGTTTACGTCGCTTACTGCCTCTGGTTTGGGGGCCTACGGGAAGCATGCCAATGGAAAGTTATCCACATCCTTCCCCACTTTTCCCCACTTTTCGCCACTTTTTCCACACTTTTCCCCATTATAGGCTCTTTCAGGCGCTTTGCAAGCATTTCCACATACATTAGGTCAAACAGAACAAATACGGTTGCCGACCATGGAGCAGGGAGGTGCAGGACTACTCTCCTGCCAGGATTTGGGGGTATCTCTCCACCACTCAAACATCAGTGGAGGTGCAGGGGCGCAGTCCCTGCCGGGGTTCCAGGGTGTCCCCTGGCATCACTCTCTATTTTAGAGTCGCCCGTCCCTTCAGGGAGGGGTCGGGGGTGGGTTTTCCCTCACCACGATCTACCCGGGGTGGCGAGGGGTGTCCCTAAGCCCCTAGTGCGTCGCCCGCGTCCGCTCGGTCGCTCCCACATGGGCCGCCAGTTCCAGCCTGTCATCAAGCGGTGCCAACTCCACCACTCCATGCCTCCGCTCAAGCGACTGCTCCAGCAGCAAATCGGCTAATCGCGGGTTCTTCGGCAGTAGCGACCCGTGCAAATAGCACCCGTAGGCGCGCTTATAGATCGCCCCCTCTGTGCCGTCCTCCCCGTTGTTCCCTCCGCCGATAATAGACTTCCCAAGCGGCTCGCACCCCGCGTGCAAATACGTCTTACCCGAATGATTCTCGAACGCCACTATCGGGCCCACCCCCGGCAGATTGCAGTCGATCAGCACATTCCCAATATAGCGCTTGTCTCCCGCATCCGTGTGCGCATCAAACAGCCCTATGCCCGGCAAATCTTCTCCCTCGAACGGACGGTAATAATGCCCCAGCATCTGGTAGCCCCCGCACACACTCAAAATAACCGCGCCCCTCTCGACCGCCTCTTTGATGGCGACGCCTTTCTGCCCCTGCAAGTCCGCCGACACAGGTATCTGCTGCCTGTCCTGCCCCCCTCCAAAGAAGAAGAAATCGTAGTAATTCGGGTCGATCTCGTCCCCCAAACTAACCTTATCCACGACCACATCGATCCCGCGCCACCGCGCCCTCTGACTCAACGCCAGGATATTCCCGCGATCCCCATATATGTTCATCAGCTCAGGATAGAGAAAAGCAATCCTTAAATCCACAATCCACCCTCCAAACCTAATAACCGACGTCGCATGATCCCCGGCCTACGATCCCGGACCTAGGATCTACGCGGCATCGTGACTTACGATCAGCGACTTACGATCTACGACTCCCCGTCAGTCCTCCCAGAACTGCTTCCCAACCCAGCCCTTCTCAAACAGCAGCTTCCGAAACTCCAGCATAGCCGTATACGTCGGCAACACGTACAGCGTCGCGCCTTCCGGCAAAGCCTCCACCGCCGCCACCAGCGCCGCCTCCGCCGACTTGTCCACTTCAATCAACTTAGCATCAACCCCAGCATACTTCAATCGCACGGCCATATCGCCCGCCCGCAAGCCCGCCACGTCCACGCGCGCCACGCCCTGCGGCGAATTCGCCAGCACTTCGAAATCCACGTCCCACAGCCACGACACATCCCGCCCATCCGCCGTCAAATCATTAATAATGATCAGCAGATGCCGCGCCTCCGCCTCACCCACATCTTGCCCCAATGCGGGAAACAGCATCCTCAGCACTTCATTAAACCCCACAGGATTCTTCACCAGCGCCATAAGCAGACGCTTATCGCCCTCCCCCGGCACGGGCACCCGCTCAATGCGCCCAAACGCTGCCATAAAAGCTTCCAGTCCCGCCTTTATGTGCTGCGGCGCAATCCCGAACGCCAGCGTCGCCGCCACAGCCGCCAAGCCGTTATACACGTTGTACAGCCCCGGCACGTGCAGGGTTACATCCATCTCTCCGGCAGGCGTGTCCAGCACAACCCGGCTGCTCTCCGTGCCCCGAAGCTCCACGCGCACAGCCGAAACCTCAGGGCGCGGACGCGTAAAGCCGCAATGCGGGCAAGACCAGTGCCCCAGGTGACTCAACAGCACAGTCGAATATCTCAGAGGGCTATTGCATCGTGGACATGAAATCGAGTCCGCTGCATGCGGCAAATCCCCCAGCGCATAACTCGTGTCCTCAATCCCGAAGGTGAATACCTCCGCCTTCAGACCAGGCGCATCTCCCAGCCCCGCGATGGCCGGGTCGTCAACATTCAGCGCCAGCCGCGACCCCGCGCCCATCCTGGGCAGTGCCGCCCGCCACTTGCTGTAAATCGCCTCAAGCTCCCCGTACCTGTCCAGTTGGTCCCGGAAGACATTGTTGAGAAGCAGCACTTTAGGCTTTACCGCACCCAGCACCGCAGGCACAGCCGCTTCGTCCACCTCGAACAGTCCCACCCGGAACTTCCCGCGCACGCTGCCCCCCGGCGACGCAGCCTCTACCAGCGCCGAGATCAATCCGCGCTCCAGGTTAGAGCCCGACCGGTTGTGCAAGGCCGCTAGCCCTGCCGCCTCCAATATCGAGCCGATCATGCGCGTGGTGGTCGTCTTGCCGTTGGTGCCGCTTACCATAATCGAGCCGTCCACCAACTGCCGCGTAATATCGCGCAGCACCCCCGGATAGACTTTCTGCGCCACCAGTCCCGGCAGCGCCGTGCCCCCGCCCCGCCCCAGCAGGCGCGTCGCCAGCGACGACATCTTTCCCGCCGACACTGCTATAGGTAAAACCGGGTTTCTCACTTGTCTACGTTGTCCAAATTATGGTCGAACTCTTCGTACTTCACTTCGCCCAGCGGATAAATAATGCGCCCGCAGGTCGGACACGTAACAAGGTCTGTCTGACTGCGCGCTTGCCTCATGACGCTCGTAGGAATCGACGAATGGCAGCCGAGGCAGATCGAGTTCCGCACTTCCACGACTGCCAGCCCGCCCTTAGACCGTCTCATACGCTCATACAACTGCAAATCAGTCCAGGGCAATTCCCCCACCGAGCGCTGCCTCTTCACCTGCAACACTTTCGCCTGCCCCAGCAGCTTCTCTTTTTCCTCTATCAGGCCCGAGTGGAAAAGCTCCTGCTCCTGTTGCACCCCTTCAAGGTGCTTCCTCGCCTCGGCCTCCAGGTCCTCGGTCTCCTCTATGGTCATCATCATATCGAGCGCGCTGTCTTCCAACGTCTTCACGCGCACTCGCAGGTGAGCCGCCTCCTCCTGCATCTGCCCCAGTTCCTTGGGGTTCTTCACCGAGCCGTCGTACATCTTGCGATCGAGTGCTCGCAAGCGCGACCCCGTTTCCTCAGAGTCGTGCGATAGCGTCTTGAGCTTCGCCTGCTCCTGCGCTAGCCGCTCCGCAATCTCTTCGTACTGGACCCTGACACTCGTGAGTTCTTCGCTATCACCCATGCGCTCGTCGATCTGCCGCATCCGAGCCACGCGGCTATCAAGCCCCGAATCGATCTGTTGTAGCTCGTATAGCGCGCTAGTTCGGCTCATTACATGCCCCTTCCCAATCATCCTCTGGATATCGGGCCTGCCGGAGAGCGTAACAGGCTCGCGTGCAGACTATGTGTCGCAATATATCGCAATCAGCATAACAGATCAGAACCCCATGCGCCAAACCAACAGCCTCTGACCACACCCAATCCTTAACCTTTCTTTCTTATCCCCGTGATCTCTTAACCTTCGTGTTCTCCGTGATCAATCCCTCTCCCTCGATTGGCGATCTTTGCGATCTTGGCGTTCCATTTCCCCTATCCGAGCACCTTATCTTTGCCCCAAAATCTCCCCAAAAAGTGGTGTATAAACCACTTGACATAGCCCCTCACACATGCTATTATCAGAACGGAATTTCTAATGTTACACACGGATTTTGATCAATAGCGAGGTAAATACGATGTATCTAGGCTGGTTTGACGACGACCGCAAAAAGGCAACACACACCAAAATCGAGGAGGCGTTCGAGCGCTACGTCTCGAAGTTCGGCGGCCCGCCCACCTATTGTCTGTGCAATGTCGCAGACGCTATCGACTACGAGGGTCTGGAAGTAAAAGCCGTCCAGTACGTTCGGCCCAATCACTTCTGGATAGGTTCAGCCGAGGCCGGCGAACTAGCCGCCTGAACCGAGCGCCAAATCCTCGCCGAACAAAAGGCACGACCCACCCATCATCAGGGGTTGTGCCTTTTCCTTTTACCCGTTGAAATAGTGCCCTACGCTTCGCCCTCAGGCCGCCACGCTTCAACCACTATCCTTCCCGCCTCCAGGCGAGCCATCTCCGGCGGCTGCGTATCAGCCAGATAGCCCGTGTCCGTACCGGGGAACCGCGCCATTATCCCCGCGACCCCAAGCTGTGTCGGGTTCATCCTGAGGGCACACACCACCGCCTCGTCGTCGCCGGCCACCCCCGCGTGAACAACGCCCCGCAGCGCCCCCCAGATTATCACGTCCCCCTCGGCCACCACCTCGGCCCCCGTTTCCACGTCGCCCATGATGCACACGTCGCCCCCGTAGCGTATCGACTGCCCCGGCCGCATCGAGCAGCGCAGGAACAGCCCAACGCTCGTCTCGGCAACCCCCTCCCAGCCTCCCGACGGGTCCGCGCCTTCCGGCCAGGCCAATCCGCCCGTCGAGTACGCCCCCGCGCTGCCGGACGACCACGGCCCTGCCACCTTGTTTCCGCCGCGCCCTTTCAGCCCCAGGCTTGCCCCCGAGTCGCCCGCCGCGAAAGATGGCGGCCTCGACGCTACCCCGGCGTTCTCTGCCACCATGCGGCTCAGAGCCGACAGGCTCACCACTCCCGCCACCTTCATCCCATTGCGCGTCAGCATCCTGTAAAGCACGTCGAACTCGGGCGCATCAAATACGCGCCTGCCCATATTCAGCGTAATAGACGCCCCCTTGAAGAAGTTGGGTTGCGCGTTAATCCGCCCCACCAGGTCGGTCAATACCTCGGCAAATGCTACGTCATCGTCAACGATGAACAACAGGCCATCGCGTGTTCCCTTGATAATTACCGCCTCGGACGCTTGCAAAGATTTCCACTCCGTAAAATACTAACCTTCATATCCAGGTCAGGGAAAAACCACTCCATCAGCACACATCTTAGCGGATACCCAACAGCCTACGCGAAGTATTGCACCCGC
>JBBRDO010000018.1:0-59526 GCA_038203825.1 Chloroflexia bacterium | reverse complement strand
AACTCGGCCAGGTCGGTCGCCATCGCCACCACTTCCGACACGCCCCACATGCCCCACACCACCGGCTTCGGGAACTGGTCGCGGCACATCTCGGCCAGGTTCTTGCCCGTGGCAATCCCCAGCTTGGCCGACAGCGTCTGTATCAACATCGCCATCAGGTTGCTGGCGACGATCACCCAAAGCAGCAAATACCCGTATTTAGCACCACCGGCGATGTTCGTGGCGAAGTTGCCCGGGTCCACATACGCTACGCACGCGACAAAGGCCGGCCCCAGGAAAGGCACCAGCGCCCTGATGCCCCGGCGCTTGCCCGTCAGTACTTCCTCTGCCGCCTCGCGCATGCCGGTATCGCCCGGTCTGTCGTCCACCTTGACCTTGCTTCGCTCTTTATTGAACCTATCTTCTGTAATCGCGCTCATCAATTATGCCCCAGACTGAGATTTAGACTAATCTAAATTCAACTCAAGTATAGCATCCCGCTCAGGCGCTGTCAAGCCTTTTTGGCCCTTTTCCACCATGGATTTTAGATGGGCCTAAATAAATATCCGCTCCCACCGGGCCAGTTTGCCCGGGGATTAACATCAATCTCTAATTTAATTGTTATCTAACTTTAAGGTTGGTCGGTTACAATAGGAATGTAGAATACAGAACTGTACCGCCCATATTAGAGTGGAACACCTATAACAGATATACTTAATAAATGAATCAGGAGATAATTCAAAATGAACCCAGACACTAAACCTCTTATTCAAAGCGACGCGTACAACGCGCAGAACACTGTTCCGGAGTACGCCTCTGCATCAACAGAGCCTGCCTCGGAGCCCACCTATGTGGCGATCCGGCACACCACCTCCTACAGCACCCCCAATATTCAACCCGGGCAGCCTAAGAAGCGCACAGGCATTATGGGCCTGCTCCTGGTCGGCATGCTTGTTCTTGGCATGCTCCTCGGCGGCGCCGGGGCCGGAGCCGTCTTGCTCGTAGCTGGCAAAGCTCCCGCCACCACTGCCTCGGTCTCAGCACCTACGACCACCACTGCCTCGGCAAACACAGGCTCAACCGTGCAGACAGCCCAGCTTACTGAGACTACGATCAATAGCATCTATCAGAGGGTGTCGCCTTCGGTGGTCAGAATCACCTCCAGCATTCAAAGCGGCAACGGTAGGTTCTCGCAGTCGGGCCAGGCGGTCGGCACGGGCATGATCCTGAGCACAGCCGGCGATATCCTGACCAACTATCACGTAATCAACGGCGCGACCTCCCTGTCAGTTGAACTGGCCGACGGCACGACCCACCCGGCGACAGTAGTGGGCACTGCACCCCAGGACGACCTCGCAGTAATCCGGGTCAGCGGCGTTTCCGCCGATAAATTGACACCTGTCACGCTGGGCGACTCCTCTACACTCCAGGTTGGCGAAGAAGTCATCGCAATCGGCTACCCCTACGGCCTCGACCAGAGCGTTACCTCCGGCATCATAAGCGGCTTGAACCGCGACGGCTCGGCCTCAAGCAGCAACTCGACCACCAGCGGCAGAACCCTCACTGGTCTTATCCAGGTTGACGCTGCAATCAACCCAGGCAACAGTGGCGGTCCCCTCCTCAACGCAGCGGGCCAGGTGATCGGTATCAACACCATGATCGAAAGCCCCGTTGAAGGCTTCACAGGCGTCGGCCTCGCTATCCAGATAAACCACGCCAAGGACCTCCTGACCCAGCTGGAAGGCGGCAGCACAGTCTCTCGCCCGTGGCTCGGCATCTCAGGCACTGAGATCGACTCGGCTATTCAGCAGGAATACAACTTGCCCGTAAGCTCCGGCGTACTGGTGATAGATGTAACGGCAGGTAGCCCCGCCGAGAAGGCAGGCCTACAGGGTTCCACCATCGCAGGCGGCCAGAACCCCTTCCCCGGTGGAGGCCAGGGCAACGGTAACCAGACCACCACAATAGGCGACATAATCACCGCCATCGACGGCCACGCAGTCGCCGCCGTCCCCGACCTGACAAGCTACCTCAACAGCAAGCAGCCCGGCGACGAAGTCACTCTGACCATCTACCGCAACAGCACCCAGCAGACCGTCAAGCTAACCCTTGCAGCCTGGGCCGGCGGCAGCACAGCCACCAACAACTAATCTCAAGATCCTTAACCGCAAAAGAGGGGCGACTCTGAAGAGTCGCCCCTCTTTTATGCTCCCCTCGGACCACAGTCTGAAGTAAGTCCATCAGAACGAATAACTACAGGCGATTTCGGCGGCGCGGCATCGCAACAGTGAACCTGCGCTGCAAATAAACTGTCTTACCAGTCAAAGGGCTAATCTTCATGGCCTGAGCACCCTCAATAATCACCAAGGGGGTATCGAAAATGAGCATATACATCATAAGGAGATTACTGCAAGGCATTGTCGTGCTATTTCTCAGCACGTTCATGATCTATTCGATTCTGATCCTCACACCCGGCGGCCCGAGAGACCAGATTAACATTATGAAAGCGCAGGCCGCCGGCGGACAACATATAAACCCGCGCCTTATTATCTATTACACCCAGTTGTACGGTCTGGACAAGCCCTATCCGCTCAGCTACTTCTTGTGGTTATTCGATCCGGGCAAGACGAGCGAAACCACCTATGACATCGCGGGCCAGCCCACGGTAAAACAGGTGGGAATCGATCTTTTCGGCATCAAAGGCAGCGGAATCCTCACGGGCGACCTCGGCAAATCAGTAACTATCGATTTGAACAAGCCTGTGGTGGACCTGATGGGCAAGCGGCTGGGCAACACTCTGGCACTGATGGGCCTATCCACCCTGATCGCCATCCTGATCGCGCTGCCCGTTGGCATAATCTCAGCCATCAGGCAGTATTCAAGATTGGATTACACTGTCACCGGCTTTTCCTTCCTGGGCCTATCGATGCCGACGTTCTGGCTAGGTCTGATGCTGATCATCGTATTCGCTATCATACCCAAGCAGCTATATAACCAGGGGTGGACATGGTTGCCTTTCTTACCTACCGGCGACACTGGCGATGATAACGTCGCTAGCCGCCTGTATCATCTCGTACTGCCTGTTATGGTGCTGTCGTTTGTGAACGTAGCTGGCTTGTCACGTTATGTGCGCGCCTCCATGCTGGAAGTGCTCAGACAAGACTATGTACGCACAGCCTGGGCCAAGGGCCTGCAGCAACGCGTGGTGATCCTCAAGCACGCACTTCGCAACGCCTTGATCCCGGTCATCACCATCCTCACCCTTACTCTGCCTGCCCTGTTTGGTGGGGCCATCATCACCGAAACCGTGTTCAACTATTTCGGGATGGGCAGGCTCTATTTCCAGGCGGTATCCGAACTGGACATACCGCTGGTGATGGGCTTCTTGCTGGTGAACGTGGTGCTAATCATCATAGCGAACATAGCGGCTGACCTGATGTATGCAGTTGCCGACCCCAGGATCAGGTTCGGCTAGTCCTGCAAGCGTTCTGTCCGCTCAAAGTGCAAGCAAAAAGAGCAAACCGATCCAGGCATTCCCAAGAAAGGGGACGAGAGCAATACTCTCATCTACAATACGAGAGAACAAAATCCACAGCACGCCGCCGGGTGCAGGACCAGCGCGCCACCAATGGCTGCAATTTACGGCCGGTAGCTCGATTGTCCATCTTTGACCACCCGGACCACACTATTTCTCTCGTCCCCTTTTCTGGAGTAAGCCCAAACTCCCCTACTCTCTCCAGCCTGGCGAGCCTTCTCTGGGGCTCATGGCGGCAAGCGTGCCTTCGCGGTCTGCCGCCGAGGCATGGCCGGCCTTCATCACAGCCCACCTCAAGAGCGCACCTCCAGCCAGTGCGGCCACGCTCGCTATGCTGGTCGCGACCTTGTTGTGCTTGCCTGCCACCACGCTTGCCCCTTCGATCAGAGTAGCTGTCATAAGGCACGCCACCGCGCCCGCCATCATCTTGCCCGCGACGCCGCCCAACAGGTGCTTTCGTCCCTCACCCGATGTAGCGACATATCCCGCCAGCAGCGCCCCTTCCGTAACGCCCGCCACAGCACCCAGTACCGCCAGCTTGTCACTCTCTTCTTCGTCCATATGCCCGGTCAATTGTGATGCCAGGGTCGTCGCCGCGATGCCCGTGCCGAACGCGCTCGACATGAACAGGCCGCCCAGCAGTTGGCTCCGGTTCCACACAGGCACGCTCGTTGTCCCCAACAATACTCCCGTATAGCCCCCCAGCAACATCGCGCCCGGGATGTTTATTATCGCCAGCAGCGTATCCGGCAAGAGTTGTAGTAACCCCGGTACAACGGGCAATCCGCTCAGTATCTCCCCATCCAGCGTCAACATCTTAACTATATTGAGCGTTGCCCCTGCTCCATGCGTCGTCAGCGCCCACGACCCCAGGTTCATAGGCGACTGAGGCTTGAACACCCTCAGCATATGGTGAAAGCGCCCCGGCAGCCCCAGGTCATCGATAAGCAGCGGCGGGCACGGCAGCAGAGTAGCGAACGCGACATAATGGGCAGTCTTCACCAGCCGCCTATTCTTCTCCCCACCCATCAACTGCGCGACGGCGGCCAAAATCAGTGCCCCGGCCGACACCCCGCCGAAGAAAAAGTAAGCCGCCACCTCGTTGTTCCACGTCGGCTGCTTCAGTACAGGCACATCCCGGTACGCGTCGCGCGCGTTCAAGTGCGCCGCGCCGAACGGATTATGCTTCCTGCCCTTTCTCAGGTATGTCTGCTGTTGCTCGCTCATCCCATAACCCATCTTACGCTGCATCGGTTCACTTCCTGCTCCTCCACCCCTACCGGCCCCGCCCCAGCACCGCCGCGCTCACCAGGCTCAAGCCCACGCCCACAACCGCGCTCCACAGGTACTTGCGCTTCATGCCTGCCGTGGGCATGGTGGGCGCTTCAGGCAGGTTATATGCTGCGGGCTCTTCAGTCAACAAGAAGAAGGCGTTCAGGCGCTTATACTCGCCCGCGTCGCTCTCCCCGTACAGGTAGGCGTTGGGCTGCTTCTCGCGCACATTCACCACCCTGTTGCGCGCCATCTCCCTTAGTTCCTCCACAGGTCCGAACGTGATCGCATCCGTGGGGCAGGCCTTGGTGCACGCGGGCTCGATGCCGTCCAGCTGCCTGTCGTAGCACAATGTGCATTTGTGCGCCTTGTGGTCTACCTCGCTGCGTCCCAGCACCCCGAACGGGCAGGCTGCCACGCAGTAGCCACAGCCGTTGCACACGTCCTGCTGCACATACACGTCGTCGAACTCGTTCCGTATCAGCGCGCCTGTTGGACACACTATCTGGCACGGCGCATTGGTGCAATGCTTGCACACGTCGCTGTTGAACACCCAGCTAACGGCCTGTGCATTGTCCGCGCCATAGCCCGCGGCCGTCGGCGAATGCAAGTTCTCCACCTTCGGCCTGGCGATCTCGGTGAACGTGACGTGCCGCCAGGTCGTAGACGACAGCATACGCGTGTTATCGTAGCTCTGGCCCGTCCACTCCATGCCATCTGCCGGCAGGCCGTTCCACTGCTTACAGGCGACCTCGCACGCCTTGCACCCAATGCACAGGGTCGAGTCGGTAAAGAAGCCCATCGCGTCCTTCTTCGGGCGCGCTTCCATGAGCTTCATACCTTCCCATAGTCCCGCTTTTACCTCATCATCCATTATTGCCCCCCCGGATCGTAGATCGTCAGTCGTAGATCGTAAGTCATAGGATGCCTCCCGCGACTTACGATCTACGACTTACGATCTACGACTCCCTATGCTCCATATAATATTCACTGAACTCGCGACAGCGGCCCTGGTCGTCGAAGCGCAAAAGCCACAGGTTCCAGTATTCTCGCTCCACAGTGCTTCTGTCGGCGCCGAAATACCTGGTTCTGCCTGTCGTCACCGCTCGGTCGCCCTCCACCGCGTATGGCTCGTAATGCGCCTCCCAGCTACCCGCCGCGTCCTGGTTTTCCAGCCACGACGCGACGATCGCCAGCCTCCCCCTCAGCGGCTCCTGCCAGGGGGCGTACAGGTACGTGGCCTCCTCCGTAAACAGGTCGCCTATCGCCTGCTCGTCGTAGCTTTTCCATGCTTCCACATACATATTCAGCCAGTCTTTTACCTGCTCTCTAGTCATTGCCTTCTCCTAACGAGTCGTAGATCGTAAGTCGCTAATCGTAAGTCATGAGTGATAAGTGATAAGTGATAAGTGACGCGACCCTTAATCCTTCTTAAGCCTTGGTGATCTTGGTGATCTTCGTGGTCTTTGTGATCCGTCGTCGGTCGTCCGATCCTGACCTATGATCAGTGACTTACGATCTACGACTCGTGTCAAGCCGATCTTCCCTCCGGCTGAGCCTGATCCGGCGTCTCGGCCATCGGTGTCTCCTGCGGTCGTTTCGCCCACTGCACGGTGGGCTTGTCCGATGCTCGCTCAAGCCTGCCCTTGCGCACGTCGCACATGAACGATTTGCCCTCGTGCATTTTAACGTTTGGCTCCGACACCATCGGAGTAAGCTCGTTGGCCTGCCCGCCCGTGACCTCTCCGGTAAAACTGAAGTGAATCGGCACCCCGATCTGGTGGACGAATCTCCCCCCGATCTTGAGCCTGTGCAGGCGAGGTGTTACCATCGCCCGTGCTTCGATCTCGCTTCGTGGCGTCCTCACAAGCACCCAATCGCCATGCTCGATACCGCGCTCCTGAGCCAGCTCGATGCCGATCTCCACGAACATGGCGGGCTGCAACTCGTTCAGCCAGCTATCGAACCTGCTCATGCCGCCGCTGAGGTAGTGCTCCGTCAGCCTGTACGTGGTCGCCACCACCGGGTATTCGACATCGGCGGGCGGCGCGATCAGGTTGAGCGGCGACTCTACTATTTTGGCAGTAGGGTTTGCTCTCTGCCCGTACAGCGGGTTTAACGTGGGCGACTCGATCGGCTCGTAGTGCGTCGGCAGCGGCCCATCCTTTATGCCGCTGGGCGCGAATAGCCACCCCTTGCCGTCCGTATGCATGAAAAAGGGCGTGTCGCCGTCTATTGCGTCCATGCCCTCGGCCTTCTCGGGCGCGCGATAGCTGGGAGCCTTGTCCGGAGGGAAATCGGGCACGTCGTAGCCCGTCCACTTCTGCTGCGCCTCGTCCCACCACATGTACCGCTTGCGCTCGCTCCAGGGCTTGCCTTCGGGGTCGGCGCTGGCGCGATTATACATCATGCGCCTGTTGGCGGGCCACGCCCAGGCCCAGTCCAGGCGAGGCCTGGGATTGGCCGCTACCTGGTCGGACACTGGCCTCTCGGCTGAGCGGTTCCGCCCTTCCTCGGGCCATACTCCGGCGTAAATCCAGCACCCGCTGGCCGTTGTGCCGTCTTCCTTTAGCTCCCCGAAACCGCTTATCTGCTTCTTGTCTGCCGTCGTATAGCCGTTTATCTCGCGCAGCACCTTGCCCGCGTCGGGCTCGTCCACTACGCTGCTGCGCCTGCCGTCGGGCAGCACCTCGATATCGTCATGACCGTAGTCCCACGTTAGACTAAGCAGACCCTGGTCGCGCTTATTTGTGCTGTTGGCGTACATCGCTTTGAGCCGCCTGCCCAGGTTCCACATGAACCACAGGTCCGAGCGGCAATCTCCCGGAGGGTCAACGGCCTTCTCGTGCCATTGCAGCATCCTCTGCGTGTTGGTGAGCGTCCCCGACTTCTCGGCTCCCGATGCAGCGGGCAGGAAGAATATCTCCGTGCCGATCTCCGCCGGATTTGGATTGTCCGGCCCCTCGCGCCAGAACTCCGCGCTCTCCAGCAGGAAGAAGTCGCGCACCACAAGCCATTTCAGGTGCCTCATGCCCTCCCGGTTCAGCCGCGAATTGGGCGCCCCCGCCGCCGGGTTCTGCCCCATGAGGAACAACCCGTCCACCTCGTCCTTCGCCATCTTAGCGAACGTATTCAATTGCGAATAGTCGTCATCAATACGCGGCACCCATTCAAACCCATAGTCGTTCTCCTGCGTGGCCGCGTCCCCAAACCACGCCTTGAGCAGGCTCACCACCAGCTTGGGCATATTGGCCCAGTAGCCCGTGGGCGGCGTCTCTTTTCGTATGAACTCGCCCAGCGAATTGTGCTTGCTGCGCGAGTCGGGCTGCGGGATGTACCCCGGCAGCAGATCGTACAGGGTGGGTATATCGGTTGAGCCCTGTATGCTGGCGTGCCCTCGCATTGCCATCACTCCCCCGCCGGGCCTGCCCATGTTGCCCAGCAGCAGTTGCATCATGGCCGCTGTCCGTATGATCTGCACCCCTATCGTGTGCTGTGTCCAGCCCAGAGCGTAGACAATGGCGCCCGTGCGCTCGCGGCCCGAGTTCGCCATCATTGCCTCGGCGACCGCCATGAACTGCTCCTGGCTGCACCCGCATGTTGCCGCCACCATAGAGGGCGTGTAGCGCGCGTAATGCCGCTTGAGCACGTTCAGCACGCAGTTCGGGTGCTGCAGCGTGAGGTCCACCTCCGGCTTGCCGCCCTCGTGCCCGGCTGATGATTTGCTCCAATCCTCCGTCGTTTGCCCCCCGGATGCACCTGCGGCCGCTGGGGGTTGAGTTCCGGCGTACTGCCAGTTGGCCCTGTCTATCTCATACTCGCCCGTCTCGGGGTCGAAGCCTGAGAATATGCCGTCCGCGTTCTCGGCGTCCACGTACTTGTCGTTGATGATTGTGGCCGCGTTTGTGTATGGCAGCACGTACTCTTTGAACCACCGCTCCTGCTCTAATATCTGGTGAATAATCCCGCCCAGAAACACGATGTCAGTGCCCGTGCGGATAGGCACATAGTCGGTGGCGGAGGCCGATGTGCGGCTGAAATGCGGGTCAACGTGGATCACCTGCGCGCCCTTCTCGCGTGCCTTCATCACGAAACGGAACCCAACCGGGTGCGCCTCGGCCATGTTGCTTCCCATGATGAGCACGCAGTCCGAGTTCTGAAGGTCTTCCTGGTAGGATGTGGCGGCCCCTCGACCGAATGTGGCGCTCAAACTGGGCACCGATGCGCTATGTCATATGCGGGCCTGGTTCTCGATTGCCACCATCCCCAGCCCGTTGAATAGCTTCTTGATGAGGTAGTTTTCCTCGTTGTCCAGCGTGGCCCCGCCTAAATGCGCCATTGCTGTCGTGTGGTTGAGGATGTTACCCTCGTCATCCCGCTCTCTGAAGGTGACCTCCCGCGTCTCAACCACCCTCTGCGCGATGCGCTCCATCGCCCACTCCAGCGAGACCCTTTCCCAATGGTCGCTGTAGGGCGCTCTATACAGGGTCTGCTGTTGCCTGTGCGGGTTGACGGTCAGTTGAAAGGTGTTGGAGCCTTTAGGACAGAGCGTGCCCTCGTTGATGGGGCTGCGCGAGTCGCCCTCGATGTCTATGACCTGCCCGCCCTTCACATAAATGTGCTGAGCGCACCCCACGGCGCAATATGGGCAAACCCCGTCAACAGCGACGGCGCCCCGTATGCGCGAGTGCTTAGCCATAGTGACGCCGCTAACAGGTTGTTCCTGCTGGCCGCTCCGTAACTGGAAGAAAGGATGGCGCAACTTCGCGTTTGATATCCGAGCCATAGAATACCGGCTCCTTTCAGGCTGTCTTACATTTGCTAGAGAGGCTCTGGTGCAATTAGCGTGCCAGAACCATCGCTTACTGGCCGCACCCCACCACCCCCAGCGACCCGTCCGCGCTAGGCACGAACGTTACGCCGCTGATCGTCCAGCCGTTCGCATCTGCCGCTAGTGTGCCGGGCAAAGACTTCGCTATCTTCTCATAAACGTCGCGCTCTGCCGGTGTGGCGTCGCCAGGCATGAACAGCTTCAGAACGTTGTTCTCCAGCCAGATGCGTTGGAAAGCCCTGCTGCTGCCTGTGTTGAACACGTCGGGTACGAGGGCTGCGCGTGCCGGGTCCAGGCCCACGTAAAAATATGTATCGAGATGGACCACCACGGGCTTGCCGTTTACCAGCACGAAGTCCGGTTGCCCAAAGCTCGGACTGAGGCTATAGCCAAACGCTTCCAACGGCTTATTGTCGGTGGGGAAACTGCCTCCCGGCAGGCTATCGCCGCAGGGCTTGACCTTAGTGCTGTAGCCTCCCGGCACGACCCCCGACGCGTTGGTATACCACATATTGAGCGCGACAGCGGGCGCTCCCTTTACCACCCTTTTGGTCGTTGGCAAATCGACGATCGTCTGCAGCATACCGTCCAGCGTTGCCCGATCAAGCGCCCATCTGGCTAGCTGCGCGTTGCTTAACACGAACGGCGAGCCTATGCTGTATCTCACCGATTGGCTGTAGGCTTCCGTCTGCCCCAGGAATATAGCCTCACCTGTGAGCTCACCACTCATCGGGTTGTTCGGCTGCACCTTACCCTTGTAGGTCACAGGCGCCAGCGAGTTATCGGTCAGCAGGTCCTTCATGGCCGGGTTCGCAGGGAAAGCCGCGTCAAGTTGTGCTGGCAGAGGCATCGCCAGCTCCAGGTTCGTGCTGTCCACCCACGCCCCGTACAGCCCGCCCGTGAGCTCCCTCGTGACCGTTTCGCCGTTGCCGAACTGCGCGCTGATGCCGAACGTATACCTGCTGTTCTGCTTGCCGACATTTACCTGGCAGGTGAACCTCCAGCTTGTGACCGGCACACTCGGGTCGTCTTCTACAACATCCTGTACTTTGCAGTCGGTTATGGTCTTGTCCACGGGCATGAGCTTGACGCTCATCAGCTTCTCCATCTGCTCCGCCGTCTTGCCGTCCGCGCTTTCGACCGTTATCTGCCCGTAAATGTTGCCATCGGCCACGTCGACCGAATACCTGAAGCCGTTGCTGATAGGCACAAGCCCCCAGAACCCATACAAAAGCTGTGGAGGCAGCGTGCCGGTCGAAAAAGAGACTAATCCATCGGGCGCGCCCACTTGCTCCTGTTTTGGATCGGCCAGCCTGCCCCCGAACAGCTTGCCAATCGCTTTCCCCAGCGCCCCATCGTACTGCGCGTACAGCCTGCCGTTGTACAGCACGTTCCACGGTCCGTAGCCTGGGTTCCCCGTGCTCGACGACTCGACCAGCATGTGCTGCCCGTCCGTCCCCTTCACTTCCACCGTCCATCGCGGATCGTCATCGGTGCGGGCCTGGTTCGACAGCAACAATTGCGTAGGGTAAAGGTGGTCGAGAGCGCCTATGAATGCGGCTACATCAGCCGTAGGCACGCTCTTCCCGTCCAGTGTATACTCCGCGCTGTCTCGCTCGATGCTCTGGTAGTCGTCCGGCTGTTTGCCTTCCCCCGTCCATTGGTACAGATACTCAACAGAATCCGCCTGCCACCCGGTCTTCAACTTGTACCCGGCATCGCTTTTCTCGAACAGCACAAGAGCATCCGGATCAGCGGGGTCCCAGAATTGCCACGGCATGAACGTCACGCTGCCCTTACCCTGCGTGGTGCTGCCGCTGTCCGATGAGCACCCCACCATGAGCAGCACAGCCGCCCCCACCAGAATGAGCAGGCGTACTCTCAATGTCAGCTTCTCATTCCCCAAAATATACCCCCGGGTGCGCCTGCTGCGAACATAAGACCCTCGTAATAAATCCCCAACCCCTTTGCGATCTTGGCGATCTTTGCGTTTCAACATCGTCCCAGGTCAAAGCTCGCCCGCGTAGACATTGCACCTTTCGTCGCGCAGGAAAGCCACCAGTGTTATCCCGCCCTGGCGCGCCATCTCCACCGCGAGGTTCGTGGGCGCGGACATAGTTGCCATCACGCGCACCCCCGCTGCCAGCGCTTTCTGCACGATTTCGAATGAGGCCCGGCTCGTCACGACCAGCACATGGTCTTCCAGGGGCAGCATATCCGACATGAGGGCATAGCCCACCACTTTGTCCACTGCGTTATGCCGCCCAACGTCCTCGCGCAGCACGAGTAGCTCGCCGTCAGCGGTGAATAGAGCAGCCGCGTGCAGTCCCCCCGTTTGCGCGAAGCCGGTTTGTGCCTGCTTGATCTTGTCAGGGAGCGCGTACAGCGTCTCCAGCCCGACCCCGTGTTTCCCCTGCCGTGGAGGATAGACACGCCCCACCTGCACTTGCTCGATGCTTACCTTGCCGCACACCCCGCAGCTTGACGAGGCGAACATGTTGCGCTGCCATCTTCGGGGGTCCACGAGGTCGCGGTCGGTAGGGTTGACGTTGATTACGTTGGGGGACAGCGCGTCGTCGGCGGTCTCGTCCAGGCAGTAGGCGATGCTCTCAATGTGCGCCCTGCCGTCTATAATCCCCTCGGTGAACAGGAAGCCCGCCGCCAACTCGTCGTCGTGGCCGGGTGTGCGCATGGTGACCACTACATCTTCGCCCGCCATGCGTATCTGCAGCGGCTCCTCGATGGGCAAAAGGTCGCCCTCCAACCGGGACGTCTGCCCCACGTACCGGCGCACGCTGCCCGTGCTGATCACCCCTTCGTTCGTGCCCACGATGCCCTGTGTAGTGTCCATGCCGTATTCTACCACAAGGGGCAGAAACGACGATAGGTCGCTTAAAACGGAAAACCCGGACAGTCCTGACGGATCATCCGGGTCTCTTTTCCTCCGGAAGCTCAGCACTCCCGAAGTGACCTCACTATATCACCCCGGCAACGCCTCGTCAATAAGCGCCGGCCCCACTTATCCACATCCCTCAGAGGCTTGGAAGGATTGTTACGTGCTATAATACACTTGCCAAATAGCGCACATGCGCAGCGTCGTCAGTGGTCGGTCGTCCGCCGTCGCAATAGAAAGGGGACTACTCACAGTGGGTGGATTGGTATTTGCTTGCATCGCCCCGCACGGCGGCGACGTCATCGCCGAAATCGCGGGTGACATGGCTCCTACTACACAGGTCACGCGCCGGGCAATGGAGGAACTGGGTCGCCGCATGGAAGTCGCGGGCCCCGAAACTGTGGTGGTAATCACCCCACACGGTGTGCGCGTGGCGAACGCCATCTGCATCATGACTACCGAGAAGGCCTACGGGATGCTGGCGGGCAGCGGCGGTCGTATCGAGGCCGAATTCGCTGTTGACACAGACCTGGCGGAGCAGATAGCCCAGCGTGCCATCCAGCACCACTCGGTTCCCGCCGCCACCGCCATTTACGGAGCTAGCGGCGGTGACGATTGCTTCACCCCGCTCGACTGGGGCGCGCTTGTCCCCCTCTGGTTCCTCGGCGCGCGCTGGGCGACCCCTCCCAGCATCGTCACTATCACCCCCTCCCGCGCCCTAACTCTCAAGCAGCTATACAAATTTGGCACGGCCATAGCCGAAGCAGCCAATAGCTCGGGGCGGCGGGTAGCCCTCGTAGCGAGCGCCGACTGGGGTCACGGTCACGACGCTGACGGCCCTTACGGTTTCGCGCCTGAGTCTGCCGAGTTCGACGCCCTCGTCCAGGATATCGTCCGCTCCAACCGGCTGGACGACCTTCTGTCCACCGACATAGACTTTGCTGACCGCGCCAAAATAGATGGCCTATGGCAGGCCGTCATACTCGCCGGTGCGCTCCAACATACGCCCATGCACGGCGAGTTGCTCTCCTACGAGGCCCCCAGCTATTTCGGTATGTTGGTCGCCTCCTACGAGCCTGTCGGTAACGGGCAGTAACGTCCCCGACCCCTGTCAGGCTTTTACTTTGCACTGACCTTTCGATTATAGTAAAACCAATACCACACACTACTTCCGACGGAGGGAACCATTATGTCCACAGGCAACATGCCCGAAATGCCCAAACAGCCCACAAGCAAGGCGCCTACCGAATCGGCCCAGGCCCAAACCCAGGCCAACCCTGCTCTTGATGCTTCGCCCCAACAGGCGCAGACTCCCGCCCCTCAACAGCCGTTCGATCTCGCAAGCGACATGGCAGGTATTATCGAGGCGCAGGCCGACGTGATTGCTCAGAGGCTGAGCTATCACACTCAGACGCTGTTCGGCGTAAGCGCACAGGGCGTAGATGTGGTGAATGGTCGCAATAGCACCCTCATCCTTGCTAACGCTCTGCGCAACAAGGCAGACAAGCAGGCCATAAGCACACTTGTAAACCTTGGCACCGCGCAGGAGCCCCAGATCAACGATGCTACTCTTCCATACAAGGCCAATAGCCTGGTCGCCGGTCTGCTGGAAGGCCTGGTGCTCGATGTCATCGCTCAGGCCTATCAGAACGACCCCGACCGTACCAAAGCCGCACGTCTTCTGCTCAATGGCTATTTCCAGGCCGCCAACGAGCGCCTGGAGAACCCGAGCACGGCGCTCGCGACCCCGGCGAAGTAACGGTGATCGGAAGTGATACGTTATGCCTGATGACGAACAACTCCTCACGGAAGCGAACTTAACGACCGGCGCCCATCGGCAGTCGTCCATTGCTGTACCTAGCCGGACAGGTCACCGGTTCCTGGCCGCGATTTTACTTCTCTTCGGCGCGTGCTTTTTCGCCCTGGCCCCCACCATTCGTGCCCAGAGCTACCCGCCCCTGGTCGGAATGGTCGCTGACGACACGGGCAATCTCAACGCTGCCCAGATCAATGATGCGGCCAAGGCTCTGCAAGCTCTCAACGTCAAGCCCCTAGCTGTTTTCCTCAAGAACGGCAGCACATCCAGCACCTTCGCCAATCAGGTTGCTCAGAACTATGGGCTTGCTGATACCTCTGCAGGCACGGTCGATCCCGACCTCTTCGCCATAGTCGCCACGCTCAACCCCAGGCAAATCTCGCTCGTATGGGGCGACAACCTGAACGCCATCATGTCCGACGCGCCCGATGGATTGGGCTACGGCACGCGCATTCGCACCCAGTACATGCAGCCCAACCTGGCGTCCGGCAATTACACTGACGCCTTCGTGCAAAGTTTCACGCAGACAGCCACCCAGATCAGCCTCTTCCGCAACCCTCCTACTCCCACTCCTGTGCCGACGCCTCAGCCCTCAGTCGTCACCAACGTGGATACGGGCGCTCTTGCCAGAGCGTTCTTGATCGGCCTCGGTGTCATCGTCGTTATTGTATTGCTGGCCATATTCGGCCCCATGCTCTGGCGCTCCTACAAGCGGTCACAGGAGGCCGCCATACGCAAGCGCAGCCTTGAGGAGCAGCTACTACAGTCTCGCAACGTGGCAGCCGACATGATCACCGGCCTGAGTTTCCCCGAGGACCCCCACGAGCAGTTGCAATACCGCTTCCTCACACTGGCCCTGGCCGATGAGCGCCCCGACGAGCTTGCCCAGATCACGGCCCGTTACAACGAAACATACCGGCACGTGGCCGATGCTCTCACCAGCTTCACGGCCCTGAACCAGGCCAAGTATACGACCGAGCAACAGATGGCCGATGCCATCAGTGGCTACCAACAGGTGCAGGCCAACATCAATGTGGCCTCGAACTTCCTTAAAGAAATAGCCGACAGAAGTAAAGAGGTCGAAAAGCAAGTCGCTTCGGCGCCCGGAGAGATAGACAACGCAAAAAAAGCCCTGGCCGCAGTAACCAATAGCCTCCAACAGTTCACTGCGGCGGCCCCCGACCTCCCTACTCTTGACCCTTCCGCTCTGACATCTCAACCCGACAAACTGATCTCCGATGCCCAGGCAGCCCTGAGCGCCACCCCACCGCGCCATCTTGCCGCTTACGATTCAGCAGCCTCGGCCGGTGTCCTTGCGTCTCAGATTTCGTCCGTGCTCACCGCCATTACCCGTGTCTATACGGACCTCACTGTCCTGCGCGCCCACCTGGCCGATCTTCGCAAACAGGGGTACAAGCTATCCGCCGCCGACGGCCAACTTTCCGCAGTCCTCGACCTCCTCGCGCAGGCCATCCGGGAGTTGGAAAAACACGGACCATCGTCGAAGTTTGCCACCACACTCAAGAGCGCCAGCGACAGCATCGCCCAGGCTCGTACCTCGGTGGATTCCGTTGTAGAACAACATACCGCGAATGAGACCGCCCTTGCCGGGCTGCAACGGGCAGGCGAGCAGGCCAAGCACTACATAGAGCAGGGCGCGCAGGCCTTCGACAAGGTGGACGAATACGCCGAACCCTCCTGGGAGGATATCCGAGGCAACGGCACCGAGGCGCAAAAGGCTGCCGATCATGCGCAGGACCTGTGGGCCGAAGCTTCCCATCTCAATGCTCTCACCACGGATAGTCCCCAGGACTTCGCGAAAGCCGCCCAACTTATAACCGAGGCTAATGCTTCCCTCAATAATGTTCGCGAGCTTCTCACCGCCATCATCGAGCGACTAAAGTACCTGGAGGAAAGCAAGCGTACCGCTGCCGCAGAGATCGCAGCCGCCCAGCAAGCTATCGAGTCCGGCCAACATTTCGTCGCCCAGTACGACCCCGACATCACGCCCAATCCCGCCGATATGCTCGCCGACGCTGCCCGCCAGCTTGCCCAGGCAAAGGCAGAGGTGGCCAAAGACAAACCCGACTGGATCGCTGCCGTGAAGACCGCGCGCTCGGCTAACGACCTTGCGGACAAAGCCCTCGCCGATGCTCGCAGCCAGGAAGATGCCATGCAGGCCCGCAGGCTAAAGATGCAGACCGGCCAACAGCAGGCAGCGGCCTCCGTAAGCAAAGCCGCCAACTTCGCCACCGTGCACCGCGCCGACCTGGACACCTCCCTGTTCAGCGCCCTGACCGCTGCCCAGAGCAATCTGCAGGTTGCCCAAACCGAGGTAACTCGCCTGCAAACGAGCGGGCTCGAAGATGTAGCAATGGGCCAAGCTCTGGAGGAAGTCGCCCAGAAGTTCGGCGCCGTGCAGCAGACCGCTGAAGGTGCATTCGAGAAGGCTCAGGCCCAGTTCAACGCGCTCGAGGCGGTGCGCAAACAGGCCTACAATGCTGTCAGCACCGCCACCTCTGCCGTCGAGCAGGCTGGCAACTATATCGGAATGCACAGCTCGGTTGGCGCCAGTGCCCGGCAATACCTCGAGCAAGCGCGCCACGCTCTGCCCGGCTGGACCGATGGCCTCGCCCAGCCCCAACTAAACTCACTGGCTACAGCAGCAAACCAGGCCTCGAACCTCGCCCAGCAGGCCCTGGTGTCAGCCCAGCAAGATGTGCGCGCCCAGGAGGCCGAGGATGAGCAGCGCCGCGAAGAAGAACAGCAGAAACAGCGCGATGACCTGGGCAACTTGCTGACGGGCCTCGCCATCGGTGCCCTCATGAGTGGAGGTCGTCGGCGCGGAGGCGGAGGCGGCTGGGGTGGCGGTGGAGGCGGTGGGGGCGGCGGAATCAGAATCGGTGGAGGAGGAGGCTCGTCCAGCGGTGGCTTCGGCGGAGGCGGCTCCTCACGTGGAGGCTTCGGTGGCGGCGGTTCCTCCCACGGCAGTTGGGGCGGCGGAGGCTCCTCTAGCGGCGGCTGGTAGGGGCGGGTCGTAGATCGTAAGTCATGGAATGCCTGCGACTTACGATCTGTGACTTACGATCTACGATCTAAAATTCCACCTCTGGCCCTGCTATAGAGACTACGTAGTTCTCGTCCGAAAGCCGTGCCTTTGCCACCTCGTTCACATACTCCGGTGTCAGGGCGTTGATAACCGCAGGATACCTGCTGATATAGTCGAAGCCCAGGCCGAAAAGCTCCATCTCTAGGACCGTGCGGGCTATCCCGTCGCTGGTCTCCAGTCGTAAAGGCAGTACGCCTGTCATGTAGCGCTTGCCGCCCTCCAACTCCTCGGCAGGAATCAGCTCAGTGCGCATGCGGTTGATTTCGTGCTTGATACTCTCTATCGCCTTTGACACGTTAGTCGGGTTGACTCCGGCCCTCACAGCCCACGGTCCCGCTCCCAGCCCCGCCTCGAAGGACGACCCCGCATAGTAGGCCAATCCCTGCTCGTCGCGCACCTTCTTGCCGAGTCTGCCCATCAGGCCGATGCGCCCAAGCAACAGGTTCATCAGGTCGAAAGCGTAGTAGTCGGGCTCGTTCCTTCTCAGGCCCGGAAAACCGAGGATGAGGTCGTTTTGCGTCTTGCCTGCCACCGGCCTGAACACATTAGTAGCGCCCTGCGGCTGTCCAACATCAGGCACGCTGTACGGCTCGGCCTCGCCCTCGGCTTGCCAGCCGCCGAACAACTCCTGAGCCAGCGCGACTATCTCCGCCGGCTCTATGTCGCCCACCGTCACAAGGATTGCGCGCTCCGGGCGCAAATAGCGCTTGCAGAAGGCGAGCATGCTTGCACGATCGATACTGTCCAGCGTTTCAAGGAAGCCCGCCGTCCTGTTGTGGTAGGGGTGGCCCACCGGATACAGCGTCTCGCGGAAGGCGCGGTCGGCCACCGACCCTGTGTCCATTTCCAACTCAGCGAGCCCGGTGCGCGTCTGATTGCGCATCTTCTCGATTTCGCTCTCGGGGAAGGTCGGGTGCAGCAACACTTGGGCTATCGTCTCGAACAAAAAGCGCGTGTCTTCCTTTAGCGCTCTTCCTCCAGCCTCGATCAGCGCCTTCCCGGCGTCTACGCCCACCGACGCGCCGCGTCCTTCCGTCGCCTCGTTCAGCGCCTCGTATGTATACTTGTCGGTTCCCCGCCTCATGGCTCGCGTGGCGAATGACGCCAGACCAGCTTTTCCATCGGGGTCGTACATCGCCCCGCCCTTGATTGAGATCCGCGCAGATAGCGCAGGTATGGTGGGGTTAGGGTAAACGAGCACGGTCATGCCGTTCGGCAGAACTTGTCGTGTGATAGTCTCAGGACTAAGCGCCCTGTTTGCTACTTTTTGCATCTTTGTTCCCTTCGGGAGTCGTAGATCGTAAGTCACGAGTCGTAAGTCATGAAATGCCGACGACTTACGATCTGTGACTTACGATCTACGATCTACTACCCTTCGCTCCGGTATTCGTCGTTCGGAAATTCTCTAAGCCTATTGCCCTCTATGTTGGATTGGTTCAAGTACTTTACGAAGCCTGCGAGCATGCGACCTAGCTCTGTTGTGCGTTCACTCAACTGCTCGAAATCCTCTGTCGACAGGTATGATGCGTCCAGTGCTACGTACAACTGTGCTCTGATCTCGCCTGCTGAACCCTTCGCTATTATCAGAAACTGCCGTAATTCCTTGTCGCTTCCCCGCTCAAACCCCTCTGCGATATTTGAAACTATGGAAACCACGGCACGCCGCATCTGATCACGCAACGCCGAGTCGAATGCAAATTCCCGCCTGGAAGTAGCCTGGTATACAGCTTTCGACAACTCCCGCGACTTCTTCCAGACCTCCATGTCCTCGAACCGCTTGATCGTCCCCATGATCCCCCTTGCGATCTACGACTCCGTCCCCGTAGGTATGAACCAGCCTACCGTGCGGTTCTTCTCGGTCAGGTAGGTTAGTGCTACTCGCTTTACTTCTTCCGGGGTTACTGCGGCCAGCTTTTCAAGCGCCTCGTCGTACATGTTTGCTGAGTAAATGCTTTCGAGGTAGCCCAGCACATACGCCTGGTTGGTCATGCTGTCGCTCGAATAGACGAACTGCGCGCGTGACTGGCGAACTGCTTTGTCCAGCTCCTCCTGCGGGATCTCACCTTCCTGCAGCTTGCGGATCTCCTCGAACAGCGCGGCTTCCATCTTTTGCAGGCTTTCGATATGGTCGTCGCCCGCCTTGGCCGATGCGCCGAGCGTGAACAGGTGCGGGTCTTTATGCAGGGAGAAATAAGAGCCTACGCTGGCCGCGATCTCGGTGGCTACCATCGACTTGTACAGCCGGGCCGACCTACCCCCGCCTCCTCCCATGCCGAGCGGTTTGGCCCCGGAAAGCAGCGCGTCCGCCACCATAAGAGGGTACACGTCCGGGCTTGCTGCTGATGGTGTGTGGTACACGACCTCGATCTGTGCCACCGTGCCGGGCGCTTCTACTCGCACGCGTCTCTCGCCGATCTGTTCCGGCTCGATGGCGCGAACGGCAGGGATGTCCTCGCTCTTCGGATGGCTGCCAAACAGATTATGCACCTTCTGCATGAGCTCTTCCGTGTCGAAGTCGCCCACCACTACCATCGTGGCATTGTTCGGCGCGTAGTACGTCTTGTAGTGGTTGTAGAGGTCGTCGCGGGTCATCGTGCGCAGGTCGCACTTCCAGCCGATCACCCCGCCACCGTACGGGTGTACCTTGAAGGCTGCCGCCGATACGTCCTCGTCTAATAACCGGTCCGGCTCATTCTCCGACCCTTCACGCTCGGATATGATCACCGTGCGTTCGGAGGCCACCTCGTCAGCGTCGAACAGCGAGTTCATCATGCGGTCCGACTCGATCTGCAATGACAGATCAAGGCGGTCCGATGGCAGGGTCTCGAAATACGTGGTCCAATCGTCCGACGTAAAGGCGTTGAGCGTGCCGCCATTCTCGGCCACCATCTGCATGATCTGGCCCTTGCCCAGCTTTTGTGTGCCCTTGAACATCATATGTTCGACCCAGTGTGACACGCCCGTGATGCCCGCATGTTCGTTGCGCGCCCCTACGCCGTACCACAGCCAGAAGGAGACCACGGGCGCAGAATGCACCTCTTTCGTGATCACGCTCAACCCGTTAGGCAGCACGTGTCTCTCGAAACTGGCAGGCCTGCTTTCGGGTGTTGCCTCTGCTGTCTGTTCGCTCTTTGTCGTGTCTTCCGTTGTAGTCATTTGATATTCCTTTTCATGTATTGTATCCACCATAGCGTATTCTACTCTAAAGCTCCATGCCCTTCTACCTGCGGCCGATGCGGCTTGCGACCGCGCCCAGCAGGGGCACTATATGCTTCTTGCGCGATAGTATAGCGGGCAAGTAGAGAAGCGCGCCATCCATCAGCGGCATCTCGAACGTTGCGGCTACCGCCTCTGGGTGTCCGACCACCAGGAGAATTGTCTGTATCTGCACAATGTCGATGATCCCGAAGATCACGCTCGTATAGTTGCCTCGCTCGTGCAACGTTTCCATGGCGGCCAGCAGTTCATCGCGCCGCGCCAGCACGTCCGCGCCACTTGCGGTTTCGATCGTGCCGATGCCGAACCGTGCGCCCTCGACCACGAACTCCTTGAAGTCGGTCATGAGCAGTTCATCCGCGGAACGGTTGGTCACATCGGACGCGCGCCTGAGGATCTCGGCCCCCAGCTCCTCAATCTGTACCCCTGCGCGGCTCGCCAACGCTGCCGCTACCTCGCGATCTTCGGGTGTGGTGGTGGGCCCATGGAAGAGGAGCGTGTCGGATAGTATGCCGGCCAGCAGAACCCCCGCAACAGGCGGCGGGACAGGAATGTGCGCCTCGGCGAATAGCTTCGCCACAATAGTGCTGCACGCCCCAACGGGCTCAATCCGCATGAAGGGAGGGGTGCGCGTCTGGAAGTCGGACACCCTGTGATGGTCAATCACTCCGATGACATCGGCCTCCTCGATCCCCGTGACCGATTGGCTGCGCTCGTTGTGATCCACCAGCACCAGTTGAGGTCTCGCGGCCCGCAGCAGATTGCTCCTGCTGATCATACCCACCACCTTGCGCTCGGCATCGACCACTACCAGCGCGCGCACTTGCCCGGTGCGCAGCGTTTCCAGCACTTCCTCTGCAAGATCATCGGGCTGGCAGGTTGCTACTTCGCGCCGCATTATGTGGCGCACCGCCGTGCTAAGCTGGATCAAACGCACTGTCGTGTATGTGTGGTGGGCGACGGACATGACCGTGACATGGTGCTCCCGCGCCAGTTGCAGTATCTCTTCCTCAACAGGCAGATCCCCCGTGATAACCAGCGCTCCCACGCCGAACTCGATGGCGGCTCGTTGTGCGTCTGTGCGGTCTCCTATAACCAGCAGGATGTCGCGTGCGATGCGAGCCAGCATTGAGTCTATCCGCATCGCGCCTACCATGACCCGGTCGGTGACGGTGCGCTCCGGGGCCGACACTAATAGGCGCCCGTCCAGTGTCTTCCGCACGTTCTCAATATTGATCGTCACGCGGTCCATCGTTTCGGGGGTCAGCCCGCTAATAAAGCTGTGCGCGAAGTCTTCGACCACAGTCACCCCGCACAACCGCCCCTCATCGTCCACCACGGGCACCGCACGGATGCCGTGTTGCTCTAAAAGCTGGCCGACCTCGTAAAGTGATGTTTCTTGGTGGACACTCACAGCAGGGCTGGTCATTACATCGGCAACCCGCGGGCGCACATCCGTTACCAGGCGCGGGGCCGCAACGGCGAAATGCTCTAGCACGTAAGCTGTTTCGGGGCGCAACACACCCTGCCGGGCCGCCACAGCATTGCTTTGCCCCTGCGCGTGCAAGAGAGCAGTATAGCCGATCGCAGCGCATATGGAATCAGAGTCGGGATTCTTGTGGCCCAGCACGTAAAGAGGAGTAGGCATAATCTAGTACAATATTAGCCCGAAGACTCGTATACCGTCAAGCCGGACGCGTGCTACATGCCTTCATCTTTGACAGCCTTGCGCGCGCTCTGATATAATGACTGGACACTCGGGGTGTAGCGCAGCCCGGTAGCGCACTTCGTTCGGGACGAAGGAGTCGCAGGTTCAAATCCTGCCACCCCGACAAAATACAACAGCTCAGACCAAACGCGGTCTGAGCTGTTGTTTATCTCGTTTCCTATATGCAATTGTACATGAGCTCTAGTGCGAGGCCTTTGCGGCGCGTTTGGCATGGCTCTTCTTTCCAATACCGTTGTTCTTTCCGTTGCCGTTAAGAGGATGCACCTGCCCGGGGTCGTCTACCAGTTCGGCCTGTATCTTTTGCTCTTCCGACGACTCTTCCGACTGCCAGCACCTGTCGTTATAGCAGTCAACCACTACCTTGCAAGCTTCCTCCACCGAGTCGGTGAGCACCAGCAACTTGAGGTCATCGGGTGAGAGCTTCTCCTGTGCCAACATCGACGCCCTTATCCAGTCGAGCAGCCCGGACCAGTACGCGGTCCCAAACAGCACCAGGGGGAGGTTGCGCACCTTGCCCGTCTGTATCAGCGTCAGCGCCTCAAACAACTCGTCCATTGTGCCGAACCCGCCCGGGAAGATAACGAACGCCTCCGAATACTTCATGAACATAGTCTTACGCACAAAGAAGTAGCGGAAGTTAATCGAGATATCAACATACTGGTTCGTGCCCTGCTCGAACGGCAACTCTATATTGCAGCCGACCGATATGCCGTTCGCCTCTTTCGCCCCTTTGTTTGCGGCTTCCATGATGCCGGGTCCGCCCCCGGTGATTACCGCGAAGCCTTGCTCCGCAAGCATTCTGGCGAGCTCTGTTGCCTTATCGTACATCGGGTCGTCTTTGCGAGTGCGAGCTGAACCAAAGATGGTCACCGCGGCCCCCAGGCTCGCCAGTGTGTCGAACCCGCTCACGAACTCCCCCATGATCCGCAGCACCCTCCAGGTATCAGAGCGGGTGAAGTCCGGCTCCTGTTCGGCGGGGGAGGGCTTTTTGAGTAGTTCTTCGTCCTCGGTAGGTGCGCCCATGCTTGTTGCCCGGTTTAGAGCCGGGTTTGGCTTGAGCGGTGCGTTTGCTGCTTCTAATTTTGCGGCGCTCTCGGTCTGTGGTTTGCGCGCCGGGGGCTTCTGGCCCCCCAACTTCGGTCTTGGTTGCTCTACATCTGGCATTATTGGTGTCCTATTCGTCAAAGGTTAGTGGTGATTGGATTGCAGAAAGCGTGCCGCCAGGGTCGCCGGGAAGCCATCCTATTGCGTCTTGATCTATCAAGGCGGGCATGCGGTCGTGGTGGGTAACGCCCAGGAATTCATCGTCGGCGGCCTCGGTCAGCATGTACACGCGCTCTTCGCCGGCCTTCTCAACCACCAGCCCCGCGATCCCCTTATTGATCCCGAACCACTTGCCTTTCTCTACGCCGTATTCTACCGGGATAAGGACCGGCCTGGGCTTGAGGTAGCCCCATTTCCCCTCTTCTATACTTTCTAACCGCGCCCAACCGGTTTGGGGGAGCGGCTTGTTCTTGTCGCGATTGCCCCACAATAGCAGCCTCGGCTCGGCCTTTGTGCCCCCGTCCTCCTGCTCGCTTTCCAGCACCGGCAGAACAGGCTCGGTCTTTTGCCAGTAAAGCGACCTCACCTCGCCCGTCTCCTCAAACTTCGCTACGTCTGCCGGTGAGTAGTACTGCTCCAGGACTTCTTTGTATTCCTTCCTGTAGGGGAATATGACGCCTCCACACATCTGTCTTACCTCCGTATCAAATTCTTGCTGGAGGGTATGCAGCCTAAATACCCTTAATAATACGGGGCGGGTTTCGTGTGCGACCCACCCCTGCCGCATGCCAGCTCAGTCGCGCAGTCCGGCGAACAGATCACCCTTCGCACCATCAGTGTCAGGCAAGGGCACGCCCTTGGCCAACGCATAGTGCTCCTGCGAGCGTATTGTCGCTATCAGATCGGGTGGCATTTTGGCAAAAGGCGATTCGGGGTTCATCTGGGTACGGTGCTTGTTCAAGCTCTCCCCCTTCAGTTCTGCCCACTCCGACACATCAACGGTGTTGGTGATCTTTTCGTCGTCCAACCCCATTTTGTCCGGGTCCATCATGCTGAAGCTATTGCCGAGCCCCTGCTCCTGAAACCACTCGCCCATCTTCTTTATTGCGCTCCTGGGGAACGACGCGTAATATAACCTGCTTGTCTTCCAGGCAGGGCCGGCCTCCGGGTATCTCTCGGCATCGGCTGCCGCGTCGAATGCCAGCGTAGTGAGCCTGTGTATAGTGATATGATCGGGGTGGCCGTAGCCGCCTGTTTCGTCGAACGTCACCATAACTGTCGGCTTGAACTCGCGAACGATCTTTACCAGCTTTCCCAGCGCCTCTTCCTCGTTCGACCTGTAAAACGATCTTGGGTCGTCATTACCGGGCGTGCCCATCATGCCGGAGTCGAGGTAGTCCAGGAACCACAAATGCTGTATCTTCACTACGTCCGCCGCCGCCCGCATCTCGCCTTCGCGTACCTCGCCTAGATTCTCAGGCGTTGCCAACTCGGGATAGGCAATCTCGCCAAGCTCCCCTCTGGTGGCGCATACAAGCCCTGTTCTGATACCTTCTTTTGCTGCCTGTGCCAGTGCTCCTGTCATACCCTGTTCATCGTCCGGGTGTGCATACACGCCCAGCAGTGCTAAATCGGCCATTATCGGTAATCCTCGCTTCTATATGTTTCATAATATTGGCGCGGGGGAGAAGTAAGCGCGCTATTCTTCATTTTACAACTATTCCCTTTCTTGCGCTCACCCGCAACAAGCGCTACAATGGCTATGGTGTCGCTCGCTCTATAGAGGAGTAATAAGCGTGAATGCTACTAACAATAGTGGTCTCGTGCTGCAAGGCGTGCGCAAAGCCTTTCGCAACGTAGTGGCCGTAGACGACCTGACCTTTACTGTGCCTCGTGGCTCCATGTTCGGTCTGCTGGGGGCCAATGGCGCCGGCAAGACCACGACATTGCGCATGGTGCTTAATATCCTGTCTCCTGATGCCGGCACAATTCTCTGGAACGGCGTACCCGCCACTCACGTACCACGTAGCACATTCGGCTATCTGCCTGAGGAGCGGGGCCTTTACCTCAAGATGAAGGTGGGCGAAGAACTCGTATTCCTGTCAAGTCTTTATGGGCTCTCTACCGCCGAGGCTACCAAACGCGCCCATGAGTGGTTAGAGCGCCTGAGCCTGGGCGACGCGTGGAACCGCAAGGTCGAGGAGCTTTCGAAAGGCAACCAGCAGAAAGTGCAGGTTCTCGCCGCGATTTTGCACGAACCCGACTTTATGCTGATGGACGAGCCATTCTCCGGCCTCGACCCTATTAACACAGAGGTGCTCCGCGATACCCTCATTCAGAGGCAGCAAGCCGGGCACACCATCGTGTTTTCAAGCCACCGTCTCGAACAGGTGGAAGAGCTTTGCGATTACGTGGCTATTATTCATAAGGGAAGGCTGCTCACCACGGGTCTGATCTCCGACCTGAAACGGGGGAGCGGCAGGCAGATGGTCGAGATGGATTTTGCAGCGGCAAATGGCCAACCGGCCAACATGGATGCTTTTGTCGCCGCCCTCAAGCCCCTCAATCTGCCCATTCACGAGCGTCGCGCCGACAGCCTCCGCCTTGAAATGCAACCCGGTGTGAAGACCGATGATATCCTTGCGCTCGCGCTTAGCTCCGGTCCCGGTCAGGTACGCCGCTTTGAGTTAGAAGAACCCAGCCTGCAAGAGATCTTCATCGATGCCGTGCAAAAGTCGGACCCCGCGGCCGTGCATGAACTGGTAGCAGAAGGCTCCCTACCCGGTGGCAAAGTTCTAACAGAAGGCTGATCCGCGTATCTCTTTGGTTTCTGAGCCGTACGTTCCAGCAGCACACAGGAGCACAATATGAACTTTCGCAATCTACTGCTTATTCTAAAGCGCGAATATCTGCAGCGGGTACGCAGCCCCGGCTTCATCATTGGCACTGTCGTAGGCATACTGGGCCTGGCGGCTTTAGCCTTCGTGCCCGCTCTCATCGGCTTGCTCGACCAGTCTTCCATCGCGAAGGTGGCCGTGGTTGACCAAAATGATCTTGTGTTTCCAACCCTGGAACTGCTATCGAAGCCGACCCCCACTCCGGTGCCGGGCAGCACGCCCGCTCCTCAAACTGGCTTGTCTGTAGGCTCGCCAATCAGATTCAGCAAAGCCACGACGACTGACCCGACTGCCCTGGACGCACAGGTTACCAACGGCGACATTAGCGCCTACCTGATTGTTGAAGGGGACAAAGCCAGTACCACTACTTTCACCTATCACGCCAAAGACCGGCCGGGTAATCTCACCTCCAGCCAATTGAGCGCGTACCTGAACGTCGCTCTCACCCAGGCCAAGCTGAAAGAGTTCGGCGTTTCAGCCCAACAGGCGCAGTCGCTATATAGTCCGCCCGAATTGAAGGTTGTGCCTGTCGGTGGCGGTGTGCTTAAGGATCAGAATGCCCAGATTCAGTCCGCCGCACTTGTGTATGTACTGCTGATACTGCTTTATGTTGTCATACTGATGTACGGATTGCAGGTAGCGATGGGAGTGGTCGAAGAGAAGAGTAGTCGTGTGATGGAGCTGCTTATCACCGCGATACGCCCCATCGAGCTAATGGCGGGCAAGATCCTCGGCATAGGGCTGGCGGGATTGACCCAGGCCGGTCTATGGGTGGCCTCAGGCTTGGTGGTGCTTCTGTTCAGGAACGTGCTCGGTGACGCTGTAGGAGGCATAGGCATAGACGTGGCTTCCGTTCCTCTGCCCACCCTGCTCTCGTTCCTGCTCTTCTTCATATTGGGCTATGTTCTCTACGCCGCCATGTACGCGGCGCTCGGTTCTCTTGTGAGCAAGACCGAAGACGTCAACAGCGTTACCGCCCCTCTCACCATCATCAATGTGGCCGTCTATCTCGTCTCGATATATGCCCTGTCTGACCCCGAGGCGACCTTCGTAAAAATACTTTCGTTCGTGCCGTTCTTCACGCCCATGCTCATGTTTATCCGGGTAGCGCTCGGCACCACGGCTATCTGGGAGTTTGTGCTGGGTGTGGTGCTCGTGCTCGCCATGAGCTACTTGCTCACCTGGTTCGCCGCCAAGATCTATCGCGTCGGGGTGCTACTCTACGGCAAGCGCCCCTCGGTCCGCGAGATCGTCCGCCTCATGAGAACTACCTAGAGCTCAAAAGAACAAGTAGAAGGGAGGCCGCACATACTCGGCCTCCCTTTCCTTTATCTACAGGTTCCGAGAGCTATTCTCCAGGATAGTCGTCGCCTTGTCAGCGCTATCGCTGCTTCTGCAATTTGATATCGACCTCAGCAATAGCGGGTAGGTCATTCGTTATTGGTACGGCATCTGTGGCGCTAGGCACATAGCCGTCGGCGAAGGCACCCATACTGTACTTATGACCCCGCGGCAGAGCTGTTGTAACGAAGTTGCCGTCGCTGTCGGTGAAGACCGTATCCAGGATCTGGTCGCTTGTATTGTTGAACGCGGACCATGTAACCCCTTCCACCAACACGGCAAACACAGCCCCTTCGATTGGCTTACCGGTAGTGCTATCGGAGATGGTTCCCTTGATCACTACCGTGTCCGCGATGTCGGGCACAGGCGTTGGAGTGGGCCGGTTAACGACATCGCCTATAGTTGCAGTAGCGGTTTCTACTATAGTGCCCTGTATAGACAACTGCATTTCGTATTTGCCTAACGGTAACGGTGCTCCGTTCTGCATATACAGGTAAGATGACCATGTGCCCTTGTCATCGCCTTTCCACTGGTCATCCTGGTTGACCACTACTTCGTCATTCAAGAGCCAGGTGACGTTCCAACTGAGGTTATTGGTCATGCCGGTGTAGTCCCAAACACCGTACAACTGGCTCGTGCCGGATCCGAACTCTGTTGCCGGATCGACCGGGTTGCCGCTTTCATCCAGCGAAGTGGCGAAGGTTATTGGCCCGAACCGTTTGTCTCCTCCGTTATTGCTTCCGCCAGACAGCCACACATCCGATGTCGCCGATATTTCGCCATTTATCATCAGGTCGACGCGATAAGTGCCTGCCGTGAGTGGGTTAGCCGGATTGAGCGCTAGCTGGCCGTCCGTGCCGTCGCCGGTGCCCGTCCATGCATTTTCCGCCGACTGGCCTATGGTGTTCCAGGTGCCGACTTCGTCCTGCTCGTACCAGACCGCTTTTACCTTGGAGGTTGGGGTCATGTTGGCATAATCGAAGTGTGCCGTCAGATCGCTTATGTTTGCGGGCAGGGATTGTCCGGTCTGGCCTCCTCCGGCAAACGTAAGGTTGCTGAACGCAGGAGCCTTCGTGTCCGCGCCACCTACCTTCACGCTGGCTTCGCCGAGGTTCTGGCCGTTGTAGTCTATCTCCATCTTGTAGGTGCCGTCGACCAGGTTGCTCGCATCGAGCCAGCCGAACCACCATGTCCCGTAGGAGCCGTTGGTCTTGGCGTCCCATTTATCGGCGGGCCATGCGTCAACCACTTCCTTGCCGTCAATGAAGGCGCGCATCTGCCACGTGTGTCCTGTTTCGAAGCCGCTAAAGTCAAAGTAGCACACAAGGTTCGTCGCCCCTGAAGGCAGCGATTTCACCACGCTCACCGGATAGCCACTATCGGTCACCCCGTTGCCAATAATTACCCTTGAGACTTTTGCCTGCCCGATATTTGCTTGCGTGGTGGGGGACGGCGTGCGCCCCGCGCCTGGTGTTCGAGTGCCGGCCGGTACCGTCGCAGGCACTGTGGTCGGAACTTCGGTTCCCGGCAGAGGAGTCTTGCTAGGCTGCGGCAGGACGGACGTGGGGAATATCGGAACCGAGGTCGGCTGAGGGCCTATGCCGTTAAGTGCCTGAGTGATCAACGGCTTGGCGAGGTCAACCGGACGCAGAGCATTGATGAACCCGCCGATCGGCACGCATACGTCCTTGTCGTCTATGACGCCGTCTCCGTTGGTGTCATTTTGCGGCCGGCAGTCCAGGTCCGGCGAAGTCCCGGAGCCGCTGCCGCTTTGAGTAGGCACCCCGATCAGGTTCCCCTGGTCGTCAATCGCTGTGCCTCCGCTGTTTCCGCCGGATATCGAGGCGCTGGTCTTGATCCACGCTCGACCCTGAATGCCGGCCTCATACGTGAACCCGCTTATGTCGCCTGACGTATAGGTGATTGTCTCGCCACCTATTGCCGGGTAGCCGAAAATGTGCAGTTGCTGTCCCAGTTTCAGCTTGCTGGAGTCGCCCAACGTGACGCTCGGCAGGCCCAGAGACGCATTGTCTATTGTGTGGCCGCTGAGATCTTCAGTGATCTTGACAACCGCCAGGTCCACGTTAGCATCGTCTGCGACGACGTCCGCGATATAGGTTGGTACGGGAGGGCTGTCCGTGTTGGTTGTGATAAACACGGCCAACTTGCCCTCGAGTATCTTGACGTCGGGCCGGTCTTTAAGTTGCGCCTGGAGGTCTGATACGTCGGTTACGTGGTGATTGGTGAGGATGAAACCCTGGGAGTCGACAATTGTGCCGCTACCCCAACCAAGAAAGCGCACTTCCGTTTGTCCATCCGCACCGGTTATCTCTGCTATAGGTCCTAGCTGTACCACAGCAGGATAAACCCTGTCTACCACGCCTGGGTCAATGGCCGCAGCATGTCTGGGTTGTGCCGCAGGTATAGCCGCGAGCAGCCCAACTACTATTGCAGCCAGTACCCTTAATGATTTTCGATTTCTGTTCATCCTACTCTCCTCTCCGTGCTACGTGTTGAGTGAGATAAGTCACGCATGACTTACCGATCGACTGTTGGTTTATGGCAACTGTGCCGAGTCCACGAACTTCTCGAACATAGCCAGCGCCGTGTCATGGTTGGCCTGTGTTGAGTGAAGGGTGAACACGTACACTTTGTCTCCCTTTAGCACCAGCCAATCTTCTCCCAACATCACGGACGGAATGTTACCCTGCAACGCGTTGCTTGGTGTGTTCACGTACACGAAGGATGTCTTATAGCCGGGGAGCCCCTTTATCTGGATTGGCTTCTTGTCGGCGCCGCTGCCGGTGAAGGCCTCGGTACCAAGGACTTTGTAGGAGCTGAGGTTGCGTGCCCTGGTGGCGGTGAGGCCATTGGCAACGAGTGCAAGGCTGCTGGTAACGGGCGAGGATGCATCTACAGCCGCGCGCTGTAGCTCGAACTTGGTCGGGGCGATACCCGCTTTCTGGTTGCTCACAGTGATCTGGCCAGCGGTGCTTGTTTCGGCTCCCGTGTCGCTCAGCACCCAGCCTGCGGGATAGGTTATCTGCAGTTTCGCTGCGTCAGTATAGGTCGTGGTTCGATTCACGACCGAGTTCCACAACAACGCCCCCAAAATAACGGCCAATATCGTCAATCCCACTACCAGCAAGGTTGAGATAGTGTCCTGTCTGTTGACGCGTTTGCCGAACTGCTTCACCTGCGCCAACATCCTTTCAGCGTCATCTGCTACGTTATGCATCATACCTGATGCTGGATTCGTGGCGTTACTGGCATCATTCATAGTTCTTGTCCCCCTTCTGAGGCTTTACGCATAATATGAGGCGCAAAGCCGCACGCAAAATCAGAAGATAATTGCACTAACCGATTGATACGTGGTCCATATTCGGCCTAGGCGGGCGTAGTCGTTGTGGTGGTCGTAGTCGTCACGGTGGTTGCCGGTGGCAGGCCCATGTCGGCCCGCAAGTCGCGGTTCACCAGGGTGAAGACGGCCCCCAGCACGACGATTGCGAATATAGTACCCAGGATCAGTGAGGGCCACGGGTTGTAGCCGCTGGTTGTAATGCCGTTGCTCGACAGGTTGATGCCTGCCTGTGTGATCTCGCCGCTCAACCATGAATAGAGGCCGTATAGCACTGCCGCTAGCACAAGGCCGATTGACATCCACCACACGCGCTCTTTGTCGAATTTGTCGCGGCCGAGGAAGTAGCCCAGCAGGGCGCCCAGGGACCCAAGCACCATCTGGGTAACGACAATGCGGATTACGCCCGCTCCCAGGTCAATTCCGCCGCTTGAGACGACCGTGATGATGTTGAGCATGGCCGCGTAACCAAGCCCTGCAGCCGAGCCATACACGACGCCATCAATGCGCTGGTCGAATTCGCTGGAGTAGAAGATGCTAAAACGAACAGTCGCGTAAATCAGAAAAGCTTGAATAAAGCCGATTATCAGTATCGAGCCGAGGATCTCGCTTATCGTGTCTGTGCCAATCCATTCCGGCACCTTGAAAAAGCCGTTGATCAAGGGTTGACCTATAGCGGCGGCGATCAAGGCCGCCAACACAGCCACCCCTATCACATACTGTTTGGGTTCGGGTTCCACTCTGTCTACTGAATAGAATACCGCCAGCCAGATTGCGGCAGGTATTATCGCCAACAAAAGACTTACCAAACCCAACCAGAACCCGCTCAGTTGCGGATTCAGCACAGCAACGATCACTTCTACGATGCCAACGAAGATGAGCAGCCCTATGATATAGGACAACTCAGTTCGCCACGCGCTGAGCCTGACTCGTATTGCCTGTACGTCCATACTGCTCCCCCTCCCAAACGTGCAAGAGACAATGTACGCTTTGCACGCGTTACCGGGCGGGGATCAGCAATCAGTCGTAGCACTATTGTGTACTACAACTGTATGGGACCGTAAACGGCCAGTGGCAATGTAATGGACGTAAAGCTAGAGCTACTTGCACACTGGATCTACGGAGCATGCAGTACCCGCCGCAACCTTATATCGTGACGACATTATAGCAGAATGTGCGAGGAAATGATATATATTGACAGGTAGACTTTCGTATAAATTACCGGAGGTTGCACAGGTAGTGTGGATGCAGAAAACTCAGGCGTTGTCTGCTGCCAATAGCGGGTCGGGCAGTAGGTTTTCGAGGAAGCCGAACGGCCCTAGCTCACGGCGGATGTCGCTGAATCGCCTGTCGCCTCGACCGACCTTGCACATGGCCCGCCAGATGACGGGTATTCTCTTCGGGATGTGATAGCAGGCCTGGGGTAGGAGGGCGTAGAAGCGCAACCATCTGCGTGACGACATCAGATCGGGCATGAGCACGGCATCCAGTTGTTGCGCGTATGTAGCAATCTGGTCTGTTGCGATGGCCCGGGCCGCGATCTGTGCGCTCCTGATGGCCCAGAAGATGCCTTCGCCCGTTAATACTTCAACAAGGCCGGCAGCGTCGCCCACCAGCAAGGCGCGTCCTTTTCGGACGGGAGAGCCTGCTTGCCTGGCAGGGATTTTGTAGCCGTGGCTCCTGATTACTCTCTTGATCGCATTGCCCGGTATTTGGTTGGCCATGTGCTTTTCATTATATCTCTTCAGATGGCTCCCGAAGTCGCCGATCAGGGGTACTCCGCCTACCCCCACGCTCAGGTGGTCGCCTTTCGGGAACACCCACCCGTAGGATGCTTTCAGTTCGCCGAGATCTATGCCCATCCGGTCAGACCAGCGATCCATCACCGCTTGTTCGACTTCGACCTCACTTTCGAGGGCGGCGATGGCCCACTTGTGCGGCTCAAAGCCCAGGCTGCGTGCCACGCGGCCGGTCGCACCATCCGCGCCTACGAGGTTATCTGCACTGAAACTTCCACGAGCAGTATTGACTACTACTCCCCCTTCATCTGCTTCGACCGACTGGACGAGCGTATCATCTATTACTTCTGCTCCCATGGCAGCGGCTTGCTCCACTAGCAAATTGTCAAACTTGCTCCGCTGTACCATGTAAACCAGAGGCTGCTCATACTGGGCTACGAACGGTTTGGTGCTGCGCCAACTAAATTCCGCCTTGTATAGAACGCGCTCGCACACTGAGTCTATGGGGAAGGGAAGCGCACGCGCGGACTTATAGGTGATGCCTCCGCCGCAAGTCTTGTAGCGTGGCAGCTTGGCTTTCTCTATAAGTAGAGTTCTTAATCCTGCACGTGCCAGTTCGTAGGCTGCAACTGCTCCAGAGGGCCCGGCACCGACGACGATCGCATCATAGTGTTGTTCTGTCATTTGTGCCCTACTCCAGCGGAAGAACTGTGACACATATGCTAATTACAGGCTTTTCGCGAGTTATGGGGAAAGTTGGTCGGGCTAATGCCTAAGCAGGCTCTAACGCAGGTCGGGTTTGCAGCTGAGTGGCCAGTCGCGCCAAACCAAGTCCCGCAACAAGCAACATGCCAAGGCCCGCGATCCAGAGCCAGGTACCGGGCGCAGCCCAATCAACACGGTGCGCTGAGGCGTCTACGATAATCAGGCCCAGTATGCCGAAGACTGCCAGTATCACTTTAGCTAACCCCATAGTAACAAGCTCCAGGGAGGACGCGGCGCGCACCAGAGTTAGTAAACCAACTACGAGGCAGATGAATATGGCACTGTAGAGCCTAGCGTGGAAATCATCGATCTTCCAGGGCCAGAAGGCGCTGAAAGTATCAGGTAGCGCCAGCAGTCCGAGGCCGTAGAGGCCATAGACTGCGCCTTCTACTATAAAATAGGTTCGCCATGCGGCAGGTACAGGTACGGTCTCGGCAGGTGGTTGGTTCCGATAAAGCCAGAGATAGCAAGCAAAGACGGCTATCGGGACAAGGTACAGGACGAACCACGCGTAGGTGGTCCATCTTTGCGCGTCGAAACGCACCAGGTAGAGGAATGACACAGCGGTTACGACGATGGCGAACGTAAAGGAGATTGGAAGCACCAGCCTGGTGGGTGACCATCTGTTGCTGATGATGGTTATGACAATAGCCACCAACTCCACAATATAGACGGCCCCAAGAAAGCTAGTGTTGAAAGGTGTGAGCGGCCAGGGCCATCTGGGACCTACCAGGCCGGGCACGAAAAAGAGGCTTGCACCGGCTACAACTACAACTGCTATCAGAATATAGACCGCGCGTAAGAGCGGTGCTATGATAGGGTTGCCCGTGTCTGAAACGGTAGCTTGTCTATTCATTTTTGCCCCCTGATAAGTGCCGCCAGCGCTTTCCGAACACTATATCACCGGCAATGCTGGCTGTCAATATGCTACAATGCGTGGCTTTCCCGCATACTCACATTAGCCATTTCTCAGGGTTTTGCTTGTAAATGGTGTCCGATCCGCGATCCTGCCTAATACTTCTACCGATCAGCCAGCCGAACTGTCCGTATGGGAGATGCGATCCTGGGCGCCAAAAGTGTATAGTTAACTGATAAAACAAAGTGAAGTAATAGAGAAGCGAAGGATAACAGGGGAATATGAGAAATATGTATGGGGGCCCGTCCGGGCGTGGGCGTGGAAACGGGCGTGGCCCGCTGCCACCGTCCAACGGCGCATTGTCGGACAATAGTGGGCAGGAAAGCAAGAAAGAAGAAGAAGCCAAGTCGCTGCGCCAACGATTCGACGATTGGCGCAAGCAGTCGAAGGCCACGCTCGCGGCCATCCCGCGCGCTTTTGGCCTGGTCTGGCAGTCGCACAAAGGATTTACGGTGTCGACCGCTATACTGTCCATCCTGTTCGGTATCATACCGACAGCTATCGCCTGGGTGGGCAAGCTGCTAATTGACGGCGTGGTGGCAGCAATCAAGCAATCGGGTGGAGGCGAGACGACCACCCACGTGATTGAACTGGTGGTTGTGCAGTTTGTATTGCTGGCTATAAGTTCGCTGCTCCAAACGGTGCGCGACATCAACCAGCAGGCGCTGCAAGAATTGACTTCTCGCCGCATCCAGCTCATGCTGATGCAGCATGCAAACAGGCTGGACCTCTCGTTTTTCGAGAACCCCGCTTTCTACGATCTGCTCACGCAGGCCCAGAACCAGGCTACTTTCCGCCCGACACAGATGGTGCAGCAGATGTTTAATCTGCTACGTAGCTTGATAACTTTCCTGAGTTTGATTGCACTGATCGCCAGCCTGGGGTGGATAGTTGCGCTGGCCGCGCTGATCTCTCCCATACCGAGCTTTATCGCGTCGTCGCGCTACGGCTGGCAGGGTTTTATGATATCGCGCAGGCAGTCTCCCGACCGCCGCCGGATGATGTATTTCCTCGATCTGCTGACCAAGGATACCTACAACAAAGAGATCAAGCTGTTCAACCTGGGCCAGTATTTCACTGATAAGTGGGAGGAGATATCGATCCGGTTCTACAAAGAGAATCGCGCCCTGGTGAAGAGCCGCTACCTGATGGGCTTCGTGTGGGGCAGCCTCTCGATAGTGGTCACCAGCGGCACGTACCTTTATGTGGCGCTCGGCACTATCGCGGGCAGGCTCACGCTGGGCGACCTGACATTCTACTCGCAGGCCGTGGGGCAAGTCCAGAATAGTTTGAGCAGCATCCTGGGCGGTCTGTCGGACATGTACGAGAACAGCCTCTACCTGAGCAATCTGTATGACTTCCTGGATTACACACCTCAAATTCAGGATGCGCCCAGCGCTCGCCCGCTCGCTCTTCCATTGCGCGAGGGAATGGAGTTCCGGCATGTTTCGTTCACTTACCCCGGCAAAGACGAGGCGGCGCTGCGCGATGTGAGCTTCTTCATCAAGCGCGACGAGGCGATTGCCCTCGTGGGGCAGAACGGCGCAGGTAAGACCACGATAGTAAAGTTGCTTACTCGCCTGTACGACCCCGACTCCGGGGAGATACTGATAGACGGCGTGAACATCAAGGAGTACACGCTCGACAGCTTACGCGCGGCCATTGGGGTGATCTTCCAGGACTATGTGACCTACTTCTTCAGCGCACGCGATAATATTGGAGTGGGCAAGCTGGAAGAGCGCGAGAATCGTGAGCTGATCGAGACCTCGGCGGGAAAGAGCGGAGCGGATGCGGTGATTGGCCGCCTGCCGAGGGGATATGATACCACGCTTGGCCGCTGGTTCGATGAAGGGTACCAGCTATCCGGCGGCGAGTGGCAAAAGATGGCGCTGGCCCGCGCCTTTATGCGCGATGCAGCCATCCTTGTGCTGGACGAGCCGACGGCCAGTCTGGATGCCCGCTCGGAGTACGAGATATTCGCCAATATGAAAGAGCTTACACGCGGCAAGATGGCGCTCTTCATCAGTCACCGGTTCAGCACGGTGCGCCTCGCCGACCGCATCTTCGTGCTCGACGGCGGCATAATCACCGAATCGGGTACGCACGAGGAGCTGCTGACCCTGGGCGGCACCTACGCGGAGTTGTTCAATCTGCAGGCTGCTGCGTACAGGTAGCGAGAGTTGCCGGCTTATAGTCCCTAGCTTACGAAGTGAGTGACTGCTCTGTGCCTACAGTTCTATCTCCTGGCAGGGCAAAGAAGATGTTTAGGAAGATGCAGATAGAGATGCTGACCGATGCATTGACGAAGGCTACGGCAAACGCTATAGCATAAAGCACGAGGCCGACGTTATAAGAGCGGGTGATGGATGCAATGGCCAGGGGATCCGCGTTCCGGTCCATGAGGCGACCGTTATGCGATACATATCTCCAGAGTACGTTGTAGGTGACGGCGAGCACCAGCAGGAAGCCTGAATAGACGATGACGACCACGTTCGCGAGTTCGGTATTCGAGCTATCAATGTAGTGGGCCAACAGCGCGGTAGGGAACGGGACTATCGTGACGACCAGTAGCAGTAAGCTGTTCAGCAGGATCAGTCCGTGTGTTGAACGCTTTATAAGAGTGAAGAGCCTGTGGTGATTCAGCCACATGACAACGATGCTCAGGAACCCGGTGAGGTAGGCCAGGTAGGAGGGCCACTCGTTTAGCAGTCCCTGAATAAGTTGGTTGCCGGTCTCTATCGCCTGGCCGTTTTCGGTGAAGGTGGGTACTTTTATCTCAAGGATCAGAAGGGTGGTGGCAATAGCGAAAACTCCATCGCTGAAGGCCTCTATTCGCCCGGTTTCTTTGGGTTCTACAACATCGGAGTCTTTGTCTGATAGGTTTGCATCGATAAGCATGTCGCCGGTTCTCCAGAATAGTAAGCTTGTGGGGATCCGGCTCATTATATCTTATAGTTTGCTATCCAATCGCGGCCTAAGAGCTGGGCTACCGAAGAACACTCCATGAATCACCAGGATCACCTACAACTGCTGCAAGGCGGCGTACCCTCTCCCCAGCCGGACGGGGTGTGGGCCGACCTGGGCTCGGGCTGGGGTGCGTTTACACTCGCGCTGGCCGATCTGCTTGGCCCTGGCGCGACTATCTACTCGGTGGATAAGGATCGTTCGTCGTTGCGGGAGCAGGAAGGGGAGATGCGCCGCCGCTTCATGGGCACGAACATGCATTATGTGCAGGCCGATTTCACGAATCGGCTGGACCTGCCCGCGCTGGATGGCATGGTAATGGCGAATGCGCTGCATTTCGTGCGTCGTAAAGAACCGGTGCTTGAGATGCTTCGGTCGTATCTCAAGCCGGACGGCCGCTTGATCCTGGTGGAGTATAATGCTGATTCGGGCAACCTGTGGGTGCCCTTCCCGCTGTCATATGGCACATGGGAGAAGCTGGCATCACGAAGCGGGTTCGCATCGACCAGACTCCTTAGTACAGTGCCAAGCAGGTTTCTGCGCGAAATTTACTCGGCGTTGAGCGTGGTTGGGTAGAAAACCCGCTTGGCAAGCACGCTGACAGATCGTGCAGGCCGGAAGGGAATTGGAGCATTATGGATCTGCCAAAACGAGAAGAAGAGATCTTGAGAAACTATGTGAGGACACTAGGCACCCCAACAAAGTCTGTTGCCTTCCATGACTTAGGTCCTGCACCCGATCCCATTATTGTGGTAGAGTTTGCTCCGCCTCAAGAAGGCTACGATTGGGTGTACGCTACAATCGGCGTCAGCCATAAACCTATGCCTGATATTGATAAATCAGTTGGTGAAGTTCCATATCAGCGCATAGAGCTCATTTTGTACGCGAATCAGGCTGATGATAATCTGAGAGAGATAATGCTAAAGTTAGCCCTCATTCCTTTTGTAGATAGCTCATCTCTAGCTCCCGGGGATACAGTTATTGGAATAGCGGAAGAAGGCGTCGTCAAAGGGTCCCGGCTAACAGAAATGCTCATTACGCGACCGTACTCAGCGAGTCAAGAGTTTCAGCTCATTCATCACTCTGATGGGGGTCATACAGACATATTGTGGGCCATACCGATTTATGTGTCTGAGCGCATATATGCTAAGGAACACGGTTACAAAGCATTGGAGAAGCTTTTCCAAGCCGATGATACAGATACTTCCGATTTCTGGAGATCACCTGTCGTGTAATGATGCAGCCCGATCTCTAGTAGATCCTCGAATTATCAATGGAAGTCCAGGAAACGCACTTTTAATATGTACAGACCGGGTGGAATGCTGCTGGAGGACGTGGTAGGGACATCAGGGAGTAACGTATACTACTTCCACTCAGACCGCCAGGGCAGCGTGAGAGCGCTCACAAGCAGCAAGGGGGCATCCAACTTCTGCTATGACCGTGGCTCTGTCCTGTTTCCTCTGGTTGTTATAGCTTCCATGTAGCTTCTCGCGCTTTCTACGCCAAGATGCCGCTTCTGTCTTCAGTACGACAAAGGGCCAGACAAATGCCTGACCCTACTTTGCACGCTTGTGCTCTCGATCCGCTTTCCTTTACTTCACTGTGAAGGCGCCGCCGTCGCTGTGGCCGAATACGTCGGGGTAGTAGAGTAGCTCGGCTTGGGCAGGGAGCGACAGGTATTGGCCGGGCGTGGTGGCGCGGGCATAGTATTCGTAGACGTAGGTACCGGGGCTCATGTAGCTGGCGAACAGGACGGTCTGAGTGTCGCGCATCTCAACGTTGTCGAAAGGACCCCACCGCCAGAACCACTGGTCGTTGGCGGCGTTTACGTTCACGCCTGCCGGGTTGGTTGGGCGCTCGGTGAAGCTGGTCGTGTTGAGCGAGCCGTTCACGCCTTCGAGACCAGCAGGCAGGGGATCGGTCACTTTGACGTAGTAGGATGTTTCGGGAACTACGATGCTCAGGCGCACTTTGAGCAGGTCGCCCGCGTTGGCTTCCTTTACAGGCTCGGCTCCCGCCACTCCGTCAGTCATCTTGTAGTAGGTCCTGCTGATTGCCATCCCCTCGCTGCGCGACTTGATGCCTTCGCCCGGCACGTAGTATTTCAGGCTCATCTGATAATACATCTTGCCGCTATCGTTGCTGCGCATCAGGTTGATGTCGCCGAGGGTGTTGGTGGGCATCTGCGATACGGGCAGGTTGAAGGTGGTTGTCTGGGTGAGGGTGGTCGTGTTCGCGGTGCCCTGGCCGAGTAGCTTGCCGAAGGCATCCACCTGGAATGTGTAGTTTGCGCCCAGCTCTTTGCTTTGTGCGATGTAGTGGGCCAGGGCTACGAGTACGATGCTTGTTTCCTGGGTCGAGAGCCAGTGTCCCTCCCGCTGGGCTGACATGAGCCAGGTTACGGACTTCTGGATTATAGGGTCGCTCGGCTCGAGAGTGACCAGCGCGTCAATCGCCAGGGCTGTGGCGCGGTTGTCCGTGCCCATGCTCCAGTAATCGGGCGTACCCTCTTCCCAGTGGGCCAGCGTGCTGGTCTGCCTTGCGCTCGATACGAGGCTGTCGAGCACCTGCTTGCTTTCGCTCATGCCCATCTTGCCCAGGGCAAGGGCCAGCCATGCACGCGCATGAACGCTCAGACGAGGAGTCTGCTGCACAAGATCGCGTCCCTCGGCTTTCATGTCGTCGCCTGCGCCCGTAGCGTACGCGACGACGTAGAGGCCATAGGCCCTCATGTCAAGGTGGTATGTCTGGTCGAGGTTCTGGGTGTTGTTACCCTGCATGAACTGGGTCAAGGCGCTGACGCCTCTGTTGTACATGTCGGATACGTCTATGCCGTAGCCGCCCGCTTCGCGCAGAGCAGTAAGGCCCTGTATTACGTAGGCTGTCTCGAACCAGTCGGAAGGGCCGCGCTCCCACCATGCCCAGCCGCCGTCGGGCTGTTGCAGGTCGCGCAGATGCTGGATGCTCTTCTGCACTATGCCCGGTATATCCTGGGCGTAGGGCGTTGACAGACCCTGGTCGCTATAGACCTTTTGCAGGGTTACCAGGGGCAGGAAGCGGCTAACGGTCTGGTCGGTGCTTTCGTATTCGTACTCTTTCACATATATAAGGCTGTCTGTAGTGGCAGCGGCCAGCGAAGGCGATACTTTTATGGTGAGGTCGCCCAACAGCGGGTTTACGCTATAGGGGATCATTACGTTTTCCATCGCCTGTACGCCCGACACGTCGCCGCTTGTGGCGACTGCTTCAGGAGCGGCAAATGGCTTGACAGGAAGGCTCAAGGCGACGGCATCCTCAAGGTAGTCTGCACCGGCCTTGTCTGTAGTGCGTATCCAGAAGCGGAAGTTGGCGGTGTCGCCTGCGCCCGTGGTCACATTCCAGGTCACGATAGCCTGCCGGCCTGCCTGTACAGTGAGGGTTTGGTCGGCGGTGGAGTTTTTGTCGAGGGTGACCGCGCCGCTCACCACGAGGTTTGCCGTGATGCTGAGGTCGCTGGTAGTGTTGTTGTGGATGACGGCCTGGGGGTGAGGCTGGTCGCCGGTGGTGAGGAAGCGTGGGAGGACCGGCACCAGCAAGAGAGGCTGGGTAGCGGTGATCGGCTGGGTAATGCTGCCGGCAAGTGTGCTGTCGGTCGTGCCTGCAGCGGTTAGCCTCCAGGTTGTCAGGTTGTCGGGCAGGGGCACCTGCACGGTGGCAGTGCCGTCGCTGCCGGTGGCTATCTCGGCGGTCCAGAAGGCAGTGTCGCGGAAGTCGGTGCGCACGGTCTTGGGAGCCGCAGGGGTTTGGGCGTTGGCCGAGGTGTCACGTGCGCCCGATTCTGCCGAAGGTGCGGCACCGGCGTAGAGGCCGTCCGTGATGCCCCGACCCCCGCCGCCTCGCCCGTAACCTGTGTTCTCACCTGACGTGAAGCTGGTTGAGGTAGAAACGCCCAGGCCGCGCTCGCCCCAAAAGGCGCTGAAGAGGCCGGGTGTGTTGTCGCCCGCAAGCGCGTAGATCGCTTCGTCCACAACCGCGAGCGACATATCGCCCTGCACAGGGTTGCCGTTCTTGTCGAGAGTGGTTACTTTGACCGCTACTGTGTCGCCCGGCTTGTACGGCCCGATCCCCTCGGGCTGAAGGCTGACGCTTAGCTGCTTGCCTGAGGTGTCCAGCGAGAGGTTCACATAGCCCTGCCGCAGCTCTACCTGGCTGACCCAACTGGCAGGAGCGTCAGTGGGGGTTTGGCCTGCGCCCAACAGGGTGAGGCCGATGTAGACGTTGGGCAGGTCGCCCGCTTCTAGTGTGACATCTATGGTGGGGGCGGTGCCTTGAACGTTGACGATCTTGTAGCGGCGCACGTGGCCGCGCTCGATTGTGAGGAGTCCCGTTGATTCCGTAAAGGGCGAAGTGACGAGGATGTGGGCGGTATCGCCGACGCTATAGGTTGTCTTGTCGGCCACAAGCTGGAGGGCGTTGTCGCTCTGGTAGCGCCAGGGGACATAGTAGCCGGGCGTGGTGTCGGAGGCGTAGAACTGGATGGTGGTACGTATGAGGTTGCCCCGGCTGTCGGTGCCTGTGGCCTCGACTCCGTATTCACCGCCGGATGCGGGCGTGAAGAGGTATGTGGCCCTGCCGTCTGCGTCGGTGGTGACGGCGGCTGTGCTCACTTCCACTTCGTTGAGGGTCCACTGACCATAGATGTCGGCGGGCGCCACCCATTCGCGCCTGACGAAGCGCAGGCTGACGGCTGTGTTGGGGGCTATGTTCTTAGACATCGAATCGACAGTGCGAACGGTGATCGTTGTAGCCTGCTTGGCTGTGGCGATGTAGTCGGCGGTGCGCAGACCGATGTAGAATTGGCCCTGATGCACGATGGTGTTGGTGCTGTTGGCTACGGCCTGATTGCTCAGGTCCTGTACCTGCCCCTCGATGAGGACAGAGCGACTGCCGCTAGTGGTCGTGATGTACTGGGTAACGTCGGCTGTCAGGAGGCCGTTCGGGTCGGTGGTTGACTGGAAGGATTGGACAGGCTCAGGAGTGGGGAAGATACCGGGCCTGTAGTAGGAGTAATAGAGGTAGGGTGGCGGGGTGTACTCGCCGAAGGAGTAAGTTTCGCCTGTCTTGGGGTCAGACCAGGAGAAGAAATAGGGGCTGGCCTGGACGTTGACCGTGGTGGTCATGTTCTGGAGAGGGCCGCCGAAGTAATAGGATGTTTGGATCGTGGCCTTCACGGGGTCGCCATGCACGAACTCGGGGTTGGTCGTAACGTTGACCTGGAAGTCGGGCTTGCGATACTCCTCCACGGAGAAGCTGGCGGTGGCGCCATAGCTGTTGGGGTTGTCGCTCTTTGCAGCTCCGGGTTCCGAAAGGAGAACGGTGTAGCTACCGGTCGGCGCGCCCACGGGCAAGTCGAACTGGCCGCTCACGGTGCCGTTGGCCGAGAGGGTGACCGTGCCTGTATAGATGTTGACCTGGCCCTGCGAGGCATAGGTCCACGCGTTCACGTTGACTGAGAGTCCGGCCTGGGGCAGAGTGTAGGCTACGTCATCGTCGAGGCGGTAGACGCCTCGGAAGTAGACGGTCTGGCCCGGCCTGTAGATTGGCCTGTCAACATAGGCAGCAGCGGTCACTCCTGTAAGGCCATACGAGCCGTTGATGCCGTACATCGAGGGGTCGATGCCGCCGGTCCACGCCGTGGTGGCGAAGAGTGTATCGTCTCCGCTGGCCCATACGGCAGTGAACGTGGCGTTATCCACTTTTTCCAGCGTGAGCTTGGCGACGCCGTCCTGACCGGTTTGCGTGGTCTGCGATTTCAGCACTGTTACTGTGGGGGCGTTGCCGCTATAGTCAGTGGTTAATTGCTCGACGCGCAAGCCATAGCCGCCGACCGGCTGGCCTGTGCCGAGGTCTGCTACCCACAGCATGATGTTGCCCTGGGCGTCTGTCTTGGTAACAACGCCGTTGCGCTCTACCACGAGTACACTGGCTGCATAGAGCTGGTTTGCTGTGTCATAGGGGTTGGGGGCGGTGGCCCAGAGGAGATAGTAGCCTTTGGGCAGGCGGTCGCTGTTGCCGTCGGTTGAAATCGAGGTGTAGAAGGGAGTAGCTGTATCTTGTTTGGCGCCGCCGGGCACCTGCACTTTCCAGGTGCGAAGGTTCGTTCCGGGCAAAGTAGTTGTAGGGTCGTAGGCGTAGGGGGGCTTGCCGATCAAGCCGCGTACGTTGTCTTCATTTAGGGAGTTGAGGTGCAAGGTCAGTTCGGAAAGGTTGGTGGCTTGTAGATGTGCGAAGGTGGGTGCTTCTGAATAGATGGGCTGGAATGAGCCGCCCTTTATGGAGATAGCAGGCTGCAGAGGCCCGATCCGCACCGTCCAGGACGCAGCTGGGATATCGAAGCCCCACTTGTCCTTGAGGCCCGACTTGAGGGAGAAGGTGTAGGTGGTATCGGCCTTGAGTTTTGCGCTGTCGGTGTAAACTCCGATGGTGCTCGTTGTGAGCTGGCCGATGTAGCCGTCGGGCTGTGGTGATATGGTCAGGAATTGCCCGACAGATTGATTGGGCGCTATGGGGTTATTAAATGTGAAGCCGAAGCCCGTCGTGGGCGGGACCGGGCCGGAGGAGCTGTCGGGCGAGTGCGAAGACACTGTGGTTGCGTCTGTTGTGGTAAAGCTCCACGTATTGACCTGCGGGCCGCCTGCCAATTCGCTGAGGTTGCCCTGTGCGGTTTGCACCTGCTGAACGAAGGCGGCATCGTAGCCTGTGCTGAAGGTGAGCAGACTATTGGCGCTGAAGGTCATTACAGTGCTGTCGGCTGACCACTCGAACACGCCGGGCACGGCGCCACCGCCGCCGTGCTCATTTATGCGGAAGTTGGCCTGGGTCGAATGGTCCATCGGCATATTGAAGTGCACCACGACAGGCCTGTCGATCAGCACGCCGCCTGCGCCGTTGTAGGGTTCGACGGTCGTGAGGGCGGGTTTGATGGTGGTGAACTTGACGCTGGTGCCCTGGGCCAGAGTCACGCCGTCAGCGTCGGGCCAGCCGGCCTTTACGTCGAGGGTGTAGTCGCTGGCGGGGATGAAGCCTGCGGCGGGATCGGGCCGGAAGCCTACGGCCGATGTGCCGAGCCAGACCCAGCGGCCTGCAACCTTAGGCGAGATGGACGCCCACTGCCCGGGATCAGGCTGGCTGTCAAGCGCGGTAAGGGGGATCATGGGCCTGTTGAACGAAATGGTAACTATCACGTCAGTCGGTACTTCGCTGGCCCCGATGCTGGGCAAGGTGCGCAAAATGGTGGGTGCGGGAGCAGTTTTGAAGCTAGCCGACATAGGTGCTGCCAGCAGTGCTCCAGCCGTGGTCTTGGCGTCCGCGGCCACGGTTATGGTGTAGGGGGTAGCGGGTTGCAGGGAGGTTTTGGGCGTGAAGAGGAGAGTTTTGCCCTGCCACCTGAAGTCGCCCTGCGCCTGTGGTGAGAGCGCAAAGGCCGCCTGGGCCGAGCTGGGATCCATATCGTCTGAGAAAGTAACGGCGATGGGCGCGGCCCCTGCGATTTCGCCGCGGTTCATGCCTACGCCTGCTGTAATGCCCAGTACGTGCGGCCCGGTGATGACGGTGCCTGCAGCAGGTGTGAAGGTTGCAGCACCTGCGAGAGGGGTGGCGGGCACAGGGGTAACAACGGCCACGTTCGTGACGACGGGGGTGGGGGTTGGACCGAGTGGCGGGGTAACTCCACCTGACCGGGTAACAAACCACACCGTTACGGCTGCGATAGCAAGTAGAGCGACCGCTATGCCTCCCAACATCGGTAGGTTCGAGCCTTTAGGTTGCGGTTCACCATCAGGTGCAGGCTGGGACGGTGTGGGGGTTGAGTTGGTAGCCATTGGAGTCTCCATTATTGGTTTTGCACCTGCCGTTTTCAGGCAAGGTGGACTTGTGTTTCGCCCATAGAACGATCACGCTATTGCATTCCTATTATATGACGACCCAGCTAAGTGGAAAGTTCCATGATTCGGGTCCGAATATGACCTGACTAGAAGCGCAGGGCCGCACCTGCCCACAAACCATCGGCCAGGGTGGCCAGCAGGCGGGTGAGGGCGGCTGCTGCGACCGCTTCGGGAACGGGCACTCGGAGCAGGGTGCTGAGGAGGAATACGAATACGCCTTCGCGCACGACGATGCCCTGGGGCACGAAGAGAACCACCGCAGCGCCCAGTACGCTGGCCGTGAAGCAACCGATTATTGCGGGGGCCTCCGTTAGATAGGTAGAGCCGATGGGGCTTATGCCTGCCAGTGCGAAGACAGCTATCATGCCGTAGAGGAGCCAGTTGCCGTAGGCTGCGGCCAGCGAGACGATGGCATCCTGCCATTTCAGTCGCGAGACGAGGGGAGGGCGGCGAAGCAGCTTCATCAGCCAATCCCAGAAGTGCGCCGATACGCTTGAGGCTGCCACTACCGCCAGGACTATGGGGGTGAGGATACCGCCCGCCAGTAAGAGCGCGCCCACGCCGTCGGGCCAATTCGGGACCTGGGATAGGCCCAGCAGAGCCACGCCGCCCGCGCTGCCGGTCACTATTACGGTTTCTACGAGAGTGGCCGCAGTGGCGACCGATTTGGAGATGCCTTCGCGCTCGGCAAGGATTGCCCTGCTGAGGACGTACCAGTATTGGCCGGGGAGGTAGCGCGCCAGGCCGGAATGGAAGTAGACGCGCAGGCTGCGCCACCAAACGAGGGAGTAGCCCCACCCCTGTAGGATACGCCACCAGGGCAGCGCGATCAGGGGGCCGCGGGCCAGGGCGCATACGATCGCAAGGGCGATGTATCCCCAGGAGAGGCGCCATTCGTGAGATGCTATGTCACCAATCTGTCCCCACAGCGCCAATAGGAACGCGCCCACGATTGCGACGATCGCGATGGCGCGCAGGGCACGAATGGCTCCGGGCTGCAAATGCACTCTCATACTGTCGGCTAGTATACACGAATGGAGGCTGTGTCTTTCTTGTTGGAAGGGGGTTTCGAGCGTAGGGGCACGAAGGGTTAGGGAGATTGATCACGAAGATCACAAAGGTTAAGAGAGCACGAAGATTGAAGAGGGGTTTGGAGGGGTGCCCTACGGGGAAGGAATCGCTCAGTTGGGGCCTATCCTACTTTCGTGACGTGCAGCTGAGTCCGGAGGCGTCCTCAGCCTTGACACTGCGGGTGTAGTTATGATATGATCATTAGCGTTGATAACAATCGAATATCAGGACTCTTATCGAGATGGGTGGAGGGATCGGCCCCGTGAAGCCCGGCAACCAGATCAGGTGAATAACCTTGTTCCTGGTGCCAAATCCGCCAGGCTCTTGTAGCCTGAAAGATGAGAGAGAACCTCGCCGCTTTGGCATGTCCAGTTCTCTCACCATGAGAGGGCTTTTTTTGTGCCCCGGAATGGGCGAGTCGTAAGTCGCAGATCGTAAGTCATAAATCGTCGGTCGTCTACCGTCCGTCGTCATATTGGTGAGATACAGTGAGCAGCAGCCAGTTGGAGATAACTAAAGATAGTAGCAGTACGCGGCCGCTTCAGCCTGTGGAATGGATGAAGGGGGGTAGGATCAAGTTGATCGACCAAACCCTTCTGCCGGGCGAAGTGGAGTATGTGTATTGCGGCACGGTTGATAAGCTAGCTGAGAGCATCCGCACGCTAAAGGTGCGCGGCGCCCCGGCTATTGGCGTTGCTGCGGCTTATGGCCTCTACCTGGCGGCGACTAACTCTCGTGCATCTGATACCAAGGGACTGATGGCTGACCTGCACGCGGCTGCGAATGTGCTGCGGGCTACCCGACCAACTGCAGTCAACCTCGGCTGGGCCCTGGATGAAGTGCTGCGAGCAGCCGCTCGGGAAGCGGATAGGTCGGGCGAATACCTGCAGGTGGGCGCGGCAGTGCTGGCTGCTGCCGAACGTATCGAGCGCGAAAACACCGAGGCCAACTTAAGGATGGGCGAGTATGGCGCCGCCCTTCTGCGCAGCGGCATGAACGTCCTGACGCACTGCAACACAGGCCCGTTGGCAGCAGGGGGGATAGGCTCGGCCCTGGGTGTTATCTACACAGCACATCAGGATGGCAAGGATCTGCACGTGTGGGTAGACGAGACCCGCCCCCTTCTGCAGGGCGCACGGCTAACAGCCTGGGAGCTTGGGCTGTGGGGGATACCACACACATTGCTGGCGGACAACATGGCCGCTTCCCTCATGGCAGCAGGCAGAGTTGACGCTGTGCTGGTAGGAGCGGATCGCATCGCGGCCAACGGCGACACTGCCAATAAGATCGGTACGTATGGGCTGGCTGTACTGGCAAACTACCACAGCATTCCTTTCTATGTGGTCGCCCCACAGTCCACGCTCGACCCATCTCTACCGGACGGCAGTCACATCAAGATCGAGCAGCGCGCCCCCGAAGAGGTGACGCATCACGGCGGCAAGCTGTATGCACCCGAGGGTACGCCGGTTTACAATCCTGCATTTGATGTGACTCCAAACAGCCTGATTAGTGCTATAATTACCGAGTCCGGCGTCATGCGCCCGCCTTTTACGTTTGGGAAAATAGCCGATCATAATGAACAAAATGACAAGTAAACAGATAACTATGAATACCCCTAACTCAACAATCATCACAGGCTCTGTAGCCTACGACTATATAATGGACTTCCCGGGCTATTTCAAAGAGCATATCATGCCTGAGAAGATACACGTTCTGAATCTATCCTTCCTCGTGAAAACGATGAAGCGCAATCGCGGAGGGGTCGCCGCCAACATCGCCTATACAATGGCGCTTCTCGGCGCGCCTCCGTCACTGTTTGCTTCGGTAGGAGCGAACGACTGGGCCGTATATGAGGAAGCCACTCGTGCGCTGGGGATTGATAACCGCTTCGTGGAAGTGGTGCCCGACGAATTTACGGCCACGTGCTATATCACCACTGACCTGGACAACAACCAGATCACAGGATTCTATCCGGGCGCTATGGCCTATGACAAGCAGCGCACGCTTAAGTCTATTCCCCGGGACCAGATGAGCCTGGTGGTGATCGGCCCGACGGAACCGGAGCCGATAGTGCAGTTCACTCGCGAGTGCCAGGAACTGGGCGTTCCGTACGTCTACTCGCCCATATGGCAGATCATCCGCATGACAGGGGACGAGATATCGGCTGGGCTGCGCGGGGCCAAAGTGGTAGTTGCAAACGATTATGAATACGAACTGATCAAGGACAAGACAGGCCTTGACCAGCGCGATATACTTGAGCACGCTGAGATGGTGGTCTGCACAAAAGGCAAGCAAGGCTCGCTGATCATGACTCGCGACCAAGTGGCGGAGATACCTGCCGCGGAGGCCGAGGAGTTGTTGGACCCAGTAGGAGCGGGCGATGCTTATCTCGGTGGGCTGGTGTTCGCGCTCAATGCCGGGCTTGATGTGCCGACAGCTGGCAGGGTGGCCTCACTGGCGGCAGTGTACACCGTTGAGAGCTACGGGACCCAGGGCCATACGTATACACGCGAGCAATTCGCAGATCGCTACGCAAAGAACTACGGCGACAACCCGGCTGTTACGACGGCTCTAGGTCTGGCCGCGGTGAAGTGAGACAGGCTACAGATGAGCAAAAAGTGAGCAAAAAGACGGCCAAGCATATTCTTGTTATCAATGACACCCAGGAGATACTGGAGCTTTTTAGCGTCATACTTCATGACGAAATGGGCTTCGAGGTTACGCTCGATTCGTACAGGCCGCGCATACTGGACGCCATCAAAGAGATGCAGCCCGATCTAATAATCAGCGACCATGTGTTTGGCGAGGAGAAGGTGGGCTGGCAGCTCTTGCAATCACTCAAGATGGACCGAGCCACGGCCAACATACCGATGATCATATGCAGTGCCGCTATCAAAGACCTGAAAGAGATCGAGGGGCACCTGACAGCACGGGACGTGGGTGTGCTATATAAGCCATTCGACGTAGATGAACTGATAAGCCTGGTCAATAAGAAGCTACAGGACGCTGCTGACCCGGCCTTACATCATAATGGATAACCAGACCAGGTGGCAAAGACAAAAGCCGCCGTTACGCTAGCCGGGGTCATTAACTGGCGAAAGCCCGATGACCGGCGGGGGTCGCATAAAAGCGACCAAACAGGGATTGCGTGCAACGTGACGCGACGTTCGTGTTGAGGAGAAACACACGCCAACCGTATGACGCCGACACAGTCGAATATCGAGTAATGAGTAGCACGAGCAGCACGAGCTTGCTGATGCTTACCCTCCACTCGCAACTAACAATTAGGAGAATATGAATGGTAGCCGAAATGAAACCTGAATTTTCCATGCCTTTGACCGAAGGCGCTCCGGTAAAGGCCCATGTAAAAGACCTGGGGCTTGCAGAGCGCGGCCGCAGGAGAATCGAATGGGCGGAGGCGGAGATGCCTGTGCTCAGGCAGATACGTGAGCGCTTCGAGCGCGAGCAGCCCCTGAAGGGGGTGCGCCTATCAGCGTGCCTTCACGTAACAGCAGAGACCGCCAACCTGATGCGCACCCTCAAAGCAGGAGGCGCTGAGATAGCGCTGTGCGCGTCGAACCCGTTGTCGACGCAGGATGATGTGGCAGCTTCTCTTGTACAGGACTTTGGCGTTTCGACTTTCGCCATAAAGGGCGAAGACACGGAGAGCTATTACAACCATGTGGTAGCAGCTCTCGCCCACGGCCCACAGATAACAATGGACGACGGGGCAGACCTTGTTTCGTCGCTTCTGTTTATCTCGCTGGACCGGCTGGACGAGGTTCACCCCAAGGTGAAAGAATGGGCAAGCGGACTTAGCGCGAAAGAGCGCCTGGCGCTGTTGAAGAACATAATCGGCAGCAGCGAGGAGACGACCACAGGGGTTATTCGTTTGCGGGCCATGGAGAAGGATGATGTTCTACGCTTCCCTGTGATCGCGGTAAACGAGTCTGACACCAAGCACCTGTTCGACAACCGCTACGGCACAGGCCAGAGCACGATTGACGGCATTTTGCGCGCCACGAACGTACTGTTGGCGGGTAAGATATTCGTGGTGTGCGGCTACGGCTGGTGTGGGCGCGGACTTGCTTTGCGCGCTCGCGGGCTGGGTGCACGCGTAATCGTTACCGAAGTGCAGCCTGTACGCGCTCTTGAAGCGGTGATGGAAGGCTACGAAGTTATGCCTCTGATGGATGCGGCGGCGCTGGGTGACATCTTCGTTACCGTTACGGGCGACCTGAACGTGATTGACCTCCACCATATGCAGAATATGAAGGACGGGGCGATCATGGCGAACAGCGGCCACTTCAACGACGAGATCAACATCGGTGCTTTGACGGAGCTGGCAGGCGGGCGCGGTAGGGAAGTACGCGACTTCGTGGAGGAGTTTGTTCTTCCAGATGGCCGCAAGATATTCCTGCTGGCCGACGGCAGACTTGTGAACCTGGCAGCAGCCGAAGGCCACCCGGCATCGGTAATGGACATGAGCTTCGCGAACCAGTCGCTTGCGGCCGAGTTCCTGATGGAGCACCATGCCGAGCTTGAGAACAAAGTGTATGTTATCCCGCAGGAGCTCGATCACGAGATAGCCCTGCTCAAGCTGAACTCAATGGGCATACAGATAGATGTGCTCACAGAGGAACAGAAGAAGTATCTCTCATCGTGGGAGAGCGGCACGTAGGACGGAATGTGATGAGTGAGACGTGCTAAGTGATAAGCGACCCTTATCGGAAATCACGTCTCACCAGTCACGCTGCATATTATGAAGGCATCGCTAAGCAAATATATATAAGGAGACAGGCTATACCATGACTAAGCAGATTGGAACAACATTTATGTCGTCCCCTCAGATGTTCCTCACATCTGAGTCGGTTACGGAAGGTCACCCGGACAAACTGTGTGACCAGATATCGGACGGTGTGCTTGACGCCATCCTGGCGCAGGACCCTGATGCTCGCGTGGCCTGTGAGACGGCTACCACGACAGGCTTGATAGTCGTGATGGGCGAGATCACCACCGACGCCTGGATTAACGTGCAGAAGATCGCGCGTGAGACGATTGAGCACGCGGGATATACGAGCGCAAAATATGGCTTTGACGCGGAGACGTGCGCCGTGATGGTGTCGCTTCATGAGCAGTCGACGGACATCGCTATGGGAGTGGACGAGGCGCAGGAGTCGAAGCAGGGCACGATGAGCGATGACGAGAAGATCGAGAAGATCGGGGCGGGCGACCAGGGGATGATGATTGGTTTTGCCTGCAACGAAACCGAGGAATTGATGCCTCTGACGATTGCGCTGGCCCACAAGCTTGCGCGCCGGTTGGCGCAGGTGCGTAAGACTGGTGTGTTGCCGTGGCTGCGACCCGACGGCAAGAGCCAGGTGACGGTTGAATACAGATTCGGCAAGCCTGTGCGCGTAGAAGCGGTGGTGATTTCGGCCCAGCACGAGCCGGACATGACGCAGCAGCAGATCTCGTCGGCTATTATCAAGGAAGTCATTAGGCCAGTGATTCCGGCGAGCTTGCTTGATGCTGGGACGCACATCTTCGTGAACCCCACTGGCCAGTTTGTGATAGGTGGGCCGATGGGCGACGCGGGCTTGACGGGGCGCAAGATCATCGTGGACACGTATGGTGGGATCGCACGCCACGGCGGCGGGGCGTTCTCGGGCAAAGACCCGACCAAAGTGGACCGCTCGGCTGCTTATGCCGCACGGTATGTGGCCAAGAATATTGTGGCCGCAGGGCTGGCAGAGCGTTGCGAGATCCAGCTGTCATATGCAATCGGCGTGGCTCGCCCGATCTCGATCATGGTCGAGACGTTTGGCACAGGCCGGGTGGCAGATGAGAAGATCCTGGAGCTCATCAACAAGAACTTCGACCTGAGGCCGGGCGCGATCATCCGCGACCTCGACCTGCGCAGGCCCATCTACAAGGCGACGGCGGCCTACGGGCATTTCGGAAGGACCGACATAGACGCACCGTGGGAGCGGACAGATAAGGTCGAGACGCTTCGCCAGCAGGCGGGACTTTCGGACGCGCAGACGCTTGAAGTTCTAGTGTCGAACGGCAAGTCCGACACGGCGAGCCATAAGGCGAAAGCGGCAGTGTCGGCGGGAGCGCGCTAGGAACAGATACAGGCTTAAACCGAGTTGAAAGAAGGGGCAGATCCGCGCGGATCTGCCCCTTCCGTGTTGCGCCGCTCAGGCGGTGTGAGGGGCTATTCCCAGCCGCCTGTGATCACGGTAACGAACTGATCGAGGGTCCAGTAGCCATTGGCAATGTAGCGCTTGAGGGCATACTTGGGCTTTACGGTGTCGTCCATGACTTCGGCGAGGCGGAAAGCACCCCTGTAGCCGTAGGTTTCAAGTTTCTGGGCGGCATTGGCATCGTAGACGCCGAATGGGTAGGCGAAGAAGGGGGTGGGGTGGCCGAGGAGGTCTTCGAGGGTCTTTTTGGGCTCGACGATCTGTTGCTGCCAGTCGGCTTCGGTGGTGTAGCCAGTGACCATGTGGTGGTCCCAGGTGTGGGGCTCGATGTCGTGGCCTTCTTTGTCGAGCTGCTTTATCTGGTCGGAGGTCATGTAGTTTTCTTTGTCGATAGTGACAGTCATAATGAAGAAGACGCCCCTAAAGCCATACTTATCGAGGAGGGGGCGGGCGGAGGTCCACTGGTTGTCGTCGTTGTCATCGAAGGAGAGCATGATCGGTTTGGGGGGAAGAGGGAGGCCGTTGATCTCGTAGTCGTAGACCTGCTGAGCGGATACGCTTGTGTAGCCGTTGTCTTTGAGCCACTTCAGCTCTTCTTCGAGCTTGGCGGGAGGAACGATGTAGGCGCGGTCGTCTTCGGTGTCGGCTGCTTCCCAGTCGCGAATGTGGTGGTAGCAGAGGACCGGGACGAAAGCGCGATCAGCGGCGGGGAGGGCGGTAGGGGTGGAGGTGGCCTGGGTGGTGGGCGTGGCGGAGGGGGCGATTGTGGAAGTGGGCGCTGTGGTGGGGGTGGGTGGTGGGAAGGTGGCCGTGGGCGGGAGTGGAGTGGCGGTGGGGCTGTCGCCACAGGCCGCGATCAGGAGCGCGGCGACGGCGATGAGGAAGAGATTGAGCAGCCGCGACAGGGGCGAGGCGTATAAAGAGCGCATCAGGATATGGCCTTTCTTTAGGAAGTGGAATAGTAAATATTGTACCAGATAGCGGGCTGGGCGGGTAGACCGACAGGGGGCGGGGATAGGAATTGAAACGCCAAGATCGCCAAGATCGCAAAGAGGGAGGAGGATGGTGGGTGTGGCGGTGTTGCCAAAGCGCGCTGATTGGTTTTATACTGACGACATTATTGCACTCATATTTCAGATCCCTGACTACCGGAGGTAACGATGTCTCAGAGTGGTGACAAGAAGGCTGCCGCGGAGGGCACGATCGAGACGCTGTTGCATGAGGAGAGGGTGTATGCGCCCTCTGCTGAGTTTGCGGCCAAGGCGAATGCTCACGACCCGGGAGTGTACGAATGGGCGGAGCGGGACCCGGAAGGCTACTGGCGCGAACAGGCCAAGCTGGTGGATTGGTTCAAGGAGCCGACGCAGGTGCTGGACTGGAAGCCTCCTTTTGCCAAGTGGTACCAGGATGGCGTGCTGAATGCTTCGTACAACTGTCTTGACAGGCACGTGGCCACGCAGGGCGCGAAGAGGGCGCTGGTCTGGGAGGGGGAGCCGGGCGAGGTTCGCACATTTACTTATGCGGAGCTGCATAGAGAGGTGAACCGGGCGGCGCAGATGCTGAAGAACCTGGGGGTGGGCAAAGGGGACCGGGTGGCGATTTATATGCCGATGATCCCAGAGGCGGCGATTGCTATGCTGGCGTGTGCACGGCTGGGTGCGCCTCATACGGTGGTGTTCGGCGGGTTTTCGCCGGAAGCCTTGCGCGATAGGATTGTTGACGCTCAGGCCAGGTTGGTTATTACGGCCGACGGTGGTTACAGGCGCGGGGGAGTGGTCCCGCTGAAGGCGAACACTGACGCCGCGCTGGACGCCGAGGGGCTGAGTGTGGAGAAGGTGCTGGTGGTGTGCCGGGTGAATAATGACGTGAAGATGAAAGAGGGGCGGGATATTTGGTGGCACGATGCGCTGGCGCAGGTGGCGGAGGACGTGATTGTAGAGGCCGAGCCGGTACAGGCGGAGCACCCTCTGTACATATTGTATACATCGGGGACGACGGGCAAGCCGAAGGGGGTGCTGCACACGACGGGCGGATATATGGTGGGGCTGACGCTGACCACGAAGTGGGTGTTCGACCTGAAGGACGACGATGTGTACTGGTGTACGGCGGACGTGGGGTGGGTGACGGGCCATTCGTATGTGGTGTACGGGCCGCTGTCGTGTGGGGCTACGTTGGTGATGTTCGAGGGGTCGCCCGATTACCCGGATAAGGACCGCTGGTGGAAGGTTATTGAGAAGCACAAGGTGACGATCCTGTATACAGCGCCGACGGCGATACGGGCGTGCATGAGGTGGGGGGCGGAGTATCCTAACAGGTGCGATTTGTCGTCGCTGAGGTTGCTGGGGACGGTTGGCGAGCCGATCAACCCTGAGGCGTGGGTGTGGTACAACGTGAATATCGGGAAAGAGCGTTGCCCGATTGTGGATACGTGGTGGCAGACGGAGACGGGGGCGATTATGATTTCGCCTCTGCCGGGGCTGGTGCCGACGAAGCCGGGGAGTGCCACGCGACCTTTGCCGGGGATAGTGGCGCGGGTGGTGGACAACGAGGGCAATGCTGTGCCGGCGGGGTCGGCGGGCGGGCTGTTGGTGCTTGAGAAGCCGTGGCCCTCGATGCTGCGCACGATCTGGGGCGATGACGAGCGGTACGTGAGCCAGTACTGGAGCAAGTTCGGGGACGAGCACGAGGTGTATTTTACGGGGGACGGGGCACGCGAAGATGAAGACGGGTATATGTGGTTGATGGGGAGGGTGGACGACGTGCTGAACGTGGCAGGGCACCGGCTGGGGACGATGGAGCTTGAGAGCGCGCTGGTGAGTCACCCTGCTGTGGCAGAGGCGGCAGTGGTGGGCGTTACGCACGAGATTAAGGGGCAGGGCGTGGTGGCTTTTGTGACGCCGAGGGGCGGGGTGGACGCGGGGCCGGAACTGGTGGAGGAGTTGAGGGGGCACGTTGCGGAGAAGATCGGGGCGATTGCGCGGCCGGACAGGATCTATTTCACGTCGGAGCTGCCCAAGACGCGGTCGGCTAAGATTATGCGGAGGTTGTTGCGGGATATTGCTGAGGGGCGGGTGCTGGGGGATACGACGACGCTGGCCGATCCGTCGGTTATGGCTGCGATTAAGAAACAGTATGAGGATAAGGAGTAGGGTTGGTGTGGTATTGGGGGTTGTCGGTGTCCGGTGAACCCGAGTAATCGCACAAGGGGGAGGTGAGAACCTTGATGACACGGAAGAAGACACTGAATAACCGGCGCGCCTCCAGGCTGATCCTCTGTGCGGTCTGCATTGCCATGGCTTATCCTATGACTACTCCTGCAAACCGCGTACATGCAGAGGTCGATGACCAGTCCGGCGACAGCTATACCTTTCCCGAAACCGGAAAGAGCGTTTCGGGCACTTTTCTACAATACTGGCGAGCCCACGGTGGGCTGGCGCAGCAGGGCTATCCCATCTCGGGTGAGATACAGGAAGAGAGCGACACGGACGGCAAACTGTACAGTGTACAGTACTTCGAGCGTGCCGTTTTCGAGCTGCATCCTGAAAACCAACCTCCGTACGACGTACTGCTCTCATTGCTGGGCAGCCTCGCTTACAAGGAGAAGTACCCGTCGGGCAGGGCGAGTGGAGAGGTCACAAATCCAACAGGCGGGCATGCAGGAGCATGCAGCGCAACTCACGATGACTCGGATGCGGGGCAAGGGGCAGGCTTCGACCCTGAAGCGCCCCAGCGCGAGACTGTTGGCACGGCGCACACGGTCACGGGCGTGGTGCTTTCCAGTGAGGACTGCTTACCCATCGCCGGTGCGAAGTTGGAGATGCGCCCGGAGGTCGGCGGAGTGCACCCGGAGTCGCAGCGTGCTACGCTCTTTACCGATGCTGCCGGCCACTACGTTTACAGGAGTGAACAGCCGGAGCACATACACATGCGAATCTCGGCTCACGGCTTCCACACCATAGTCGCAAACCAGTATCACCCTGACCCGGATCAGAGCACGGGACGATTTGATGTTGTGCTTGTGCCGGATCCCGCTTGCCGGCTTTTCAAGGAAACGGGGCAAAGTCTTTGCGGCATTTTCCTGGATTACTGGCAGCAACACGGGGGACTTGCCCAGCAAGGATATCCGATCTCGGACGAGTTCCAGGAGCAGAGTGGCCTGGACGGGAGGACTTACAGAGTTCAGTACTTCGAGCGGGCCGTGTTTGAGATGCACCCCGAGAACAAGGCTCCGTACGATGTTCTGCTTAGCCAGCTCGGCACGATTCGCTACAAAGCAAAATATCCGAGCGGGGTTTCCACCATCCCCACTGTTACTCCAACTACTGCAGCCGGAGGAGGACTTGCTCTAGTTTAGTCGACATGAGAAAGATTGGATGCACCTCTTGCTGGGAAGCCTCTGGGCGGGAGCACAAAGTGGTGATCGTTTAGGAAGGCAAAGGGTGGCTGGTTAGAGTGGGTTGTGGGCCTTTGATAGAGCTACTGAGTACAGATTCCTATGATCAAGCCAGATATTCTGCAGTTCTGGCGCTGGGTCAGTTGGGTGATAAGTGCGCCACTAAGCCTCTCATACATGCACTAGACGATCCAGATACTGCGGTCAGAAATGCTGCGGCCAGCGCTCGGGGCGACCTGGGGGATGAGTCTGCCATTCCTTACCTAGTAAGGGCTCTTGAGGATTCTGATTGGGAACTGAGGCGGCAATCGGCCTATTCACTTGGCCAGATTGGAAGCAGTCAAGCTTTGCAGCCACTAATAGCAGCGCTGCAGGACGAGTATAGCGAAGTCCGTGAGTGGGCAGTTCTCGGATCGGGAAGGCTCGGAATGGAGGAAGCTCTTGAGAGCTTACTGAAGGTCCAAGAACATGATAAAGGCCAGACATTCGAAGGACACAACGTAAGCGAAGCCGCGACTAAGGCTATCGCTGCCATCAAGGGCAGAGCTCCCGATCCAGGCCCTCAGAACACGGATGAAACTGCACAAGCAAAACTGGGGGAATGACCCGTCGGCACCAAGTGCACTGTCGCAGAAAGTGGACTTGCCTTGATTTAGTTGAGACTGAGGCAGACCGTATGCACTCTTGCTCGGAAGCCTCTGAGTTTCGGGTACAAAGGGGCGGTCGTGAAGGAAGGCACCTAGTGGCTGGTTAAGCCAGGTTGTATGACACCAGCCCTATGCCCCTAAGCACGAGGCAGGAGGAAAACACATTGTCATGAATAAGTATGATTTCGATTATCTTAACGAAAAGTCATTTCACGAGGACCTTACCGAGGACGAACTTGCTTTGGTGGCGGCCGAACTCCAGGAGCCGACCACGGACACTAATCCGGTTATTCTTTTGACCATTATGTGCCATAGCGAAGCCAAACAGTACACACCACTCATAGAGCGCTACTTGAATGGCCCTGATGATTATCTGGCGGGTGACGCACTCTGGGTGCTATGTTCATGCTGGGACTTGAGCCCCAGGTATGTTGACAATATATTAGCCTTTATGGAGAGCGCGCCGCAGGATGACTATTATGAGGAACGTAAGCGCAAAGCCACAAGTTGTGCAATGCTTCATCTGGAGCGTTACCCAGCACCCAAGCTCTTACGACAGCTTATCAATATCCTTGAAAATGAGAACGAAGACAAATGGGCACGTATATCCGCCTATGAGGCACTTTATGTTATTACCGGAGGCGACAAGTGGAAGTTTCCTCAGACTCCCGCGGATTTCGATCCTAGCACTGATGCAGATCCTGTTGTGATGAAGCTGGCGGAGGAGCGGTTGGCAAGAGAAGAGCATGGGGGTAGCACGAGTTGACAGTTGCGCTATTAGCTGCTAATATAGCTAATATAACAGCTATCAATTTAGCTAAGAGATTATGAAAGTCTTGCCTGTTGCGGACTCTTTTGTAGGGGATAAAACAGATGCCGAAGACAGTGTCAGCGAGTGAGGCCAAGAACAAGCTGGGAGCGGTGCTTAGCTGGGTGCTCACTAATCAGGATGAGGTCATCATCGAGAGCCACGGCGAGCCTGCCGTAGTTGTCATGTCCTTTGCTGAGTACGAGAAGGTGAAGACCCTGAAAGAGCAAGAACGGCGCAAACAGGCCCTGCAAAAGCTAAGAGACTTGCGGGAGCGAGTGAGAGCTAACGAGAGCAACAAGGACATAACCAGTGAGGAGCAGGCGCTACAAATCGCTGATGAGTTCAGCCGCTCAGCCATTAACGACCTCGTGAAGAAGGGTAAGGTACGCTTTGAGGCAGAGTAGAATAAATTAGAGTAGTTCTTTATGGCCAGTCCTTATGCCAAATCTCAACCCACGACCTACAAATGCTCGCTTGAGGGTGCTCATCGACACCAACGTATTGGTCAGCTACTTGCTCACTCCTGATCCGCAAGGCACAATCCCCTCGATTATCACCGCAGCCTTTGAAGGCAAATATACTCTTCTCATTTCAGAGGCTCTCCTTACAGAGCTAGCTAGCACAATAAGGGGCAGGAAGCAGTTGGCAAAGAGGATTAGCGTAGGGCAGGCCGAGAAGTTCTTTGAGGTGTTGAAAGTAATCGCCGAACCATTGCCCGAAATCGGTGAGCCAATCCCCTCTGTAACGCGAGACCCAAAAGACGACTACCTGCTGGCTTATGCGCTGCTGGGTAGGGCCGATTATCTGGTTACAGGCGACGATGATTTGTTGGTGTTGGGGGAGATTGAGGGGGTCAAGATTATGCCACCGGCGGAGTTCCGGGAGATTTTGGAGTTGTAGCAGGTACTGCGCCCGATTGGGTGTTCTCTGAGCCCGCTTTTCTGAGGGAGTGCCGGGTTGGGCTTACCCCCGATCTGGTACACACTAGGAAGACCGGAGGCACGCTTCGTCTACTTTTATTCGCTTATTCGCTTGGTTGCGGCTCGTTGGTGGCCAGGGGGGCGGCGGG
>JBBRDO010000017.1:0-61116 GCA_038203825.1 Chloroflexia bacterium | reverse complement strand
GATCTTCTATCGTTATTGGTTCAAACCCTTCCGGCAAGTAAACAGGAGGATATATGTATAGGGCCTCGATCTCAGTATCTGGCAGAGGCCTGGCTAGCAGCAATACCTCACCTCTATGTAATGGGTGCTGAGAGGTAGCTACTTCCTCTGCAACCGAGGCCAACAAGCTATATAAAGTCTCATTTGCAAACTGCGCATAACACAGAAACAGCAGTTCTTCGTGCAATGTATGTGAAAGCGCTGAACAAAGACCAAGGGTTACTATAGCCACCGCTCCCTGAGAAGGGACATTTGCGTACTCCTGTAAGCGCAGAATCGGTACAGATCGCGTGCCTGGCGCAATTTGCTGAGATTGGCTGGGATTGCCCAGATATTTGCTATAATGCTCTTCAACTATCCGGACACAATCTATCATTTTCCCTCCATTGCAGGGCTGCGGGCTTACCCAATCATAACGGACCGCGAATAGACTCTGCATCTGTGTTCGACGCTTGCACCTAGAGCGAATGTGTTTAGATTATCAAGCAGGGGTCACGTTCCCTGGCAGCCGCTTTCGGTGTAGAGGCTAGGGATGGCCTCAAGGAGCCACCACTCCCAGAATTCACTGCGCTTAGCATAATCTTGATCTACATTCCATACGGCACCCGATAGAGCGATTGCAGCATAAAGAGCGGCATCGCTGCTCCAGGGGTCTAAATCGACATCCGTTTCCCCTTCATAGTTGTATGCCGTGTTGAACGTATATGTCCCGGAGGCTTCGAACAGCGCTTCGATTGCGGCCAGCATTGCTGATTGCGCTCTGGTGCTGACTTGCGCTTTGTCGGGATGCCCACTTGCGCTTGCCACGAGCGTTACCTGATCGAGAGCAGATTCAGCTTGAGCACGACCTTCTTCGCGAAGAACCTCGTCTCTCAATACCATCCTCGCTAGTATAATGAGTTGCTCAGGCTGAGCGTCGCCCGCTTGTTCTTCCTGCCACACATGCTGGACCTTTCGTGCGCTCAACAATGCCAGCCGAACTCGCAGAAAACGCGTCTGCAAGTTGTTGAGCGGCCCGAGCGCCTGGTAAATTGTCCACCGGTAATAGGGCAACAGCGCACACTGGGGGTGCTTACGCATGGCATCCAACGCGATGTCGCACGCTTGCTGTAGCTCTTTAGACATGGTTGGCATCGTGAGGTTGGTGCTCCTTCGGATTTGGGCAATTATAGCAGACGGAGGATAGATGACATAGTCACGCCTGGTGCTTGCCCGCAGCCCTACCGATCCCTTACAATACCATCATAGATCTCTTTGCGGGACGGTCCCGCGAAGTGACCGATTTCCAGTGAGATAAAGCATACATGTTAACATTGTTAGGCCCCGATGACAGTAGTCGGCCCACCCTGTTCACTATATTAGCACAGCAGGGGGAACAGTCGGGTGGGCTTTTCGGTCTCGATCTTCCGCCCGCCACCGGAGTGGTCGCAATCTTACTTCTCGTGCTCCTCAACGGCTTCTTTGTCGCCACCGAATTTGCAATGGTTGCCGTGCGCCGCAGCCGGATTGAACAGCTTGCCGCCGAGGGCAACCGCCCGGCTCGCTCGGTACGTGATGCGCTCGAACACCTCGACACGTACATCGCGGGTACGCAACTGGGCATTACGATAGCCTCGCTGGCGCTTGGCTGGATCGGCGAACCGGCGCTCGCCCACCTCATCACGCCCCTGTTAGAGGCGTTCCTACCCGAAGCCTGGGTACTGGCGGGCGCGCACGCAATAGCTGTCTCCATCTCGTTCGCCCTGATCACAGCCCTCCATATCGTGCTGGGCGAGCTTGCTCCCAAAGGCGTGGCCCTCCAACGCCCCGAAGCTACCGCCCTGATAGTAGTGGGGCCGATGCGCGTCTTCCTGACCATCTTCCGCCCCTTCATCTTCCTGCTCAACGGCGTCGGCAACCTCGTCCTAAAGTTGGTGGGATTTCATCCCGCAAGCGGCGAAGAAGAAGTACATTCGGTCGAGGAACTGCGGTATCTGGTTCGCCACTCACGCGAAGCAGGTCTGCTCGAAAGCTCGGAAGAGCAGATTGTGGGCAGGGCACTCAGCCTCAACGACGTCACGGCCCACAGTATCATGGTGCCGCGTAACAGCATGACGTCAGTGCCGGTAAGCCTATCACGCGACGACTTGCTGACCCTGGTCGGGATCAAGCGGCATGTGCGCTTCCCCGTGTACAAAAGCGATCCCGACCACATCGTGGGCATAATCTTCCTGACCGATGTGCTCGCCTGGGCGAAGACACACCCCAACGAACCCTTTAGCATCACAGCCGCGATGCGTCCCGCCCTGTTCTTGCCCGAGTCGATCAAGGGGGACGATCTGCTGGACCAGATGCGCGAGGCCCGCACACACGCCGCTATCGTGATAGACGAATATGGTGGTGTCTCGGGCCTTGTCACCCTCCAGGACATATTGGAGCACATAGTGGGTGAGATGCCTGAAATAGACGAAGAGACGCACGACGAGATAGAGACTCTGCCCGATGGCTCTGTCCGCATTGATGGCCTCACGCCTTTGCGCGATGTCGAAGAACGATTTGACTTGAAGCTACAGGACGTGGACGCCGACACCATGGGGGGCTACGTCATGGAAACTCTGGGCCACATCCCCAGTGTGGGCGAAGAAGTAGACCTGGGCGGGTACACTCTGCGCGTGGAGAGTATGTCCGATCTCCGCGTAGCCGAGGTCGCATTGCGGCGTTCAGGGGAGACTATTGCCCCCGTCATGCCCGGATAGCCCAGACGCGGGCATCCCATCGACTTGCTTCTCCTGCTTCCTTTTGCTCCTTCCAACAAATCGCCAAATGTGGATATTTTGGTCAAGGTGCCATCGTTGTGGTAGAATTAGAGTCTGCGTAGTGTTATTGCTTGCGCAGAAAATCAAGATGGACAGAGGTGAATTAATCAATGGTGTACGCACCTCAGAACCCCCTCATTGTACAGAGCGACCGCTCGCTCCTCCTGGAAGTGGACAATTCGCTCTACACATCGGCCCGCGATGAGCTCGCACGGTTTGCCGAACTGGAAAAAAGCCCCGAACACATTCACACCTACCGCATTACGCCACTTTCGCTCTGGAATGCCGCTTCTGCGGGCCTCACAGCCGAAGACGCGATGGCTTCTTTGCAGCGCTACTCCAAGTTCGAACTGCCCAACAACGTCCTGACCGACATCAAGGACTACATTTCGCGCTTTGGCCGGATTAAGCTCGTGAAATCGCCGTCGGGCGACCTTCTGCTCACATCCGAAGACCCCATGCTGATGGCTGAGGTCGCACGCAACAAGCGCATACAACCCCACGTACTTTCTCAACCCAATCGCAACACCCTCCAGATAGACCCGCGCACGCGAGGCCACATCAAGCAGGCGCTTGTCATATTCGGCTACCCTGCTGAAGACCTGGCGGGATATACCGAGGGCGATCCGCTATACATCGAGCTTCGCGACCAAACGATGCACGATGCGCCCTTTGGTCTGCGAACCTATCAAGCCGATGCGATAGCCTCGTTCTGGGCGGGAGGAACGGTTCATGGAGGCAGCGGCGTGGTCGTGCTGCCTTGCGGCGCGGGCAAAACCGTGGTCGGGATGGGCACGATGGCACAGGCGGGAACAGAAACCCTCATTCTTGCCCCTTCGACGATAGCAGTGCGACAGTGGATCACAGAGATCCTGGACAAGACTAACCTGACGGCTGATCAAGTGGGCGAGTATTCGGGCGACAAGAAGGAAATCAAGCCTGTTACCATCACCACCTACCAGATGCTCACCTACAGGCCTTTCCGCGTGGACGGCAAGACGGGCGAGGTTGGGGAGTTTCCCCATTTTGATATATTCACCAAGCACAACTGGGGCCTGATCATTTACGACGAGGTCCATCTGCTGCCAGCCCCGGTCTTCCGCATCACCGCCGAGATACAGGCTCGCCGCCGTCTAGGACTCACAGCCACATTAGTGCGCGAGGACGGCCGCGAAACCGACGTCTTCTCATTGATCGGGCCGAAGAAGTTCGATGTGCCCTGGAAGGAACTGGAACGGCAGGGCTGGATAGCGACAGCGCAATGTACGGAAGTACGCATGCCGCTGACGCCGGAGGAGCGGGCCGAGTATGTGCTGACCGAGGACAGCCGTATCAAGTACCGTATAGCGGCGGAGAACCCCATCAAGACTGACGTGCTGGAGGAGTTGCTCGCACTGCACGCAGAGGACTCGGTGCTGGTCATAGGCCAGTACATAAGCCAGCTAAAGGCGCTGGCGGCCCGGCTCGATGCGCCGTTGGTGACGGGCAAAACGCCCAACACCGAGCGCGACTTTCTGTACGAAGACTTCCGGCAGGGCAGGATCAAGGTGCTGGTGGTGAGCAAGGTCGCCAACTTCGCGATAGACCTGCCCGATGCGAATGTTGCTATACAGATAAGCGGCACGTTCGGCTCGCGGCAGGAAGAAGCCCAGAGGCTGGGACGCATCCTGCGCCCCAAGAAGGATGGCTCTATTGCCAACTTCTACACGCTGGTTACAAGAGACACCAAAGATCAGGACTTTTCTACTAACCGCCAACTCTTTCTCACAGAGCAGGGTTACAGTTATAATATCGTGGACGCATCAGACATCGTGCCCGGTTTGCCCGCCAAGATGGCCGAATTGGAAGCTGAGCTGGAGCGCAAGAAGCTGTCGGGCGAATGGGACATTGAAGCCAGGCTCGAAAGGCTGAAGGCGGACGAAGAAGAGAGCGCAACGGGAGAGAAGCCCAGGCGAGGCAGAAAGCCCAAGGCCCAGAGCGACGGCGCTGAAACCGAAGCTGCGGAAGCCGCCGACAGACAGGAAATGGCGGCTGGAGCCGAAGATCAGCAGTCGCCGCAGAAGCGCCGAGGCAGGCCGCCCAAGAATGCCGGGCGCGACCACCTTCGACTGGTAAAATGATGGGTGTGGGCGCGGCAAGTCATCCGCCATACGTGACTAGAGAATATGGATCACGAAGAACCCGAAGAGTATTGAGGATTAAGGGTCGAAGGACGCCTGACTTACGATCTGCGACTTACGATCTACGATTCATGTAACGACCGGAGGGTCAATTGCCCGTAGTAGCTATTATAGGTTGCCAGTGGGGCGACGAAGGAAAAGGCAAGATCGTGGACCTGCTTGCAGAACAAGCGGGCGTGGTGGCGCGCTGTAACGGCGGCCCCAACGCAGGCCACACGATAGTCAACGGACTCGGCACCTTTCGTCTGCGCCTGACCCCATCCGGTATCTTCAATACTCATGCTGTCAGCATTATCGGCAACGGCGTGGTGATCGACCCCGGCGTGCTGCTCCAGGAAATGGACGAACTGACCGCCTCAGGTGTAGACGTGTCTCGCCTGCTGATCAGCGACCGGGCACATGTGGTCATGCCTTACCACAAATTGCTTGACGGGCTGGAAGATGATGCCCGTGCCAGGACGCAGGGAGGCGCGATCGGCACCACGCGCCGGGGCGTTGGCCCCGCCTATGAAGACAAGACGGCGCGCACAGGCATACGCATGAGCGACCTGATACACGAGCAGACCCTGCTCACCAAGTTGTCTTCTATATTGCCCGTCAAGAACGAGATCCTCACCAAGCTGTACGGCGCTCCCCCGCTTGAGTTGCACAGCGTCTACCTGGAGCTGGTGGAACAGGGCGGAAGGCTGCGCAAGCATATTCTGCCCACCGAGCTTGTAATTTCGCGCGCTCTGAACGAGAAACGCCCCGTGCTGCTGGAAGGGGCACAGGCCGCCTTGCTCGATGTCGATTTCGGCACTTATCCCTATGTTACGTCGAGCAACCCGACAGCAGCGGGCCTTTGCGTCGGTTCGGGCACGCCGCCCAACCAGTTGAGTTCCATAGTGGGCGTGTATAAGGCCTACCAGACGCGCGTGGGCACGGGTCCTTTCCCGACAGAGATCGAGGGTGACCTTGCCACGTTCCTGCGTGACCAGGGTGGTGTCGGGCACGGCGAATATGGCACGGTGACCGGGAGGCCGCGCAGGGTCGGCTGGTTCGATGCTGTAGCAGGGCGGTATGTGGCCGCGCTGAATGGGTTGACGGGACTTGCTATCACGCGCCTGGATGCGCTGGACAAGTTCGAGACAATCAAGATCTGCACAGTCTACCAGGTAAATGACGCCCACCTGAACCACTTGCCCGCCGATATAACCACTCTAGAATCGGTTGAGGCGCAGTACGAAGAGTACCCCGGGTGGCAAACGGACACCTCGGGGGCGCGCACATGGGCCGATCTGCCCGCGAATGCCCGCGCGTACCTGGACCGCCTATCGCACCTGCTCCAGACACCCCTCGATATTATTTCGGTGGGGCCGCACCGCGAACAGACCATTATAGTACGCAACCCGTACAAGATTGTACCGCAGCAGGTAGGGCAGCTTCTGCAATCTCTGGGAGACTGACGAGTCGTAGATCGTAAGTCGCTGATCGTAAGTCAGAAGATTCGCGACGACTTACGATCTACGACTTACGATCTATGACTTACGATCTATGACTCGTCGAGCGTCACTCCTAATGATAGGAACTCGTCGGTGGGCTCGCGGGTCAGGAGGGCGCTCAGGCCTAGCATGGCGGATTTACCCTCGAAGAGCACCTCATATAGCTGCTGGGTGATCGGCATCTCCACTCCGTAGCGCGCAGCTAGCTCGCGGGCGGCCACTGTGGTTGTGAGGCCTTCGGCAATCTGGCCGTGCATAATAGCGCGTGCTTCTTCCATCGTATGGCCGCGCGCCAACAGCTCGCCCAGGGTGCGGTTGCGTGACAGGGGGGAGGCGCATGTGGCGATCAGGTCGCCCAGGCCTGCCAGTCCGGCGAACGTGAAGAGCGACGCGCCTGCGGCCACGCCGAGTCTGCCGATCTCCACCAGGCCGCGCGTGATGAGTGCGGCTTTAGTCGAATCTCCGGATTGCATGCCGTCGGCCATGCCTGCCGCCACCGCGATTATGTTCTTGAGGGCGCCTCCGAGTTCGACGCCTATTACGTCAGGGTTTGTGTACACGCGGAAGCGGCCGCCCGTCAGTAGTTCTTGTGCGCGCTGGGCCGTTTCGAGATGGCCGGCGCCGATGACGGTAGTAGCGGGTTTGCTGGCGACTATTTCTTTGGCGAGGTTTGGCCCTGAAAGCGCACCCAGCCTGCTTGTCCAGTCGGGGCCCAGCTCTTCGCCCAGCACCTCGGTCATTCTCTGGAGCGTGCCGAGCTCCAGTCCCTTCGCCGCGCTAATGATGATCGCGTCGTCTCTCATGACGCCCAGGTAAGGTTTCAGGGAGCGGATGTTGGAGCGCATGGTCTGCGAGGGCACGACCATGACGAGCATGTCGCAGTCGCGCAGGGCCTCCTCGGCATCGGCTGTGACGATAAGGCCATCGGGGAATGGATAGCCGGGCATAAAGCGCGTATTCTCACCCGCGGTACGCAGGGTGTTCGCCTCGTCTTCGGTACGCGCCAGCAAGTGTGTTAGCAGTCCCTGGCGCGCCGACAGGATGGCCAGCGTGGTGCCCCAGCTGCCGGTCCCCATCACCGCCACCCGCCGCGTCTGCGCCTTCGCCTTTTGCATATCCTCTCCTATATCGGGCCGCTAATGCGCCCAGTATACTCCAACATAGAGGCTGTGGGCTACTCATTTGCCCGTTGAGGCGGACAGTCCTATACTCTGTGTATCATGAACAGTGCACTTCACTACCACGTCGGGATACTGCACATTGAAGACGTGCCTGTGTCTCAACTTGCGGACCGGTTCGGCACTCCTCTGTATGTCTACAGCGGGGCCGTTTTGCAAGCACAATATGATCGCCTGACAGACGCTATGGCCGGGATAGCCTCCAAAGTCACTATCTGCTACGCGCTAAAGGCTAACGGGAACCCTGCTATCGGAAGCCTGCTGGCGGGCTGGGGCGCGGGGGCGGACGTGGTGTCGGGAGGAGAGATCTATCTGGCCCGGCGCATGGGCTTTCCCGCCGACAAGATCGTGTTTGCGGGAGTGGGCAAAACGCGCCGCGAGATGACTGAGGCTTTGCGGGAGGGTGTACACGCCTTCCATGTAGAGTCGGCGGGCGAGTTGAGTGTGCTCGAATCGGTTGCGGAAGGGATAGGCAAGGTCGCCAACGTGGCGGTTCGCGTAAACCCTGATGTGGACGCACATACTCACCCATACATTACCACGGGCACGCACGCAAACAAGTTCGGGGTGCCTCCGCAGGAGGCGCTTGACCTGACACGGTCGGCGGCGCACTCTTCACATGTCCGTCCCACAGGACTGCACATCCACATCGGCTCGCAACTGAGCAGCGTGCAACCGATCGCTGAGGCCGTGGAGCGCGTGCTCGAGTTGTGGGATACACTTGCTTCGGAGGGCATAGCGCTGCGCGATTTGAACATAGGAGGCGGCCTGGGCATACCCTATCGCCCCGAAGACGACCCGGACGGGCCGGAGGCGCTGGCGGAGGCGCTGCGCCCTCTTCTCGCGGGGCGCGATTTACATCTCTACCTGGAGCCGGGCCGCTTCATCGTGGGGCCTGCGGGCGCGCTGTTGACTGCGGTACTTTATGTAAGGGAAGGGCAAGGTCAACCATATGTTGTCGTAGTGGATGCGGGCATGAATGACCTTATTCGCCCGGCCCTGTACGGCGCATGGCACCCAATCTACACGGTGAATGAAGCAGAGGCGGGCACAGGTCCGGCGGTAGACATAGCGGGCCCGGTATGCGAGTCGTCCGACTTCATGGGCCACAACAGACGACTGGGTGCGGTGAAGCTGGGAGACCTGCTAGCGGTAGGGCAGGCGGGCGCGTACGGCTTTTCGATGTCATCGCAATACAACGGGAGGCCACGCCCCGCCGAGGTGCTGGTATCAGGAGAGCAGGCCACGCTGATCAGGCGGCGCGAGACCTACCAGGACCTGATACCCGACGACTGACAACTGACGACGGACGACCTATGCTCCGTGACTTATGATCAGCGACTTACGATCTACGACTCGTCAGTCTACGACTCACCTCCCCCAGGCGGGCCACTGGGCGTTTTGTACCAAGGGGGTTACTGTGTGCACTGCGCTGAGGCTGATGGTGGCTATCGCAAGACCGCCGGGCGTCCATTTGGGACCCAGGGTATCATTGCCCATCGAGCCTGTCTCTACGACCAGCTTGTTTCCGGATGGGGACCATGCAGGGTTGTTCGTGAGGTTGGGCAAGGAGACAAGGTCGCGCCCGCCGCGGGTGCGGACCGCCACGTTCGGCTCACCCGAGGTTGAGCGACTGCGGTAGACCAGGATGTCGCTGTCTGTGCCTACGGATGCGGGCGACCAGAGGGGGCCAGGTCCCTGCGCGTAGGACCCGAGGCCGGTGCCGACGAAAAGCGTCTCGTTGCGGAAAGGTGTGGCTGCGGCCTGCGTGATGTCATAAACGAGTACGGCTCCCCCCATCGTTTCGGTGTAAAGGATCGTCTGGCTGTTCGGCGCCCAATCGGGCTCACCGCCCGAAATGCTGCGTGTTACAGAGTCGCTGCCCGGTGCGACAGGCCAGCGCAGCAGGGTCATGGGGTTGTTAGGCCCCGCCACCAGTACCCAGTGATCGTCGGGCGCCCACTGCACAGAGCGCTCGTAACCGCCCGAGAGGTCGCCCGCGCCGTCATCTATAGTGGTGAGCATGATGGGAGCACCGCCAGCCACAGGAACAGCCCAGGCTTTCTCAGTGCCAACCTGCGTGAGGTCATAGGTAACGAAGCCCAGATCGGCCTGATCGCGGCTCCAGCCCAGACGCTGGTAGTCTGCCAGGTCGCCCGTATAGAGAACACGGGCCGTACCTCCGCTTGCGGGCATAACGTAGAGGTTCTTGCCTCCCACCCAGGCGATCTGCTTGCCGTCGGGCGAGGGCACAGGTACATCGGTGATGGGCGCGTCGCTCAACTGCCGCTCGTTCGAGCCATCAGGAGCTATTGCCCACAAGTGTGAGTCGCGCACGAAATAGATGTGGCCGTCGGGCGCGTCGAGGGGGACGAAGCCAACGTCAGGGGTGGAGGGTGCGGCGGTGGTATAGGGGGCTGCTTCGGGGTTAGAGGAGCCGGGAGTAGGGGTGGGCATTTCGGGCGGTGGAGTAGGTACATCGCACCCTGCAAGCAAAAAGAGGCACGCAATCAAAAGCAAGAAAAAGCGTCGCATAGGGTTAATATAGCACAGGGGACGCCCGCGAAACCAGAGAGGTTGCATTAATATTGCGGTAATATGAGGGCGTTCTACTTACCTAGAACAAACCCTCATCGTCCACCACAGCATGGCCTGCCATCATTGTGACGAACGGTTTGGCGTGCTTGATCTCCTGCGGGTCTATATTGAATATGTCCCTGTCGAGCACCAGCAGGTCGGCCACCGAACCCGGGGTGAGCATGCCTGTGACGTTAGGCAGATAGGGGCATGAGCGGGCAGCGCCCTCCGTGTAGGCACGCACTGCCTCTTCGACGGTCAGGCACTCCTCGGGATACCAGCCCTGAGGCGGTTGATCGTTGAGATCCTGGCGCGTGACGGCAGCATGGATGCCGAGAAATGGATCGGGGGTTTCGACGGGCGCATCTGAGCCGAAGGCCAGCAGGCCACCTGCATCGAGCACGCTTTTCCACGCGTAGCCGTAGCGCGAGCGCGCACCCCACAGGCGGTCGGCGGCGTGCATGTCGGAGGTGGCGTGAAGGGGCTGCATGGAGGCGACCACGCCAAGCTGGGCGAAGCGCGGTATGTCGTCGGGGTGCAGCAATTGAGCGTGCTCGATGCGGTTGACAAGGCGCGTGCCTTCGGGCTGCGGGCCCAGGATATCCTTCGCCTTCGCGAACGCGTCGAGCACCCTGCGGTTGGCGGCGTCGCCGATTGCATGGATGGCAGAGGGTATGCCGGCACGGGCCGCCATCACGATGGCCTCTTCCATTTCATTTTGGGGCACAGTCGCTATGCCGCAGTTGTGGGGCTGGCCCTCGAAGGACGCGAGCATTTGTGCGGTGGACGACCCCAACGAGCCGTCGCTGAATATCTTGACCGGCCCCAGCCGCAGCCTGTCCGACCCGAAGCCTGTGCGCAGGCCCACGGCAATGCTTTCGCGCAAGTGGTTATAGGCCAGCAGGATGACCACGCGCAGAGTGAGCGCGTCATGCGCGTCTAATTGCTCGAAGGCTGAGAGGGCATCCGGCCCCTCGCAGTCGTGGAAGCCCACCAGACCCATGCGTGCCAGCACTCCCAGGCCACGCTGCATTGCGGTCAGGGCGCTCTCGGGCGGCTCGTCAACGGCGGCACGCGCCAGCGCCACCGCGCTCTCGTAAAACATGCCGTTCGGCTCGCCCGCATCGTCCCTGCCGATAAAGGCGCCGGGTGGGTCGGTGGTGTCGCGGGTAACGCCTGTTCTCGTCATAGCCAGGCTGTTCACCCAGCAGCTATGGAGGTCTTTGCGGTCGAGGAGGACGGGGTTGTGAGGAGAGACACGGTCGAGGTCGTGGCGCGTGGGATAGTCGGGGGGCGACCAGAGGTTGTTGTTCCACCCGCCGCCGAGTATCCAGCGGCCAGGGCCAAGCTCTTTAGCCTTTGCGGCCACCTTCGTGAGCACGTCTTCTTTGGAGGCGGCGCCATTGAGGTCAACGCGAGCGAGACTGCGCGAGTATTCAAGAAAGTGAATGTGGGCATCGATCAGACCGGGGATGACGGCACGGCCACCGAGGTCAATGCGGCGCGCCTTGCCAGGCATGAGGCTCATGTCCTCTTTGCTGCCCACCATGACTATGCGCCCATCCTCGATGGCGATGGCGCTCGCGTGCGGCACCTCGCGGTCCATAGTGTAGATGCGCGCATTCTCGATAATCAGGGATTGGGCCATGGTTGCTCCTGGTTGCGTATTTGTGGAGTTGGGTTTTGATCACGAAGAGCACGAAGGTTAAGAGATCACGAAGATTTAAGATGGGTTTAGGGAAGTGATACCGGAACTGGTACGGTGAATGGGGATTTTGCAGGAACTGCTAACTTCGTCTGCTACTCGTCCGAACAGTTCTTATCTTTGTGATCTCTCAACCTTCGTGTTCTTCGTGATCAAAAGGAGGTCAATCCTCTATGTGCTCAGAGATAGAGACGCCTGCTTCGGCGAGGGCCTGTCGGAGGAGGCCGAGAGAGAGGGTGGCGCACTTTATGCGGGCATAGCTGACCTCAACGCCCAGCATCCCCAGGATGTCGTCACGGGTGGTGCTTGCCAAATCCTCCAGCTTCTCGCCCAGAATGCGGTCGGTGAGCATCGAGGCTGCGGCCTGGCTGATCGCACAGCCGCGCCCGCTGAAGCGCACATCCTCCACGACGCCGTCTCTTACACGAACGTCCATTGACAGCCTGTCGCCGCACAGGGGGTTGTTAGCCTCTATGTGAATGTCGGGATTTTCGAGCACCCCGAAGTTGTGCGGGTGCTTGTAGTGATCGAGTATTTCTTCTGCGTACAAAGAGTCCATAAGACCTCCAACCTGTGTTATGCCGGGGCGGCAGCGGGCGCGTAGGGCCGCAGGATTTGCATAAGAGTGTAGCCGACGATGAAGGCTGTCATTGCTATGACAACAGCTCCGGCCAGAGTGGTTACATAAGCATTGCTAATCGCGTCCTTTGCGACCAGCAACAAGGGAGCTCCTATGAGAAGTGAAATTATGTTTGCAGAAACCCATAAGCCTAGACCGTGCTCTCTTGTGTATTGTCTCAGAACTCGCCATTGAGCAATTGAAAACGCCGACGCGAAGACCAGTGTCACAGAGGCGTAGAACCAAAGAGATGTAATTGGAGATATACTGCTGTCTTTTGAAATAGGTTGGTGCATGACTACATGTATGACGCCCCCCACGATCCCCAGGAAAGTGAATTCGAATACCACAACTATAACCAAGCCGACAATTGCAACCAGCATGCCTATGATGTTTACAACTATCCACTGCTTCCAATTGAAGTTGAGCAAGTATCTATGTAACACCCATATTACGGGAATGGTTAAGATGGTCGTAGATATGGGTAATTCGATGAACGACACCAAAGCAGAGGTGCCGAAAAGTTTGGTTGGAAGAATCCTGCCTATGAGATAAGACACTACGCTGGCAAGAACCCACCACAGCCACAGGTCGTTGATGGGCCTGATCACGTTGTGTAAAGGTTTCTCAAATGCTGGGACACCAACTCTTTCCATTTCCATGCAGTGCGGCCTCCTTACTCGTCCATTGTACTGCCGTGGCCTGCCGAGAACTCCTCGCTTGTCATGCCGAACATTAGTATATCGTGGTAAACGCCGCCTGTATAGAGCATGCGGCGCAAGCGGCCTTCGAGCACGAAGCCGAAGCTCTCGTGGAAGCTGATCGAGGTTTCGTTGAAGCCGTAGACCTCGGCTACTACCTTTTGATAGCGTAGCTCGTCGAAGTAGTAGCGCAATAGGACCCTGATGGCATCGGATGCGTAGCCTTTGCGCTTGTGCGCTTCCATTATCGCGAGGCCATACTTGAAGCTGCCGTTGCGCGGCTCACAACTGTGCGTGCTGAGCGTGCCCACCATCTCACCGACCAAGCTCTCGATGACCCAGAAGTAGTTGTCGTTCTGGGGTCCTCTGTTTGAAGTTTCTTGCACCCAGCGCATGTTAGCTTCCCGGGACTGGGGGAAAGGCACTCTGTATAGGCTGCGGGTCATCTCAGTGTCCTGGTTCCACTCGAAAAGAGCGTCGGCGTCGGCAGGCTCAATCGCCCGCAACCTGGCCAGATTCCCCTGCCACGAATTGTTCATTTAGTCCTCACATACACGATCAGCCTGTACACGAAAAAGGCCACGAAGAAGATCAGCAGTACCATGCCGGGGACGCTAACCGCAGGCCAGGACTCAAGCAAGGCCTGCCCCGACAGGAGCACGCCTATTACAGGCAGCACCAACAGCAGGAACTTGCGGTATCTCGCCTGCAGCTCTTCCACTAGGCAAACACCTTCTGCACCTTCACGATCCCCTCCGCCAATGCATCTATGTCGGCAAACCGAGTATACACGTAGAATGATGCCCTCGCCAGAGCGGGCACGTCGAGATGCTGCATAAGAGGCTGGCAGCAGTGGTGGCCGGCACGCACGCAGATGCCCTCGCTGTCAAGGAGCGTGGCGATATCGTGGGGGTGAATGCCCTCGATGGCGAATGAGAGAACGCCGCCCTTCTCGTCTGCGTCGGGGCCGTATACAGTTACGCCCTGCATGCCGCGCACTTTGTCCAGCGCGTAGGCAGCCAGATCGCGTTCGCGGCTGTGGATGTTCTCCATGCCAATGCCGTTGAGGTAGTCGACGGCAGCCCCCAGGCCGATGGCTTCGGCAATGGACGGTGTGCCTGCCTCGAACTTCCAGGGCAGATCGTTGGTGGTGAACCCATCGAGGGTTACTGTGCTGATCATGTCGCCGCCGCCCAGGAATGGGGGCATAGCTTCCAGTAGGGCACGTTTGGCATAGAGGATGCCGATGCCTGTGGGGCCGCACATCTTGTGCCCGGAGAAGGCGAGGAAGTCCACGTCCAGCGCCTGCACATCAACAGGCAAATGGGGCACGCTTTGCGCGGCGTCGAGCAGCACGAGCGCTCCGGCTGCGTGGGCTTCATGGATAATCTCAGCGACAGGGTTGATCGTGCCGAGTACGTTGCTCATCTGCGTGACGCTCACAAGGCGCACGCCCCCCACCATCTCGCGCAGGTTGTCGAGGACGAGTGTGCCACGCGGCGATACATCCAGGTAACGAAGCTTGATGCCGCGCTCGACCGCGAGGATTTGCCAGGGCACGAGGTTCGAGTGGTGTTCCATCTTGCTCAGTAGAACGGCGTCGCCCTCGTGCAAGTTGGCTCGCGCCCACGAATAGGCTACAAGGTTGATAGACTCGGTTGTGTTGCGAGTGTAGATGATCTCTCGGCTGGATCTAGCGTTTATGAAGTGGGCGATCTTGCTGCGTGCTTCTTCGTAGCGGCGGGTGGCGGTCTCACTGATCTCGTACACGCCCCTGTGGATGTTGGCGTTGCAGGTCAGGTAGTAGTCGTCCATGGTATCCAGCACAACCTGCGGCTTTTGAGACGTGGCTGCGCTATCCAGGTAGATAAGGGGCTTACCATGTACGGTGCGCTTGAGGATCGGGAAGTCGGCTCGAATACGCTCCCAGTCCAGGGTGTCGTGAGTTGTTAGTTGTGTGGTCTCGCTGCTAGTTATCATTATATGCCCCCTGAAACAAAGCAGGGACATAGCAACCGGTGCTAAGTCCCCGCAGGATCAACTACTTTGCATGGCGCTGTGTATCACTGTCCGGGGCGTTGAGCTTCCTGACCCAACCGCGGCAGTCCCACTTTCTCCTGGATTATGTCGCGCAGCCTCTGGCGGACAGATTCGAGCGGCATCTCGTCGATGACGGGCTCGAAGAAACCGCCCACTATCAGCTTTTCGGCCTCGATTTCGGGGATGCCCCTGCTTTCGAGGTAGAACATCTGCTCGGCCTGTACTGTGCCGACCGTCGCGCCGTGCGAACAGCGCACATCGTCGGCCAGAATCTCCAGTCCGGGAACCGAGTTGGCCTTGGCGCCCTCACTCAGGAAGAGCGTATTCATCGTCAGGTAGGAGTCGGTCTTCTGTGCGCCGTGGTCTACCTTGATAAGGCCCTCGAAGCCGAGGCGTGAGGTGTCGCGTACGGCGCCCTTGAACAGGATGTCGCCGTAGGTGTCGCGGCCCACGTGATGGGTGTTGGACGTGTTGTCGTAGTGCTGGTTGCTGTCCGCGAAGCAGATGCCCCGGGTCAACGTGCGTGCGCCTTCGCCCTGAAGTTGAGTTTCGGCGTGCGCCTTGATCAGGTTCGCGCCCATCTCGCCGATCACCCAGTGCATCAACCCACGCTTGCCAACCTGGGCATAGCGCGTGGCAAAGGAAAAGACGTTGCGGTTCCATTCCTGCATGGAAGTAAATTCGACCTTGGCGTTCTCGCCCACGGAGACTTCTACCACGCCCGAATGAAGAGCCTGCCCCTCGTCGTATGTAGAGTGGAACTCTTCGACGTAGCGCACGTTCGCGCCCTTTTCGGCAACAACGAGCGTGTGGCCAAGAGCGACGGCACCGGGAGTAGTTAGTTGATAGACGACATGCACGGGAAGGTCTACGGTCACGCCTTCGGGCACATAGAGGAAGACGCCACCACTCCACAGGGCAGTATGCAAAGCAGCAAACTTATCCGTGTTAGGGGCGACCAGTTTGTGGAGGTACTTCTCTACGAGCGAGGAATGCTCGCGCACTGCTTCTTCTAGGGAGCAGAAGATCACGCCCTGGGCCTTTACGTCGTCGGGGACGCGGAGGAATGCAGTTTCAGAGTTCACCTGCACCAGCAAGCTGCCTGTGGCTTCGTCATCGCCTCCCAGGTTCACTTCTGCTTCAGCCTGGCTTGCGCTGAGATTTGAGGGCACGTAGGCTTTCATCTTGTTGAGGTCAAGCACGCTAACATCGGTGGTCCACCACTGGGCAATGCCCTTGGTCCAACGCGGCGTAGGCAGAGTCTCGAACGCCTGCCAGCCTTCGAGGCGAGATTGGCGGAGCCACTGCGGCTCGTTCATAAGGTCGGAAAGCGCGGTGACAGCGTCTGCCGTCAGCCCACCTTCGGTAAGGGCGCGCGGTTCAACGGCGCTAGGCGTCGCCATGCTCGACCTCCGTATCGCCGGTTTCGGCATCGTCCATGAAATCGGTGCGGAGCCAGTCGTAGCCCTTCTCTTCCAGTTCTTTCGCCAGTTCGGCCCCGCCGGATTGCACTATTTTGCCCTTGATCATGACGTGCACAACGTCTGGCTTGATATAGTTGAGGATGCGCTGGTAGTGAGTAACGAGCAAGACGCCCAACTGAGGACCGCGCAAGCTGTTCACGCCTGCGGCTACCTCACGCACGGCATCAATATCGAGGCCCGAGTCGGGCTCGTCAAGCATGGCGATTTTGGGCTTGAGCATGGCCATCTGCAGCACTTCAAGGCGCTTTTTTTCGCCGCCTGAGAAGCCGTCGTTGACGTAGCGAGTGGCGAAGCTGCTGTCCATTTTGAGCATACTCAAAGTTGCCAGCAGGTTCTTGCGATACTCTTTGATTGCGGGGTTGCTACGTGCTACGCCACCACGGCCCACATAAGTAGGGGCAGCCAGGTCGGGCTTGGCGGGAGCATCAGCCTTAACGCGACCCTCAGCATCAAGCAGGTCAGCTTCGCTGCGGGCCTTGGGGGTGATAAGCGATATTAGCGCGGTGCGGATGAAGTTGGCGACGCTCACACCGGGGATCGCGGAGGGATACTGGAAGCCCAGGAAGAGGCCCACCTTGGCGCGCTCGTCGGGTGGCAACTTTGTGATGTCAACGCCGTTGAGTGTGGCTGTGCCGCCCGTGATAGTGTAGCTGGGGTTGCCCATTAGCGCGTTCACAAGGGTAGATTTGCCTGATCCGTTGGGCCCCATGAGAGCATGCACTTCTCCCTGGCGCACCGACAGGCTCAAGCCCTTCAGTATTTCCTGCCCTTCCACACTTACGTGCAGGTCTTTGATAACCAGCCCCTCACCTGCCACTGGTGTAGATGCTGACGTGCTATTTTCTATAGTAGTATTGGCCATGAATATGAAACGCCTCCTGTAGTTTTGGACGACCGACGACCGACCGCGGACGACCGACGATATTTGCCTGGTCATGTCTGTTCACGAGCATGACTTACGATCTACGATCTATGATCTACGACTTACGATCTACGACTCGCTAGATGCTTCCCTTGCGCTTGTCGCGCTCGCAAACTCCAACGGCTCGGACTGAACGCGGCTCACGTGGAAATCACAGGCGCACGCGCCGTCCACAATCCTGTCCGCCAACGAAATGCTGACGTTGGGTCCCAGCAGATCGGCGATCATTTCCTGTTCCATATCGCAGATCTCGCGATGGTTGCGTGCTACCTCAAAGTAGGGGCAGGTGTGCGCCTTAAGAATGTAGCCGCTGGTGCCGTCTTCGCTTTGCGAGGAGACCATGGACACTTCCATGCCAGTCTCGCCGAGGGAGGCCACCAGACCGAGCAGCTTCTGTGAAAGCTCGCTTACCTGGTCGCTGTTCGACAGCTTCTCGGCCATGCGCGAGCTTACTCTGTTGAGGAGTGAGCGCAGACCTTCGGGACCGTGCAGGGTCAGGGTTTCTTCCAGCAGGAGCTGGGCAAGAGATGCATAATCTTTGGGAAATAGCTCTTGCGCCTTGGGGGTGAGAGAATAGACGTAATAAGGCCGCCCGATCTCACCGCGTACCCTTGTGGCAAGCAAAAGGCCCTCGTGCAAAAGATGGGCCACCTGCTCGCGCACGGCAGTGGTAGTCACGCCCAGTTCGGCCTCCAGGTCCTTCACCGAGGACGAGCCATGCCGCTGCACATACTTCAATACCTCTGCTCGGGGGGAGCCCTCTATATCTTTGGGGTCTCGGATCATCATCTTACCTACCTCCATTTCCCACACTTTTCACGCAGCGAACAGACCTTTGCCAGCCTAATTATAGCACGCAATCCGTGCGTAGTCAATTTACACAGGGAAATCTGTCTAAAAGCCGAATGAGCGTGCATCAGGCTGCCGGTTCTTCCCTGTTAGGCTGTTTACCGCCCCTGAATATCTTAAGGAAATCTTAAGGCGCACTATGTACGAAATTCGCACCTTTAGAAGTATTATGCGTATAGTAGGGTGGCCTCCCCCACCCACCACTTTATTGTGCACAACACTCAGGAGGGATAATAAACATGAAGAAACTGACAATGTTGGCGTTGGCCATGGTGGCCCTTTTCGCACTTGCCGGAACATCAGCATGGGCGCAGGGTAGTTCGGTGACAGTTACGTTGGGCGCGCAGAATGGTTCAGGACAAAATGGTACGGCGGTGCTGCAGGACATGGGCGATGGAACTACCAAGGTGACCGTCAACATATCGGGCGGCAGTGCCGTTGCGCAGCCTGCTCATATTCACGACGGACCGTGCGCAACGTTGAATCCCAAGCCTAAGTATCCTCTTACCAGTCTGGTCAACGGAACGTCCGAGACGATCGTGAAGCAGCCGCTGAGCGACCTCGCTGATGGTACTTATGCGATCAACGTTCACAAGTCGGCCACTGAGGCTTCGGTCTACGTATCTTGCGGCAACATCGAGAAGCTGGTTGTAGCGGGTATGCCCCAGACAGGCTCCTCGGATTCAATGCTGCCGGCGTTTGCTCTTGCGGCCCTGGGGATTGTTCTCGCCTCAGCAGGTTGGAAGCTGTCACGCCACAACGCATAATCGCAATAGCATACATACGAATCAGCCCTTACAACAAAGACTGATCTCCAAATAGAAAAAGCCCCTGTCTCAATATTGCACTGAGACAGGGGCTTTCTTTATAGGTGCCAGGTTATCGTCGTTACTTATTCACCACCACGACTGTACCCAGCATGTCAGGGTGTATCGTGCACCAGTAGTCGTATGTTCCGGCCTCGTTGAAGACGTAGCTGAATGTGTCACCTATCTGCAGTATGGGGGAATCCCACAGGGGTGGATCGGCCTTTGAGGCTGTGTTATGCTCGGTGGGGCCGACCTGGGTCCATGTCACCTTCGTGCCGACCGTGACGGTGATAACGGCGGGGTCAAACTTGAAGTCCACTATGTTGACGTTCACTGAGGCTGCCGCATAAACGGCATGGTAGCGGAAGGTGCCAAGCTGGGACAGCAGAACATCATTCGGGGCGGCATTTTCAGGGTGGTATTCAAAGACGGCGCGCTCGAAGTACTGCACGAGGTAGGTGTTGCCGTCCAGGTCGCTCTTCTCCTCGAACTCGTTTGAGATGGGGAAGCCCTGCTGGGCCAGGCCGCCGTGCGTATTCCAGTACTCGATGAACTTGCCGCCGACCGTCATGCCCGTTTCGGGGAAGGTGCGCGCGTTGGTCGTACTGGCTTGCTGGTTGGGCGCGCCATCAGGATACTTTTGTTTGTAGAGGAAGGTGCCGAGCAGGCTGAGGAGCACGTCATTGGGCGCGGCATTTTCGGGGTGCTTTTCGAAGACGGCGCGCTCGAAATACTGCACGGTGTAGATCTTGCCGTCCGTATCGGATTTCTCCTGTAGCTCGCCTGAGATGGGGAAGCCTTGCTGGGCGAGGCCGCCATGTGTACTCCAGTACTCAAGGAAACGCCCGCACACGGTCTGGCCGGTTTCGCTAAAGGTGTTGCACTCTTGATCCGTTGCAGCGGCGACTGTGAAGTTGATCGTGCCGTCGGTGATGCCGTTGTCATCCTGGGTGACTGCGTGCCACTTCACCGCGTAGCCGCCCGCAGGCAACCCCGAAGCGAGAGCCACCGTCATTTTGGTGCGCTCGGCTCGGTCCACCGTGGAGGTAGCTTGCATGACCATGCCACCCGGCATTACAAACTCGGCCGATGACTGCTCAGGGCTGACTTCTTCACTGAAGGTAATGACAACCTGTTGAAGGCCGACGGGCACGGTTGCCCCGTCAGCAGGTATGGAGCTAGCGACTTCAGCATGTGCCAGCGTCACGCCGGGCGTGCCCAGCAAGCCCGTGAGCAAAATAAGCGCGGCCAGCCCCGCCCAGACTCTCTTGATTCCACCTCTAACCATCATTATCGTATTCCTTCCACGTACAGTATAATCAGTGACGCGCTATACGCCCTGTTGTAATAGGAATACGGGGGGGGTTACGGGGAGCGACGACAGACGACGGACGACGGACGACGTATATTGTTGGTCGTCCGTCGTCCGGGTTTATGCGCCGTGTTGGCCGGCGCTGGGCTGGGAGCCGCCGTCTGCGAGGTTGGGGTTCTGTCCCTCGGCCAGGCGCTTGAAGCGCTCCAGGTCTTGCTCAACGCTGCGTGATAGTGTGCCGGTCACGGCGTCACCTGCGGCCTCAAGCCAGGTGGGATCGTAATCGATGACCACGTGCATCTCGGTGATATTGCCGCGCTCTGATAGGGTGACCGCGCCCGCATTCTCGGCGCCTGAGGTGGACTGCCAGGTGACGCTACGGTTGGGCACCATACCTTTTACCTGAGCGTCCCATTCTTTCTCGATTGGGCCGACCTTGGCCTTCCAATGGTAAGTATTGCCACCCTTGTCAGTGACCGACTCGACGTTATTCATGAAGCGGGGAAAGTTCGTGAAATCGGTCCACAGTCCATACACCTTTTCGATGGGCGCATTGACGGTTACATCTTTTTCTACACGCATATCTTTATAGCCTCCTTGTCTCGTGATACTACCAAATCTTGCAAGTTATGTACCACCGGCGGGGAGGATCAAGACCGGCGTGCAACCTGTAGGGCATATGTACGTTCTGGATGATGGAAGACAAATACTGACCTGCGCGCAATGATCAGTGTAAGGCACCCAGAACACGACACTACGACAACAATCAGGAGACGATTATGAAACCTCAATACAAACAACTTACGACAGCTACGGCGCTGGCGTTCATGGTGCTACCACTGCTGGCAGGAGTTACAACGTCAGGGCAAGCACTGGCCGCCCCGGCCGCGGTTCCCGGCAATTTCGCCGACCCCGCGTTCCAGTCCACATGGACGCGCACAGATCAACTGGTGGACGAAGGTTCGGTCAAGAGAAGCTATTTCTGGGGGCCGCTACCGGGTTTCACCGCTTACGAGGATTACGCCGAAGGAGCCAACGGCAAGCACCTTGTGCAGTACTTCGACAAGAGCCGCATGGAGATAAACAATCCTAACGGCGACAAGACCAATCCGTTTTACGTTACCAACGGTCTGCTCACTATGGAGCTAATCTCAGGTCAGATGCAGACCGGCAACAACCAGTACGTAGCCCGCTACCCGGCTGAGATTGACCTCGCATCAGATGGCGACGACCTGAGCGCGGGCACACCTACCTACGCCAGCTTCAGGTATGTGAGCAATATTGGCTATACTCCAACAGGTAGAAACAGGCTGGGCGAAACGATCAACGACACGATCAACAGGGCAGGCCTGACGGGCGCAGACTCGACGTACAACAACAATAACGTCAAGGACGCCTTTTACGAAGCTGCAACCCAGCACAATATCCCCGATATATTCTGGAGCTTCCTCAACCAGACCGGCCCGATTATGCAAGACGGCAAGACGGTGGACGCCAGGCTTAGCGACCCCTACTTTTACGCGACGGGCTACCCGATTGCCGAGGCCTACTGGGCAAGAGTGAAGATCGCGGGCAAGGCCGATACTGCTGTGCTTATCCAGCCCTACGAGCGGCGGGTCCTGACATATGTGCCCGACGCGCCCCAGGGCTTCAAGGTGCAGATGGGCAACATCGGACAGCATTACTATGCATGGCGATACAGCGATGCAGGCAAGCCCCCGACCCCCCAGGTCGCGTGCCAGAAGGTTCCGGTAAGGGGCTTCGGCAAGATATGGGCTGACCACCCCGAAGTGCAAGCATGGCTCGGTTGCTCATACCAGGACGAGATGGGCGTAAGCACGGTTCAGCAGAGCTTCCAGCACGGACAGATGCTCACTATGCTCGACTTCTACGGATACTATGGATCGGGCGGCAAGACCATCTATGTGCTGTTCGATGACGGCACTATGCAGAGCTTCAGCGACAACTACCAGGAAGGCGACTCTGAGCCCGACATCAAAGCACCCGATGGTCTGTATACGCCGACACGCGGCTTCGGCAAGGTGTGGCGCGAAGGCACGGGCGCAAGAGTGCGCGAGCGGCTCGGCTGGGCGACAGCACCCGCAGTGGTAGCCCTGGCACCAGCCTCGCAAGGTCCGTATCCTGTGCCCTACCCGGTGCCGACCAACACGCCTGTGGGTCCAAGCCCGACTCCTGTGCCGCCGGGAATGGGGGGCGCGGTTCAGTTCTTCTCGCAGGGTATGATGATGTATACAGGGCCTGTACTCAAGAAGATATACGTTCTGTACAGCGCGAGCGGCTATGGGACGGGACAGGTGGACAGGTGGGTCATGTACGACGACACGTACACCGGGAACTAGCGACCGGTTACGCTCTCAGGCACGAAAAGAGGCACCCTGCTGACATGGCAGGGTGCCTCTTTTATTGGTGGAGATGGGGGCATACGATAGCCCCGTCTGAAAAGCTCGATCAGAGATATACTACAAGCTTATTCCGCGTTTTAGGTTTCGCGTGATGCCCCTCCACGGACGGAGTGGCAAGTTGCTATCCTGTTGGTCTTAGATCGCTCTCAACAGGCGTCGGAGCGATAGCGCCCTGGTTTGTTTCGCCCGGTCCCTGCCACCCAGGGTTAGGCAGGGCGGACGTCGCTGTCAATTAAGCAGCGAAAGCGTATTGTTTGTTGCCGTTTAATGGCTTTGTCCCCAGTTTAACGAGGCAGAGACACCTCGGCTTGCGATCCCTAAACCTCCCTCCCCATCGAATCCTTTCATCCCCATGATGACAACGAGCGGTTTACTCGTCGTACTTATTGCGCTCGCGCAGGTCGCGGGCCATTTCGCGTTCGGCGTCGCGCTCGGCCAGTGAGTCGCGTTTGTCGTAGAGCTTCTTACCCTTGGCAACCGCTACTTCCAGCTTGGCACGTCCTCGCACGAAGTGTATGTCCAACGGGATGAGCGTTAGCCCTTTCTGCTCCACTTTGCTTCTGAGATACTGGATCTCGTTGCGGTGTAGCAGCAGTTTGCGTCTGCGAGCCGGCTCGTGATTGAAGTGGGTCCCTGATTGCGGCCATATTGATATGTGCGCGTTCAGGAGCCAGGCTTCGTCACCCTCGACACGAACGTAGGCTTCCCTTATGTTGGCCCGCCCGGCCCGGATGCTTTTTATCTCGGAGCCCACGAGGGCGATTCCCGCCTCTATGGTCTCTTCGACAAAGTAGTCATGCCGCGCTTTGCGGTTTTCAACAAGAGGTGCACTGCCGTTGTTCGCACCGTTTTTCCGGCCACTACGCCTGTTGGTCATACGTAGTAATTATACCAGATTTGGGCGAATCTTGCGCTCTTTCCGCCTCCGCCAGGGGCAAAGGCCCGCTCGCGGAAACGGTGAACTATTATTTGCGTAACACGCTCATTACGTCCTGGGCGAACATCTGGATCGTATCGAAGCGGGTTAGGTCGTTGCGGAAGTAGATGACGAAGTATTCGATGCCGGTATCGCGTAGGCTGCCGAAGTAGTCGACCATCTGCTGTGGAGTACCGACGACGTTGCGCTTGCTGAAGTCCTCTAGGCTGGCGCCGTTGCGGCGGGGCGCGGTGACTTTGTCGGGGTCTTCGCCGGGTGGAATCAGGGATATGAAGCTGTGCGACGACTTGATGATAGAGTTGTAATCGCGCCCGACGGTTTCGCAGTGCTCCTTCAGCACCTCCAGTTTGTGCTTGTATTGTTCAGGAGTGGTCTCCGACAGGTTGCACGCGTCAGCGTACTTCGCCACGAGTTTAAGTGTGACGCGCTCGCCGCTGCCGCCCACCCAGATGGGAATGTGGGGCTTCTGCACTCCCTTCGGCTCGTTAATCGCGCCGTTCACGCTGTAGTACTTGCCCTCAAAGGTGGCGTAATCGTCTTTCCACATGGCGTGAATGATTTGCAGCGCCTCGTTCAGCATGCGCAGGCGTTCGGGACCATCGGGATACTCGTAGCCATAGGCTTTGTATTCCGCCTCGTACCAGCCCGCGCCGATGCCAAAATCGAGTCGACCGTGGCTCATCACGTCCACGGTGGAGGCCATCTTGGCGAGCAGCGCAGGATTGCGGTAGTTGTTGCAGGTCACCATCTGCCCAATTCGTATCTTCTTGGTGTCGCGAGTCAGGCCAGCTGTTGAAATCCAGCACTCGAACGTAGTTTCCAACTGTTGGGTTGGCACAGTGTGGAAGTGGTCGTAAACCCATACGGAGTCGTAGTCGAGGCGCTCGGCTTCCTGCGCGAAGCGGGTCATCTGCTCGTATTTTTCGATGGGGTCCTTTATGTTTACCAGGTCCAAACGCCAACCCTGAGGCGTTATGACTCCAAACTTAGGAGGCATTCAGTTCTCCTTATTCTTGTTCAGTTAGCTCGTGTGTGCCTTCTGCGCACGAAAAGCTGGGATCACTTCCTCGGCGAAGCGCTGCAACTGCTCCAGGTGCACTATGTCGTACAGATAGAACAACATATAGTCGATGCCTGTGTCGGCGAGTTTACCGCACATGTCTATGAATTCCTGGGGCGAGCCTATGAGGTTACCGCCGGCCCGTGCGACTTCGTCGGGGCGAAGCTCTCGGCCAAGAGCTTTGCCGATGTTGGCTGAAATCTTGGCTACTGCAGTGTCAACGGTCTGACCCGGCGACAGCAGCATGCCCGAGATCACGGATGACTTGATGATGGAGTTGTAATCGCGGCCAACGGTCTCACAATGGTCCTTGAGAATACCGAGCTTGCGCTTGTAGACTTCGAGGTCGGTGCCGCCGAAGTTGCAGGCATCGCCGTACTGGGCTACCAGTTTGAGCGTGACTTTTTCGCCGCCTCCACCAATCCAGATGGGGATGTGGGGCTTCTGCACTCCCTTCGGCTCGTTAATCGCGCCGTTCACGCTGTAGTACTTGCCCTCAAAGGTGGCGTAATCGTCCTTCCACATAGCCTGGATGATTTGCAGCGCCTCACGCAGCATCTTCAGGCGCGTTGGGCCGTCGGGATAGTCGTACCCGTATGCCTTAAACTCATGCTCGTACCAGCCCGCGCCAATGCCGAAATCGAGACGACCATGGCTGATCACGTCAACGGTGGAGGCCATCTTGGCCAGCAAGGCGGGATTGCGGTAGCCGTTACAGGTCACCATCTGCCCGATGCGGATGTTCCTGGTATCGCGCGCGAGGGCGGCTGTCGCGGCCCAGCACTCGAAACTCGTTTCAAGCGTGGGCATGGGCACCGTGTGAAAGTGGTCGTATAGCCAGATGGAGTCCAGGCCCAGTCTATCTGCTTCCTGCGCGACCTTTGTCATGCTTTCGTACTTCTCAACGGGATCTTTTATGTCAACTAGATCCAGGCGCCAGCCCTGCGGGACAAGCACCCCAAACTTAATATCTGACATGTGTTGTGTTCCTTTCTCTATTTGAATGCCGGGATCACTTCTTCGGCGAACATCTGCAGCGTATCCAGATGCACGACGTCGCCCAGGTAGGCGATTATGTATTCCACGCCTACATCTATGAGCTTGCCGTATACATCTATGCACTGCTGGGGTGAGCCCACGAAGACGGAGGGATAACCACGATAGCCCGCACTGACGAACTCCGGCAGGTCAACGTCGTGTCCCGCCAGGCGAGAAACGTCGCGGCGAACTTTGGCAGTTGCATCATTTGCATTCTGGCCGGGCCTCAGCAAAAAGGTGAAGACTTCAGCCGACTTGATAATGGAGTTGTAGTCGCGGCCCACCGTTTCACAGTGCTCTTTGAGGATGCCGTATTTGCGCATGTACAAGTCGGGGTTTACGCCACCTACGTTGCAGGCATCGCCGTACTGGGCTACCAGTTTGAGCGTGACCTTCTCGCCGCCTCCACCAATCCAGATGGGGATGTGGGGCTTCTGCACTCCCTTCGGCTCGTTAATCGCGCCGTTTACACTGTAATAGTTGCCTTCGACAGTAGCGTAGTCGTCCTTCCACATGGCGTGGAATATCTGCAAAGCCTCGCGCAGCATCTTCAGGCGCGTTGGTCCATCGGGGTACTCGTAGCCGTAAGCTTTGTACTCTTCCTCGTACCAGCCCGCGCCAATGCCGAAATCAAGGCGACCGTGGCTCATCACGTCCACGGTGGAGGCCATCTTGGCGAGTAAAGCAGGGTTGCGGTAGTTGTTGCAGGTAACCATCTGGCCGATGCGAATGGTGGAAGTATCACGAGCGAGAGCGGCAGTACACATCCAGGCTTCAAAGTTGGTTTCGAGTTGGGCGGTAGGAACTGTGTGGAAGTGGTCATACAGCCACACGGCGTCCAGGCCCAGGCGCTCGGCCTCCTGCGCCACACGGGTCATTGCTTCGTACTGTTCTATGGGGTCTTTTATATCAACCAGGTCTAGATGCCAGCCCTGAGGCAGCAGTACGCCGAATTTTACGCTCATGGAAGATTCTCCTATGTAGATTTGACTGTGTTGGTTGTGAAATACGCAAGGACAGAGAGTAAGAATTGTATTATACTACGATGCATAAGGCACGCATAAGAGACAAGACACACTCAGTTAGAAGTAGGAGGAGGGAGACATTATGGCTTCTCGGGTCGAAACGCGCGATCTGCTGGCAGACGAGATCGCAGAGGGCAGTTGCAAGGTTGGGATTGTAGACGGCCAGCAGGTGGCGATCTTCCGGATAGACGGCAAGTTCTATGCCACACAGGCCGAATGCACCCACCGTGGAGGCCCACTGTGCGAAGGGGCTATCTGGGCGGGCATAGTGACATGTCCGTGGCACGGCTCTGAGTTCAAGATAGAGACAGGCGAGGTAGTAACAGGCCCGGCAGATGAACCGCTGAAAACCTACAACGTAGGTGTGGTAGACGGCAAGATAATATTGGAAGCAAAGAGGGCGTAGGCAAGGGCAGGTCGACCATGACAGTATCGTACTGGCAAGACAACTCGCCGCAACACACGATCGAATGCGATGTGTGCGTGGTGGGGGCGGGCATTGTTGGCCTTTACCTGGCGAAGCTTATAGCGGGGCAGGGTCTCAGCACGGCGGTGCTGGAGGCGCGGCATGTGGCGGCAGGCGCTTCGGGGCGCAACGCGGGCATGGTGCTGACGGGCGCGACACAGCATTACCACGAGGCTGTACGGCTTTACGGCCGCGAGCGCGCTCTTGATCTGTGGAACCTTAGCCTGCACAACCGCGATATCGTGCGCGGCCTGTCGGAGGAATTCGGCACGCCCTACGATGTCACTGGCTCGCTACTCCTCGCGCTGGACGATACAGAGGCCGAAGACCTGGAGCGCACAGCCGACGCGATGCTGGACGATAACATCCAGGTCAAGTTCACCCACAAGGACCCGACAGGGCGCGGCTTCTCTGCCGCCATTTTCCAGCCGGGCGATGCAGGGATACAGCCCGCAAGGTTCGCCCAGGCGTTGGCCGCGAATTGCGGGGCCGACGTGTGGGAGCAAACCGAGGTGTTCGGGTGGGAAAGTCTGCCCGACGGCAGCATAGAGGTGCGCTCGCGGCGAACTGTGGTGCGATGCCGGATGCTCGCTCTCTGTACGAACGCATATGCCCCGCTGATGCATCCCTATTTTGAGGATAAAGTGCAGCCCACGCGAGGGCAGATCCTGGTCACCGAACCCGTAGACCATATAGTGCTGAGCCAACTCTGTTACGCGGACTATGGGTACGAATACTTCCGGCAGTTGCCCGATGGGCGGTTTGTGCTGGGCGGGTGGCGGCACCACTTCCGTGAAATGGAGGTAGGCCACGAAGACCGCACCACGCCGGAAGTACAGGGCGGGCTCGAAAGCTTCATGGCGCGCTACTTCCCCGACGTGGTTGGGGCGCGCATTACGCACAGGTGGTCTGGCACAATGGGCTTCAGCAAAGACGGCCTCCCGCTTGTTGGCTCGCTTCCTGAGGAGCCCAACGTCTTCTTTGCGGTTGGTTTCACGGGTCACGGCCTCGGCTTCGGGCTGGCGACAGCGGAACGACTGGCCGCGCATATGCTTCTGGGTAGTCCACTCATGTGGCTGGACGCAAAGCGGCTGACGGCTTCGCCTAATTCTTAATTTTGAATCCTTAATTCTTAATTGAGGACGACCTGCGACCAATAATTGGTCGCAGGTCGTCTGTCGTCGTCCGAGCTTAAGCGCGAACCAGTGGGGTATCCACCAGATGTTCGCTTACAAACCAGACCTGAAGCTCGTTTGTGCGCAGAACGTCGCTCATCAGGAGGTCGTTTGAACCCCAGTCCTTGTTCTTTTCCGTGTCTTCTATAGCCTCGCGCACCTCGGCGATGATAGTCTCATGAGCCTCAAGCAAGCGCGAAATCATAGCGGGGATTTCCTCCCGGCCGTTTGGTGGCCTGTTGATCTTCGTGATCTCGGCTACGTGGCGCGGATCGCCGATAGCTACGCCGCCCAGTAGCTGGACGCGCTCGGCAAGTGCGTCTACCAGAGCCAGCTGTTCATCGGCGTGCTTGTCGAAAAGTAGATGTAGCTGATAGAAAGTGTGGCCGGCGACCAGCCAGTGGCTCTTCTTATAGAGGCTGTAGAGGATCATAGTGTCGGCCAACACCTGGTTCAAGAGGGCGCAACTCTGGCTGCGGGCTTCCTCGTCCAGTGCTATTGGCAGCTTGCGCAGCGTGCCGTAGCGTTGTATCTCTTTACTCTTCTGATCAAGCAAGGGCTGCGAATCGTTTACATGTCTGTTGGGGCCGCGACCGATCTCGGCAGCAGTATGCTTACCATTCGATTCCGCGACTTTATTAGTCTTACCGGGCATGGAAATACTCCCTTCGTAATGTGAGTTATCAAATCGAGGGTGAATGCGCTAGTTATGAAGAGGCGGTACGATGTAGTAGTGTGACGGCCTCTTCCATATCTAGCAGGGTTTTACAAGCAAATAGCGTGCCAGTGAGTCATGCGCCATACACCCTCATTTCCGGATTCGCCCTTCACGGTGCCAATCTCTAGAGATGTGCGAGGTTAGCGAACCTACCCTGCATTGTCATTCTGAACGAAGTGAAGAATCAGTTGGGCGGGCCCTCTGTTCGTGGATATGGCATTTCGTGTGCTTACAGACTGAGTGGTAAGGAGGTTGATTCTTCACTTCGTTCAGAATGACAAGAGAAGTGGGCGCGCCAGCCCCAACGCTATCACCCGTCACGCGCCAGTCATCCTTGCTCAAATGCGCCACTAACAATCATGTAGCACATATCACGGATGACGCCTACTGGTCACCGTCAAACTTTCCACATATTTGCTAATGCCCGCGCGTACTCTTATAATTAAAGGAAAGGCAACAACCACTTAATGATAACTCTTACAACTATTCTCGGCGTACTACGAAACGGCACAGTAACGATAGCCGGCGACGGCCAGGTAACGATGGGCGATGTGGTGATGAAGCATACCGCCCGCAAAATTCGCAAGTTACACGACGGTGCGGTGCTGGCGGGCTTCGCGGGTGCGGTGGCTGACGCACTTTCCCTATTCGACAAATTTGAATCCCAACTTGAACGGAACAAAGGCAATCTTCGCAAGAGCGCTGTTGAGCTGACTAAAGAATGGCGCACCGACAGGTACCTGCGCCGCCTGGAGGCTCAACTGCTGGTAGCAGATCCCAGTGGATTGCTGGTGCTATCGGGAGATGGTGAAGTGATCGAGCCGGATGACGGGGTCGCCGCCATCGGCTCAGGCTCGCCATATGCCCTGGCTGCGGCACGCGCCCTGCTTAAGCATACCGAGCTTAGTTCGGAAGAAATAGCGCGCTCGGCCATGCAAATCGCGGGCGATATAGACATTTATACAAACGGAAATATAGTATTCTTTACGCTGACAGAGGAATCGAGAACCGAGGCCCCAGAACCGGCGTCTGACATATCTGATTCCTGATCCCTGAAAGGGGTGTTTACATGCAAGAGCTCACACCACGCCAGATAGTGGCAGAACTCGATAAGTTTATAGTAGGACAACAGGCCGCCAAGCGCGCAGTAGCCGTGGCGCTGCGTAACCGTGTGCGACGCGGGCTGGTCGATGAGGAAATGCGCGAGGAGATCACGCCCAAGAATATGATGATGATAGGACCAACAGGCGTGGGCAAGACAGAAATTGCGCGCCGCGTGGCCAAACTGATCGATGCTCCTTTTGTTAAGGTGGAGGCCACCAAGTTCACCGAGGTCGGTTATGTAGGCCGCGATGTCGACTCTATAGTGCGCGACCTGGCCGAGGCTGCATTCAGGCTTGAGTACGATAGCCGCCGAGCAGAGGTGCGCATAAGCGCCGAAGGGCTGGCGAATGAACGCATTGTCGCCTACCTCATGGAACAGCGGGACGACCTGCGCGGAGGCAAGCGCTCGAAAGCGCGAGCTAAACTGCAGTCCTCTTCTCAGACACAGTCTCTTGCCTCGAACCAGCAGCAAGCGCAAGCGCAAGTCGGTGGAGACGCCGTCGCTATAGCGGATGAGCACGCGGGCTCGGATCATGGGTCAAACGACGGGCAGACGCAGCCACAGCTTCCCACTATATCCGAGCGCGCCATGAAGATGCAGAGGCGCAAGGTTGCGCGCTTGCTCGCCGAACACAAACTGGATGAGGAGCAAATCGAGATAGACGCCGGTGAAGTGGAGTTCGGCGATGACCTGAGTGGTGTGCTTGAGTTCACGCCCGGAATGTCACCCGAAGAAATGAGCGAGTCGTTCAACGAATTCTTGGACGGCTACCGCTCCATACAGTCGGACATACGAAGTTTTTCGTCGCACAAGCGCATGAGGCGGGTGTCAGTGAGCGAGGCCCAGCGCATACTGACTGACGAAGAAGTAAGCAAGCTGCTTGACATGGACGCTATAGTGGAGAACGCCATGAAGCGCGCCGAACAGACAGGTGTTATTTTTATAGATGAGTTGGACAAACTTGCCGGACCCGCCAGCGAGACAGGGCCTGATGTCTCAGGAGCAGGGGTGCAGCGCGACCTCTTGCCCATAGTGGAAGGCTCTACGGTGCAGACACGCTATGGCCCGCTCAAGACCGACCATGTGTTGTTCATAGCAGCAGGCGCGTTCCACAAGGCCAAGCCGTCGGATTTGATCCCTGAGCTTCAGGGGCGCTTTCCTCTGCGCGTAGAGCTGGATAGCCTGGGACGGGAGCAGTTGTCGGAGATCCTGACAGCGCCTCAGAACTCGCTTACTCGCCAGTACCAGGCTTTGTTAAGAACCGAGGACGTGAACCTGGAGTTCACCGAAGACGGGCTGGAGAGCATCGCGTCGGCAGCGTCCGACCTGAATGAGCGCGTGGAGGACATAGGCGCACGCCGCCTGCACACTCTCATGGAGCAGGTGCTGGAAGAGATAGCCTTCAACGCCGAGGAGTACGCAGGCAAGACGGTAACAATCGATAGTGCCTACGTAGATAGCCGGGTCAAGAAGATAGTCAAAGACGAAGACCTGAGCAAGTTCATTCTGTAAACCAGATAACAAAACCAACAAAGTGCCCAAAATGCTCCGGTTGCCTGATCGCGACCGGGGCATTTTGTTTTAGGTTATTGCGCTATAATGAAAATACTAGCAAAAGGAGGAATAAGAGATGGCTAACTCGAGTATTCTTTATGCTTGCACACACGGCGGGTTGGCTATATTCAACAAGCCCGGCACACTACCCGAATGGCTGCCTCCGCGCATGGTTCTGGAGGGACAGGAAGTGACGTCTGTGTGGGGCGAACCGGGGCCTCCTATTCGCGTTTTGACCGCTACAAATGGCATGGTAATGCTCAGCGAGAACGGCGGGCGCACCTGGGACGGAGTCAGCATACCTACGGGCAATATAGACTCGCCGGTGATGACCATCTTTTATGAGCCGCGCACCAATGCGCTATTCACCGCGAGATACAACGGGCACCTGGCAACGTCGGCGGACGGTGGTACAAGCTGGGAACTACTACCCTCGCTCCCTGCCGAGGGCTGCCCACTGAGCCTGCAGCCCTCAGTCAACCCAATTCACGCTAACCGCTTCTATCTCTTGCTGGGGGAGAGCGAGCGCAACGTGGCCTATGTGGGCAACCCCTACACTGGGGATTGGCAGGAGCTGGCGAGCGATACGCTGGAAGCGCACGAGCCGTGTGCCCTGGCGGTAGCGTCCGACTCCGGTAACTTGTATGCGCTCACACCGGCGGGAGTGCTTATCATATCCGTTGAAGGCGCACAAGTGATGGCGCGCATGCTGAAGGGTTCCCCGGCAGCTGGGCAGTCTCTCGCCGTCATACCGGGAAGCAATCCTGCCCAACCGGCCCTAGTAGTGGGAACGCCTGAAGGCATAGAAACAAGCGCAGACGGCGGTATAACATGGCAGACCGCAGAGCTACCGGCTAGCGGAGGCGTTTCGGCCCTGGAGCGCGACCCTGAGCGCCGCGACCGCCTGTATGCAGGCACAGACACAGGCCACATTTACGAGAGCGGCAATCGCGGCCAGACCTGGCAAGCGGTCAACCCCACACCAACACACCCCATACAATATCTTTACGTTATCCGCATCTAGCGAGCAGCCGGCAGCCGGCAGCGCATGAGGCGCGCATACAGTGTGTCTCACCCTATAGCCGCGCGTGCTTTCCCCCATGGTTTGTTTCCCCTATAATAAGGACGCCACGCTCGTTAGTGCGCGGCAGCGACACAACCTATATGATGCCGACGAATACCGAAGGAGGAAAATGATATGGGATTCTGGAACAAAGTAAAGGAAGGTTTCACGCAAATGACCGGTGGTGGCGGAAATATGCAGATCGTGCTGCAAAACCCGAAGGTGAAGAGGGGCGAGGCTCTAAATGTGACTATTACCCTCAACGCCACAGCGCCCCTGACCGGGAAGAGCGTGAACGTAGAAGTAACAGGAATAGAGACAGTCAAGTTCCAGGTGCCGGTTGTGTCCACCACGCCCGGCTCCAGCACACAGGGCAGCCTTTCGACTACAACACAGTATAACCAGGAAACAAAAGACAACCAGATCTATCACACGTCTGTGCCTGTAGATGGCGCAGTAACTATGCAGGCAGGCGAAACTAAGACCTACACCGCCTCTGTCCCGATACCTGAGAGCGTGCAACCTACCTACGCGGGTACCGACGCCAAACACACCTGGCACGTGCGCGCCTACCTCGATATATCGATGGGTGCAGATATCGATGCTTCGGCAGAGTTCACAGTGCAGTGACCGGGGATGGGTGACTGGTGATGAGTTTGCGTCACGCATGAGAGTGGTAGGGCATGTGCAAATAAGATCGTGAATAAAAGGAGCGAAATGCTCGTACATTGAAGATAAAGCAAGCGGGAAACCTTCTTGATCAAGTCAATTAAGATAAAAGAGAAGAGCATTGGACCTCTTTCGAATTTTATCCTGGACCCTTATCAAGTAGAAGACTAAGAAAGGAGACGCTTAATATGGCTTGGTATGCAGCGCATATCGTTTCTTATGTTAAGTTTAAGGACGCTATTCAGGACCGATTCCCTTTATGGGAGAACATAGTTTTGATAAGCGCTGAATCAGTGGATGCCGCCTATGAAGAAGCAGAGAAAATAGGCAAAGAAAGTTATGACGATACAGAAGATCCGGACAACAGCGGCGATATGACTTGGGATGGAAGACCTGCCTATTGGGTGTTTGCTGGAGTACGCAAGTTGGCAGTCTGCACAGCCGATGTCAATGACGAGATAACTGAAACGGACCCTCAATTTCGACCCACGCACGGGACTGAGGTCACTTACCTGGAGATGGAGGTGTCTACTCAGGAAGAATTGGCTAAGCTCGTTGATGGTGCATCAGTTATAATCCGGTACGATCAATAGGGAAAGCACACCTCAGCAACACGTCGCCCGAGTACCAGGAATGGCGAATCCTACGGTCTACCGGGAATGAGGGCGCGTGATGCATGACGGATCACGGATCACGCACACCGGTCACTGGGAATACGATTAAGGATATAATAGCAACCAGACACTAAGAGCTAGATGCGGAGGAGTGGAGCATGGTCCCTACAACGGAGTGGTACTGGCGCGTCCTACTGGTGGTCGCTATGGTGATAGCGATAGGCTGGTTCCTCTACAGGGTGAACCAACTGGTGCAATTCACGCGGCTAGGAGTCGATAGCAAGCGGTCGGGCCAGTGGGGCAAACGCTTCCAGATGTTCCTGACGTTCGTGATGGGCCAGTTCAGGATGTACAGTCGCAAACGCTATTCGCTGGCGGGTATCGCGCACTTCTTCACCTTCTACGGGTTCCTGGTGATCCAGATCACTACCTTGATCCTGTTTGCGCAGGGGCTGTTCCCCGGCCTGCGCGTCCCCTTCTTCAACGACAACCCCGGCTGGCTCCTATTCGTCGACCTTATCCAGGTCATCGTGCTGGTGGCCATGGTGAGCTTTTTCTGGCGCCGAATGGTCACGCGGCCCGAACGGCTCAGCGACAGTATGGGCGCCTACCTGATCCTGGGCGGCATATCGTTGCTCATGCTGTCGGCCCTCGTGGTGCAGGGCATCCGTATCAACCTCGGCGACGAGCCTGCCTCCTGGCGGCCTTTCTCTAGACTTGTGGGCAATATCTTCGCGGGACTTTCGCCTGATGTGCAGACCTTCATCCACGGGCTGGCCTACTTCGTCCATTTAGGCATAGTGCTCTGGTTCCTTGTGTTCGTCGTCTATTCCAAGCACCTTCACATCTTCACTGCCCCCATAAACGTCTTCTCGTACGACCTGACACCGAAGGGCAGGATGGAGAACATTACCAACATCGAGGAGCGCATCGAAAAGGAGGAAACCCTCGGCGCTGCCACCCTCAGCGACTTCGGTTGGAAAGACCTGATGGACACATATACGTGTACAGAGTGCGGGCGCTGCCAGGACGCGTGTCCCGCATGGCTGACCGACAAGCCGCTCTCGCCCAAGAAGCTGATCCTTGATATGCAGGAGTATTTCCTGGAGACGGCCCAGCATGAGCTGGCACAGAAGCCCAGTCTTGGCCCACTACAGATGTTGGCCGCAGGTAAGTCGCCCTTCGGCAGCACAGCCACAGCAGTAGCAACCGCAAACCCCCACACGGCAGAGTTGCCCCTGATAGGCGGCTGGGTGATGGAGGAAACATTGTGGTCGTGTACCACCTGTCGCGCCTGCATGGAGGCCTGCCCGGTGTTCATCGAGCACGTGCCCAAGATCACCGACATGAGGCGCTACCTGGTGATGCAGGAAAGCCGCTTCCCGGCAGAGCTAACGAGGGTGTTCCGCAACCTCGAACAGAAGGGCAATCCGTGGGAGTTCTCGCCCAACCAGCGCGCAGCCTGGACCGAAGGGCTTGACGTGCCACTACTGTCCGATATGCACGCGCAGGCCGAGGCCGAGCATAGACCCTTGTTCGCGCCGGCGGCAGATGCAGCACCGGGAGGCGAGCCGCCCCTACTGGAAGTGCTTTACTGGGTGGGTTGCCTGGGCTCGTTCGATGCGCGCAACCAGAGGATCGCACAGGCGCTGGCGGGCATATTCAAGGAAGCGGGCGTGAAGTTCGCCATCCTGGGCAAAGAAGAGTCGTGTTGTGGGGACCCCGCCCGACGCCCCGGCAACGAGTACCTGTTCCAGACGCTGGCTCAAACCAACATCGAGATCATGAACACCTACGGGGTGCGCAAGGTCATAACGTCCTGTCCGCACTGCTTCAACACGATCAAGAATGAATATCCGGAGTTCGGCGGCAACTACGACGTGGTACACCACAGCGAGTTCCTGGACTACTTGATCAAGTCAGGCAAGGTGCAGATGGCCCAAAAGGTCGAGCAGGAGATCACGTACCATGATCCATGCTACCTGGGCCGCTACAACGACGTGTACGACGCGCCGAGGGCGGTGCTGGAAGCAATACCGGGTGTAGAGCTAAAGGAGATGAAGCGCAGCCGCAACAACGCCCTGTGCTGCGGTGCAGGCGGTGGGCGAATGTGGATCGAGGAGCACAACGGGCGGCGCATGAACCAGAACCGCATGCAGGATGCGCTTGACACGGGAGCGCCCACTCTGGCGGCGGCCTGCCCGTTCTGCACGTCGATGTTCGAGGACGGCATCAAGGGCAAAGACGCAGGCGATCAGATCAGGCTGATGGATATCGCCGAGCTGGTGTCGCTGTCCATGCAGCGCGACGGCCAGCCTGTGGGCGTGCAAGCCGAAAGTCTGCCCGATGCTGGCGCTTCCACCAATACAGACCCTCTCGCTACAGGAGGAGGGGTAGGCGACCGGGGCAAGGAAGAACCGCCCAGCCTGGCAACACCATAAGGACGGCCCGACATGGACGATGACTACCACGACCTCATAGAAACATGGCGCGGCATAATCCAGGGCGACAACAAGTCGTGGGTGTTATTTGAACATGGCACGTGCGTGATCCTTATGCAGCCGCAGACCGACCTCGCCGCGCAAGCAACAGCTTTACTTGCCGAGTGGGGACCTGTGCAGGTGGGCACCGATTCGGCAGACTTCAACGTGATCGAACTGGCGAACAGTCCGGGCTGGGTGGTCACCTGCCATCACCCGGATATCCTCGTATGTGTGCCTGCTGACGGCGAGGAGAGGTCGGATACCTCAGAGGTGGAGATAGGACTGATCGGCAGATCAATCCGCGGACAGGACGCAGAAGAACTCAACGTGACACACATCGAAGACAAGCGCCCAGCTGATGGAAACGGGAATGGAGAAAGCACACAATAATGAGTGAACTGACAACGAAGATAAACCTGGCCGCCGGGACTGTTCGCGCACGCCTGCCGCATGCGTGGACGCCTCAGGTCGCTATAATTCTAGGGTCGGGGCTGGGCGCGCTGGCAGACGAGGTAGAGGCCGTGGCAACCATTCCCTACGGCGATATACCGGGCTTTGCTGCGTCTACAGTGCAGGGACATGCCGGGCGGCTCATTTGCGGCACTCTGGAGGGCACACGGGTGCTTGTGATGCAAGGACGCCTGCACTACTATGAGGGCCATGACCTGCAAACGACCACCTTTCCGGTGCGCGTGATGAAAGCGCTGGGGGCGCGGATCTTGCTCGTTACCAACGCGGCAGGCGGCCTCAACCGCGCATTCTCGGCCGGCGATCTCATGCTGATCGAGGACCATATTAACATGCTCGGCTGGGGAGGCCAGAACCCGCTCAGCGGCCCGAACGACGATGAGTTGGGTCCGCGCTTCCCACCGATGGCCGATTCTTACGACCCTGGTCTGCTGGAATTGGCCGAACAGGCCTCGCTTGAATGTAACGTTCCCGTCCAGAAAGGCGTATACATAGTGTTGGCGGGACCGACCTTCGAGACGCGGGCCGAACTCCGTCTACTGGCGCAGTGGGGTGACGCGGTCGGGATGTCGACTGTGCCTGAGGTGATCGTAGCGCGACACGGCAATGGCCGCAACAAGATGCGCGTGCTTGGCATCTCGAATATCACGAACATGGCCCTGCCCGACAGCAAAGAGACCGCGAACCATGAGGAAGTGTTACGAGAAGGGCGAAAATCAGGCCCGCGATTTATCAAGCTTGTACGCGAAATAGTGAAACGTATTGGCGATAGTTGGAGCCGCTGGGAACAGGAAGAACCATAAACGCAAGCGCTCTCGCGTTCCCGGGGCCAATCCAGTATTGGAGGCACGAAATGGCAGAACAAAAGAAAGTTTCATTTGAAGACATACTCAGCAGAAGCCTGGGCGTTGCAGTAGCTGTAGGCGCACTTGCAATCGGAATCGCAGCAGCAGCCATGAACAGCGAACGGTCTCGCCAGATGCGGGAAGAAGTGAAGACTCGCCTGGATGTGCTCGGCAAGAGGGTAGACGACCTCTCAGCGCAGGCAAATCGCGCCATTGAACAGCGCAGACCCGAGATCGAGGAAACCATCCAGAAGGGCCGCCAGGCGGTCGTTGAGGGCCTCGACAAAGCCCGCACAGTTGTGGAGCAGGGAGCAGAGCGCGCCCAGACCTACGTCCATCGCACAGCAGACAACGTCGGAAGCTACACCAACGGCAACGGCTCTGGAAGCGGAACCGACAGCACTAACGAGGGGACCGACAGCACCGGCAACTAAGGCGAATCGTCGCACCCGACGCTGTATATAAGCACACCGAGGGGATGGAGGCTAACAACCTTCATCCCTTCTTATTTGGTATAATTAGAAGGTCACTTTAGAGTAGTGACGCAGCCCACAGCACCTATTTTCGAGAGCAAAATGCCCGCACGCGACCACTTATATAAGTCCGAGGCCATCGTTATCAAGCGCATAGATCTGGGCGAGGCCGACAAGATACTCACTATATTCACTCCGCACTTCGGCAAGCTGCGCGTGGTGGCAAAGGGCGTGCGCAAAGTCACGAGCAGGCTGGCAGGCCACGTGGAGCTCTTTACGCGGAACCAGATGCTGCTGGCAAAGGCCCGCAACCTGGACATTATCACCCAGAGCGAGACGATAGACGGCTACAGGCCGCTACACGAAGACCTGACGAGCATCGCCTATGCCTCCTACGCATCGGAACTGCTGGATGCTCTTATGCCGGACGAGCTTGAGAGTTACCCCGTATACAAGCTGCTTGCCGACACCCTTTCGCTGATCTCGGAGGAGGAGCACCGGGACCGAACCCTGCGCTGGTTCGAGCTACAGTTCCTGGGCCACCTGGGCTATGCGCCTGAGTTGCAGCACTGTGTGCAATGCGGTGGCGAGATAGCTGCCGTCGTCAACGGTTGGAGCCCCTCGCAGGGTGGTGTGGTATGCGCGTCGTGCAGGAGAGTGGGGATCGGGCGCGACCTGTCGGTGAATGCGCTCAAGGTAATGCGCCTGATGCAGCGCAGCCCCTACAGCACCATTAGCCGCGTCCGGGTTGACCCCGACCTGCAGACCGAGCTAACGGGCGTGATGCAAGGCTACATCACGTATATTCTGGAGCGGGAGCTACGCTCAGCCCACTTCGTCAGAAGCGCAGAAGCTGCTGTCGAGTCGTAGATCGTAAGTCGCTGATCGTAAGTCAGGACTCAGGACCACGACTTACGATCTACGACTCGCGTTCTACGACTCACCGCCCATGCTGGCCGGCCAGCAGATCCTCAACTTCCTCGGTGTCCAGGGCGCGACCGTTCACGTAGCTTCCCGGGCGGTCGCTACACAAGTAGGCGATGATGCGGGCCGGGCGCTCGGGCGCGACCAGCATCCCTTTGTCTTTATAGGCGCTAAAGGCTGCGTGCAGCTCGGGTGAGATAGAGTCGGATGGACGAGCGCGCATCTCCTCTTGCATCCTGGTGTCCACGACGCCCGGCCGCAGACACGTCGCCATCACTCCATACTGGCCCGCCTCGGCTGCAATCTGGCTGGTGAAATGCTCCACGGCGGCCTTGGCTACCGCGTAAGGTGACATGCCGGGCACAGCTATGGCGGCAGCCGCCGAGGACAGGCTGACAATACGGCCCCACCTGCGCGGAATCATGTCCTTCAGAGCCTCACGCGTACACAGAAACGTGCCGTTGAGGTTCACGTCAAGGGTGGCCTGCCATTCGGCAAATGTCAGCAGGACGATGGGGCGCGTGGCCCCCATACCACCGGCGTTATTCACCAGGATATCCACCCCACCCCAGCGCTTACGCACCGTATCAAAAGCAGCCTGCACGTCGCGCTCGCTCGTTACATCTGCTCGAATAGCGACAGAGCGCCCAAAACCATAGTCCTGGCGAATAAGGAGCGCTGTTTCCTCCACCTCGGGAAGCGAACGCGCCAGCACAGCCACCCGCGCGCCCTGCTCTGCGAGCGCAAGCGCAGTGGCTCGTCCAAGCCCGCGCCCGGCGCCTGTCACTACCGCCACTCTACCCTCAAGCTCCATTGCTTGCTCCTCTAACTCTCGCTATTTACCGGCTTCCTTCCATAGCAAGGCGCGATTGCCGCTGCCTTGTTAGAATATTAGCACGACGCTTCTCTAATGTCCAGATTGTGCGGGCAGCGCAGGCGCAGTTAACAGCATCTTCGTACGTAGTTTTGCGTATGGCCGTGTGATATACTATGTACGCAATGGCTACTAAAACTACCGGGCCAGGCACAGGCGGCGGGGAGGGAAGCATACAACGGCCTCATCCTGAAGAGGATACTAAGGCTATGCCTTTGGTCGAGCCCGCGGATCTCCCCGACAAGGATAATGATGCCGAGGGCGAGACTCAGCAGATCGAGCTGGTGAGTAAGCCGCCCGCCGAGGCTCCGCAATCTGACAACGCACACGTTAGCGACGCGAAGCCCGACGAAGAACCCTACGTGACCCAGGAAACTAAACCAATGCCTGCGGTGACGTGGCCGCCCCCGGTGCAGCCCGTATCCAATGGCGCCCCCACCAGGCCGCCTTCGCTGCGCCGCTCGGCCGCAACCGAGGCGAGCCAGGCAACCCAGTCCAACCAGCCTGTCCAATCCTGGTCCAGTTCACCCAATCTTGCGGGTGTGCGCCCTGGTATATTCACACAAGAACTGCGGCGTGCCCTGCCGACATGGGCCTTGCCTCTGCTTACATCCCAGCCCATCAGTGTTTGGATCGCGGCACGTGTCGGCATGACCCTGCTGGCGCTGCTGGCCACGATGATGATCCCCGCTATCGCCGCCAATGGTACGGCCAACTGGTACGGGGCGCCGGGTGGTCCACCACTCGCACCTCTCGCCAACAGCATAGCAGGAGTGTGGACCCGCTGGGATGGCCAGTGGTATCTGAAGATAGCGACAGAGGGCTACAACCTCAACGACGGCTCCTCAGCCTTCTTCCCCCTCTATCCCTGGGCGATGTCTGCCGTTGGGTGGCTGGCGGGCGAGCGCTTCATCTGGGCGGGCATGCTCTTGTCGTCGCTCTTTTTCCTGGGCGCGCTTATTATGTTGCACAGGCTCGTGCGCTTCGACTTCCACAACGAAGATGCCGGGCGCACGATATTCTACATAGCAGCCTTCCCGATGGCCTTCTTCTTCTGGGCCGTTTATAGCGAGTCGCTTTTCCTGTTCTTGTCGGTGGGGGCGCTGCTGGCGATGAGGGGGCGCCGCTGGTGGTGGGCGGGGCTATCTATCGGGCTGGCGATATGGACGCGCACAACGGGGCTCTTATTGCTGCTTCCATTGGCATGGGAGATGTGGCGCTACTATTACCCTCCAAGGTCGGCCACTCCCGTCCAACCCGGCATAAGAGTTTCTAAGCCGTCGAGGTATGCCCTAGCGTCTCTTTCGCTGCCCCTGGGCGCGCTTGTGCTGTTCGTGCTCTGGTCGTGGGCTACATTCCACGATCCGCTGGCCCCTCTCAGCGCACAGGCGGACTGGAACAGGCATTTTTCCTGGCCCTGGCAGACCATAGCCGGAGCCTGGACGGCAGCCACGCAGACTACGCTACAGTTCCAGCCTGAAAACCAGAGCTGGACCTATCTGGGTGCGTTGGTGCTGGCGGTCATAGTGGGTGCGCTGGCTGTGCGCTGGCTGCGCCCCAGCTACACGATTTACCTGTGGGCCGGCATTATATTCCCTCTGTTCTCGGCCACTCCCCACAACCCTCTGCTGTCGTACCCGCGCTTCCTGCTGGTGCTGTTTCCTGCGTTTATAGTGCTTGCTCTTCTGGGGCGCAACAGGTACGCCCACCAGATCATCCTGTGGCTGAGCCTGCTTCTGCTCGGCCTGTACACCATTCGCTTCGTCAACTGGTACTGGGTAGCATAGTAGACGACGGACGACGGACGACGTTTGTCGGTCGCCCGTCGCCTGTCGTCAATACAAGAAAGGCTGGAATAACGATGTTTGCAGATCGGTTAGGCACAGGCGACGAGGGGTATACGGATCTGTTGGGGCCTGAGCGCGTCCCGAAGTACGACCTGCGCCCCGAAACGTACGGCACGCTCGACGAAGCGACCAGCGCTCTGGGGCTGGCACGCGCTTTCTCCAAAGTGGAGAAGACGCAGGAGATACTGAGGCAGGTCCAGCACGACCTGTACCTCATGATGGCCGAAGTCGCCACGCCTCTGCCCCAGGTCGAAAAGATCCCCTACCGTGTTACAAGCGAGCAGGCAGATTGGCTGGACAGCACGATCCGCGAATTGGAAACAGAAGTGGAAATGCCCAAAGCCTTCATCCTGCCGGGGGGGAGTACGGCCTCCGCCGCGATCGACCTGGGGCGCACGATAGTCCGCCGGGCAGAACGGCACGCGGTGGAGCTGGTACACAAGAAGGAGATGCCATCGGGCAACGTCTTGCGCTATCTCAATCGCTTGTCATCACTGCTGTTCGTGCTGGCGCGCTACGAGGAATTCGCGTCGGGCACGCCGTTTGACATAGCGAAACGCTAGACGTTACTGGCGCGCCGCAGCCAGAGTATGGTTACGAGGGCTATTACGGCGAGAATAAAAGTGCCCAAGATGAGGCCGTTGAAGCCTATGTGCATAGTCTCAATGAACCAGCCACCTACGCCACTGCCTATCAGCTGCCCTGCGCTCAGGAAGACCGAGTAGAGGCCCATCACTGCGCCGCGGTGCTCAACCTTGGTGCCCGATATTTCAGCAAGGTAGGCGAGAGCGACAGGCGCGAAGCCGCTGACCATAAAGAGGCCGATCATGAGGAACGGCACCCAAAGCCACACGTTCCACGGCTCGGGCAATGAAAATACCCTGTCATTAATGCCATACAGGGACGCGCAGGTAACGAACAGGCCGCACGCGCCAATCAACATGACTGTGGACTTGCGTATACGGGCATAGAGCAGGCTCCATACGAAGATACCGACCATAAAGACCGTTCCGAAGATGCCGAACATGAGGCCGGCTTCCGACGCCGAGAACTTGCCATAAAGGAACTGGTGCGGGAAGTTGTCCGGGTGGCCGCCCAGGACCTGCTTCTCCCTGAGCATGAGAGGCTGGGCCAGGTTGCCGAACAGGCCGACCACCGCGTTAACCGCCAGCCAGGCGGGTACAAAGCTGCGCAGCGCAGGCTCGCTAAGGAGAGTGCTGTACTCTTTGAGCCTGCTTGCGAGAAGGGCACGTACCGGGTGCTCGGAGTCGCTTGTAGCCAGGCGCGCCTTGGCGTGGTGCTCGCGGGCCTCGGCTGGGAGAGTCTCGGGCACGAAGAAGTAGAGCATGCCAACCGCTAGCAGATAGACAAAGGAGACCAGGAAGAAGCCCCACACGTGGAAACCGTCCCACAGCCTGCCGCCGATCACCTGGCCCACAACCAACCCCACAACAAAGCTGGCTTCGTACATACCCATGGTGCGCCCGCGCAGTGCGGCCTTGGCATGCCCCTCGCCCGCAGTAGCGTCGGCGAGATAACCGAGCGCGCTGGGAACTTTGGCTGCAGTGGCAACACCCTCGACCAGGCGAGCTATGGCCAGTATGGTCACGCCCATAAAGGATAGGCCAACTAACGCGCTGATGGGATAAATGGGGAGAGCCAGCGCTCCAACCAACGGCCCCAGCACGAGGATCAATCGGCGACCGCGCAGGTCGCTCAACGCACCGAAAATGGGCGACAACAGCAGCTCGGTGACATAGAAGAGGGCGTACAGGAAACCAATCAGGGCGGGGCCCGCATTTAGCTCTTGCCTCAGCAGGGACGACAACAAGATAGCGGTCATCGCGCCCGCCACTCGCAAGACAAGGCTGGACCCGACCACCACCTTCATGGGGCGGGTCATGCGTTCTGTTTTCTCGGCTTTGACGGCGGGTGCCGCGGTTTTCTCCGCCTCTGAAAGTGCTGTCACTTTCTCAGGAACTGTGGTGGACATTGGGTAGCTCTTGCCTGTTCTTGGGCTGCTCAATGAATGGGCAGAATGCGAAATGAGCGAGACATATAGACTCTCTTATTAGGGCTGAGTGGTTACGCAGCTTTAAGATCATATCATAGTGAAGTGTTGAGTGCAATGGGACTGTAGTACTTAACGTCACAGCCATCAGTGCCAATCGCTTGGGCCGCGTTGCCGGTTCGCAATGTAACCCTATGTGGAGTAGAATTGAGTGGGTATGCGTAAAGTATATTCATCGTCAGGGAGGTGGTTATGAGTAGCAAAGAAAGAGCGCAAAGCAAGGCCCTCAATGGTATCAACGCCATAATAAGCGTTTCGGATCCATCCAGGCTGGACGTGTTAGGGAAGGCTCTCAAGGCGTTAGGAGCGAATGTCTACGCAACAGGAGGCACGCAGGCCAAATTGCAGGCGCTGGGAGTTGATGCGCACTCAATAAGCGACCTGACGGGCTTCCCTGAGATACTTGGTGGGCGCGTAAAGACGCTCCACCCGGCTGTACATTCCGGCATCCTGGCCAGACGCGATGATGAAGGGCAGATGAGCCAGCTGCGCGAGCACAATCTCAAGACCATTGAATTGGTGGTGTCCAACCTGTATCCGTTTGCAAGCACAATCGCGAAAGAGGGTGTAACGCTGCCCGAGGCGGTGGAGCAGATAGACGTGGGCGGGCCAACCATGATACGCGCCTCGGCCAAGAACTTCACGAGCGTGGTGATCCTGTGCGACCCGGCAGATTACGAGCCGGTGATGAGCGAGTGGCAGGAAACGGGCGAAGTGAGCGCGGCAACGCGGAAAAGGCTGGCGGTAAAGGCGTTCAGGCACGTCTCCGAATACGATGCGTTGATCGCCGACTATCTTGGGTCGGCCGGAAGCAAGGGCAGTTCAGAAGACCTCTTCGCCGGGGCGATTGACCTGAAGCTAAAGAAGGTGCAGGTGCTGCGATACGGCGAGAACCCACACCAGCAGGGTGCCCTCTACAGCGACAATCTGCCCGTAGCGGGCACAACCCTTGTGGGCTCGCTGAACCAGTTACACGGGCCTGAGTTGTCTTATAACAACCTCATGGACGCGGACGCTGCTCTTGCCATCGTGCGCGACTATACAACCCCCACAGTGGCTATCATCAAGCATGCTGGACCATGTGGCATAGCATCGGGCGACGAGGAGGGTGACCTTGCCGAGCTGTTTAGCAGAGCGCTGGCCGCCGATCCGTTATCAGCCTTCGGGGGCATCGTGGGCATCAACAGGGCCGTGGACGGCACAGTCGCCGCCACTATCGCCAAGACACGCTTCGACGTGCTGATAGCTCCGGCGTTCTCCGATGAGGCAATAGACATCCTGGCGCGCAAACGCAACCTGCGGTTGTTGGCTGTGCCGGACCCGACTATGCCGGGGCGCGATGCCGACTTCGCAAGTAAACTCACATTCAGGCAGATCAGCGGCGGGTTTCTCGTACAAAGCAGAGACGCAGTGAGCGACGACCTTCTGATAGAGCCTGCGACCTTACGCCACCCAACCCTCGAAGAAATAGCCGACATGGTATTCGCATGGCGCGCTGTGAGGCACGTTCGCTCGAACGCTATTGTGCTCGCCAAGAACCTGGCGACGGTGGGCATAGGCGGCGGGCAGACCAGCAGGGTCGATTCGGTGAAGATCGCAGTTGAGAAGGCAGGAGCACACGTGACGGGCTCTGTCATGGCGTCGGACGCCTTCTTCCCCTTCCCAGACGGCATCGAAGTAGCAGCACAGGCAGGGGTGACGGCAGTAATACAGCCGGGAGGCTCGGTCAACGACGACGCAGTGATTGAAGCGGCAGACACGGCAGGCCTGGCAATGGTGTTTACACGCGAGAGGCATTTCAGGCACTAACGGAACGGACAAGCATAGTACAAGGCCGCAAACATTGGCACGCCTTATGCTCGCATTAGGTATGCGTACCATAAAGGTTTGCGGCAATGGGACGCGATAGAAGTGGGTTTGCTCGAGCATACAAGGAGGTACGAAGGTGGCTAACCAACATGACAATCAAAACATGAGCAGCGAGGGCACTCCGAGTGCTACGAGTAAGGAGCAAGCTGACTGGGGCAGCGAAGGTATAGATGCGCCGCAGGCCGGCGGAGGTCAGCCTTCTGTCTCAGATACGAGCGACGATTGGGGCAGCAGCGGTGAGCCGGAAATGAACAACGGCAACAACAGTGCGGAAGCTACAACCCCCGGTGACGAAAGCACGGAGGACAACGCTCAAACCGGCGGCAGCTGGGGAGAGCGGGCTACCGGCTGGTATGGAGTGGACAAGACGCGCGTTATTGCTGCCGTCGCAGAGGAGTGGGGTAGCCAGGGTATAGATCCCGACGATGATGGGATCTCACCTGACTGGGGCAGTCAGGGCGTAGATGCAGACGAAGAGATAGACAGCACGGACACCCTGAACCACATCCCGCACCACTGAGGCGAGGTATGAAGTCGCTTTATGCTCTGAGGACATCCTGAACAGCGTGTGGTAACGGGTGCCCAAAAAGGGGATCGGCAGAAGTCGATCCCCTTCCCTGTTGCCGGCTTACGCCCGAGCGTCCCGCTTTACGCAGGCGCGTTATTTATTCAGTACGCCGTGGGGCAGTATGGCGTGAACGCCGCGTACACCATTCACTATCTGGGTGACATGCATATCTACGACCAGGCTTGCCAGCGCCAGCGCTTCGAGGCGAGAGAAACTGTACTGCTCCATCATCAGATCGAGCATAGCCGCCAGGGCGATCATGTTTGCTTCTTGCAGGTCTTTGTGAAAGCCAAGCGTGAGCCACCCTGCCGGTGTGTCGGCGCGTGGGGTTGCGATAGAGAGATCGTCGCGCAGGTTGAAGGTCAGCGTAACTTGCTCCATGGGGCATTCTATGGCGGTAGTGCATACCTCGCCGTCGCCTTGCAGGGCATGACCGTCGCCAACCGAGAATAGCCCGCCGTCCACGGCAATGGGCAGATAGAGGATGCTGCCCTCTACAAGCTCTTTGCAGTCGATGTTACCACCCGTCACGCGGGGCGGGGCTGTGGGGTGTATGCCCGGTTCGGCGGGAGGCATACCCATGACGCCCATGAAGGGACGCAGGGCAAGCGTGTGGCCGAACTGATCAGTGCCCGTATTATCAGCAACATCGAGCGCCCATTTCAGCAGGAGTTGCTCGGTGCCCTCGCCTACTCCCAACCAATCGTTGGTTTCGTTTGACCAGCCGCCCGCCACGGTGTAGCCGAACGGGGCCGGGACTATCCTGTCGATATGGACTTCCAGCACCATACCGGGCTTCGCGCCCTTGATGAGAATGGGGCCGCATAGGGCGTGGCCTTTGTCCAGCACCGGGTCACGCGGCTCAAATTTGACACCCGGTACGCTGTGCCAGTCCGCACCGAGGGTGCGGTACTGGACTGTATCTCCAGGTTCGATCTCCAGAATGGGTGCAAGATCTATCGAAAAATGGCCGTGCAAAGTCCGGCGCTCAGGATCAATAATGTGGCTTGCCAAGTTGGTTCCTCACTGGGCACAGATTTTGAGCCATTATACCAAATAGCTATGGGCGACCGGCCCCGAACCGATCGCCCACTGCTTGCCTTTAGATTATGCCTTTAGGAGAAAAGACGAAGGGCAGAGGAAGAAGGAAGAAGTAGTGCTTCATTGCACCAGGAGTACCTTTCTTCGTCCCTTTTCCCCTGCCCTCCGTCAAGAGAAGGAAGGAGCTTTTTTCTTTTCTTCTTATGTGTCTTTGATTACATTATAGAAATCGAAGATTAAAAACAGATTGGAATAAGATTGGTGTTTGATTAGAATCGGGCGCAGACGACGTGCGAGGCATACTAACTCTTGTGGCCTGGGCTGCCAATGGCAAAGGCTGCCAGATCGTCCGTGGTGCGAACCGCGTCATCTTTGCGTGTATGTTCCCGCCTCTGAATACGGGGCGGCTTCGCTCCTGAAGTAAGAGGCGAGAGAATTGTGTTATCGGGATAACGCTTCATGACTTCTTGCGCCGAGTTTGTGATGAGCCGATCGCGCTCGCGGGCGACTATCTTCACGAAGGCGGCAGCCACATCGGGATCGAACTGGGTGCCGGCGCAGCGCTTGATCTCTTCCACCATTTCGTCCAACGACATGCCCTTTCTGTAAGGGCGATCAGACGCCATGGCCTCGGCTGCGTCGCAAACGGCCAGGATTCGAGCCTCAAGCTCTATCTCATCGGCGCTCAGGGCATCGGGGTAGCCGTTGCCGTCCCAGCGCTCGTGGTGGTGCCGCACGAACGGGGACAAATGGCGCAGGGCTCGACTAGTCTCCAGGAACTCGCCTCCCAGTGCTGCATGCTTCTTTACATACTCATACTCTTCGTCGGTTAGCTTGGAAGGCTTATGAAGCACCTGCTCGGAGATGCCAATCTTGCCGATATCGTGCAAGAAGCCGGCCTGGCGCAATGCCTCGAGTCGTTCCTCGGGCATACGCAGCTCTCGCGCTATGGCAATTGCGTAATCGGCCACCTTGGCTGCGTGTCCGCCAACATAGGGGTCTCTCGCGTCGATGATCTTGGAGAGGGTGAGGAACAGTTCTTCGTTCAAGTCCTGCATAGCGAGGTTCGCCAGCATCACTTCACGGTTGGCAAAAGTGAGCTCGGCGTTCATGCGCTTTAGCTCACGAACGCTGCTTTCGGTGCGGTCTACGTATTGCTTCTGGGCGTAACGCATCATCGCTATAGGAACCAGGAAGGCCAGCACGCTGAACGGCCCAAGCGCGAAATAGGCCAGGCTGATGAAGAGACCTGTGACGCCGAGGGCGACGTAGTGCCCGGCCAGCCATTGGAAGCGCTCGCGCCAGACCTGAACGACGTTCTCGCGCCCGGCCAGAGCAATGGCCGTGGCTACCATGCCTGTGTCTATGATAAAGTAGGCCGTGGCCGCCACCAGAGCTGCCGCGAGCAACACCGCGATCCTGTTCATCAGGGGCACATCGTGTGGTACAGCAAGCAGGAAAACGGCAGGCAAGCCCGCCAGCAGATGGGTAGACCAATTGAACACCGTCTTATAGAGGAGGGGGCGCCTGCGGACGTAGTGCACGAGAGCAATAGTAAGGCTCACAGCCATTACACCGGGGATCCCCAGGATAGGGGCGGCAGCAAAGTTGAGCGCCATCGAGACCGAGAGAGTATCGGGTCCGTACAGGGTGATCTGGAAATACTCGGCCAGCATTGCCAGCACTATTAAGATGCCGAGCATCACCAGGTCATTGGTGGTGAAGAAGTAGCCGCCCCTTGCTGCGACATACATGAGGTCGAGCGCCACTGCTGCAAGGCCCGCAGCGATGACCACGCCCACAAAGAGCGCGAGCAAGCGCTGAGATCCCGCCTGGGCGTCTTTGGACGCGATAGCGCCTGTGGTCAGAAGCTGTGCCTGCCTCGTATTTGCCTCGGAGTGGGCAGCCATCGGCGAGGCTGGGTGGGCGGGAGCATGGGTCGAATTCGTCCGATGGGAATCCATCAACGGTAAAGGACGTGTTATGACAGTGGCTTCACTACGATCATCACGCAGCCCCGCTGTGAGGTTATTCGGAGCAAGCGGCTTCGAGATAAATTGGTAATCGGACGCGTTCATTTTGTCGAGTTCCAGCGAGTGTGGCACGTCCGCGATACACACAACCTTGTTTCGCCCCTGGAGTTTGGCTTGATACAGCGCAACATCGGCAGCGTGCAGCATCTCTTCGGCACTGCTCACGCCTGGAGTTAGCGATGCTATACCGAGGCTTATGGTTATGTTGATAGGTACGCCTTTGTTGGTTATCTCGATATTGGTATGCTCTATGGCATGGCGCAAGCGTTCTCCGATTAAGCGGGCGGCGTCCTGGTCAACTTCAGGCAGTGCGATGGTGAACTCTTCGCCACCGAAGCGCCCTGCTATGTCATATTCGCGGATGGTGCTGCGTATCACCTTGCCTACCTCGGCCAGCACCCTATCACCCGCCAGGTGGCCATAGGTGTTGTTGATATTACGCAGCAGGTCGAGGTCGGCCACAATCAGAGACAAAGGCCTGCTAAAGCGGCGCGACCTGTCTAGCTCGGCGGCAAAGCAGGTAGCGAAATGTTTGGCATTATGGAGGCCGGTTTTGGCATCAATCTGTGCGTCGTGTTTTAGCTGCGGTATCTTGAGCGATCTGTATATGAGAGCCAGCGGGGCGAGTGCGGGAATCAGCAGCCAGGGATTGATGGTCCACAGCACCGCTGTCACACCGCCCATAGCCAGCAAGACGGACTCTGCAAGTAACGATTCCGTATCAGCAACATTCGAGTCGCGCCACGACGTATTATGGGCCAACACGTATGCTGCACCTACGAGGCCGTGATTGATTACCACATACGAGATGACGCCCGCGCCGATGCCCAGCACAGATTCCAGGGTGAGGAAACCGCTACTGGGAACGGGAGAGCTATTTGCGACAAAGGTGTATACGACCTTCGCAGTGAAACCCGCGAGAATATGGGCGCAGATATTGAACGGTTGCAGATACCACTTGCGCAACAGCGGACTGCCTACGGCGCGCTCTTTGGCCCATTCAACCAGGTAGGAAACTATGACTAAAAGAGCGAATAGTGCGGGGCTGAGGAGCAGCACGCCCGCAAACAGGAAGATCGCGGTTGCGTAGTAGGTCTGGTTCCGGGGAGCGTTGACTTTGAAAAGCTGAGCAAGAGTGGCAAGCAAGGTCAGCGCACCGGCAGTAGGCCATGCGTCCCACCCTAACGGGAACAGGAGCACAACTTCAGCGAGAGCGACCGCGGTTATTAGATAGACTAACCAGATGTAGGCCCAAGCACGGCTGGACATAATCCGCACTCCAGTAAAAGCCCAAAGCCTTCCTTCGGACAATTTCCACTTACACATAATAGCACATTGAATATGTACTTCGGCTAATTATGTACTATAAGTTATAGCTGATTACGTAAACCAGGAACAATAACATCCAGTACTAATGTTGTAGTACCATTGGTACTAGCACCAAACTGCAGGGGGGATCAACGCCTATTACGGGGCGTCTCGGGGCGACGCTTTTCGACCACTCTATTGCTCGCCGTTGGGCTCTTGCGAATCCCAACACCTTCATGATAGACGGAAACAAAGCCGCAGACATCATGCAGAAGAGGTAATTGTTAGTAGTAGAGATCATAGTACGAATGTACTAGTTAGGTCCTAAAAGAAATGGATTGCTGCTCGCTACTTAACCTCAGTTTGCGGCTCGTTTGTAGCGCGATCCAGCTCCATGTCCTCCCACGAAGTAGGGTCCTGGAGGGATTCGAGGTGCGTAAATATGGTGCTTTTGGGCAGTTGGGCTATAAGGTCGCGCTCAATCGACTCGCAAAGAGAATGGCCGCGCTGGACCGACCAATCCCCCGGCACGAGCACGTGCATAGAAATAAAGCGGCGCTGCCCAGCCTGGCGAGTACGCAGGGCGTGGAAGTCTATGCCCTCGGCTTCCCGGTAGTGCCCTTGCACAGACGCTATCACCGCCTGGTCGGCAGCGGGCAAGGCGGTGTCGAGCAGGCCATGAGCCGAGTCGCTGAGAAGATGCATACCGGTGAAAACTATGTTTACGGCTACCGCCAGAGCGATCAACGGGTCCAGGATGAGCCAGCCCGTCAAGCCGACGAGAAGAACGGCCACCAGAACCCCGGCGGAGGTCCATACATCGGTCAGTAGGTGACGCCCATCAGCCGTGAGCGTAATGGAGTTAAGCTTGCGGCCCGCACGCAACAGCACGAAAGCCACACCGCCGTTGATCGCGCTAGCTACAACCGATACGCCCAAACCCAGGCTCACGTTCTCCAGAGGTTGAGGGTCCCACAGGCGACCTATGGCGAGCCAGGCTATGGCGGCTGCCGCTACGAGGATCAGCGAACTCTCCACTCCACTGGAGAAATACTCGGCTTTGGTGTGACCGTAGGCATGTTCTTCGTCGGGAGGGCGCGCGGCCACAGTCAACATCCAGAAGGCCACCAGGGCCGCGGCCAGGTTGATGAGGCCCTCCGCTGCGTCAGAAAGCAGACCAACAGAGCCGGTGAGTAGCCATGCGCCCGCTTTGAGGCCGATGGTGACGACGGCACCCAGGATAGCAAGGACAATGTACATGCGGGCAGGCTGAGCTTCGTTCTTGTGGCCGGCAGAGCTTATGCCGCTATGAGGATGGGCCTCTGCGGGCTTATTCTCTGCGGTTATTCTCTGACTCATATGTGCTCCTTATCTGTGTCGCCGAGGCTCATTTCTGTAGCTCCGGGTAGCTGGGGTGCGAGATGAAGCCCCACATGCTGGAAGGCCAGTAGGTTGCAACTGCCGTGCCCACGATGCTGTTGATTCTTATAGGGCCGAGGATGTGCGAGTCCTCCGAGTTGCGGCGGTTATCGCCCAGAACGTACACATCGCCCGCCGGCACTACAATGGGCTCAGTCCTGTAATCGGGCGTGGAGCGAACATATGGCTCGTTAAGGCGCACTCCATTCACGTATACGCCACAATCGCCGCAGGGCGCACCCGGCTTTCCGATGGGATCGGGGTCGGGAAGTATCTCAACAGTGTCGCCTGGGAGGCCAATCACGCGCTTGACGAAATCCCTCGGTTCGGTGGGCGCGTTGAAGACGATTATGTCGCCCCGGGATGGGCCACCAAGGGGATAATGTAAATTCGATGGCGCACTCGAGTTGAATATACGCGCAAAGGCGTTACTGTCATAAACGAAATAAGGAGCTTTGTTCACAAGCAGATACTCTTCATTGTGGAGAGTAGGGAGCATGCTGTCGCCGTCCACCTGGTAGTTCTGGATGACGGAGCGCACGATGAAAAAGACCACCAGCACGATAAGCGCAGTTTCGATAAGGTCGCGGTAGATTGGGCGAGACCGCTTCTTCTCCGGGCCGGCACCCTCTTCGGCACTTTCTTCGAGTTGTACGCCTGGCTGCTCTTCGCCTGTAAGCGTGCTCGCTTCAGCAGAGTCTGTAGCAGCAGTATCTACTTCGGCAGTTGGCAGCAAGGTAGAAGGCCCCGGGGCTTCCGGCACAGGTTGTTGGAGTTTGGGGGTAAGTTCGTCTTCAATCTTCATATATCACGCATATCAGATAGGAATAAGGTAGAAGGGCAAGAGTAAGCCTATATAAATAAGGAACGTGCAACCTAATTATATCAGGTTTAGCTCCAGGCTATAACGAGGCCGACGGCGAAGTCGGGAAGGGTTAGATTAGGACTAGCTCCCCTCCCATCCTACTCATAAATACTACTTTAGAGTACACAAGCATGGTACTACATTCCCATTACCCTGCCTCAGTCCCCCACGGATAATAAAGGTGTCAGAGTCTGTCCAAAAGGCAGGTTCCAGTTATGTACGACAATTGGATGCGAGGTTGATATATGAAAAAGAACTCAGTAAGGCGCTTCTACCCTGTTCGAGAACGTAGTAAAGCAAGTACGAAGGTAGAAAACAAAGCACTTAAGCGCCGCAAGAGCCTGGGGCAGGGCCTCGTGGAATTCGCATTGGTAGCGCCACTGCTTCTATTGACGATCTTCGGCATTATAGATATTGCTCGCATCATCCAGGCACAGGTTACGGTGAACAACGCCGCCCGGCAGGCCATACGCTTCGCAGTCACAGGACAGACCCTCAAAGACGCCGGTGGCAATTATATCCCTCGTGCGCAATCCATCACTGACCTGGCAGTGGCCGGTCTCACGGGCTTGCCATTGACCAACACCGATGACCCGCTTCAATGGGGCTTCAATAGAGTACGTATCACCAGTAGCAACGGCGACGAAGGCGACCCGGGCCAACCTAACGAGGTCGTGAGAATAGAGGTTGTTTATACGGTCAAACCCCTCACTCCCCTCGTAAGCGCGATCATTCCGGGGATCGAACTGAAGGGCGTCGAAATGGCGATTAATGAAGAGTGGGGCGCGGTGCAGAGCTTCGACCACGGCAACTTGGGGCCGACTCCCCTGCCGCTGGCGACCTGGACGCCGGTCCCATACTACACGCAAACAGCAATAGCGCAAACCGCTACAGCTTCATTTCAGCAGACTGCGGTGGCGCAAATGACCAGCATCGCGCAAACCGCGACCGCAGCCCCCCTCGTCACGCAAACCGCCATTGCCGGGGTCACCCAGACTGCGAATGTCAGGGCTACGCAAACGTCGGTGGCGGCCACGCAAACCTCTGTTGCCAGGTCTACGAATACGGCAGTCGCCGCTCTGACCCAAACGGCAGGCACGATAGCCACGCAAACTGCAGCCCCCTTCGTTACGCAAACCGCCATTGCCGGGGTCACCCAGACGGCCATTGCCGGGGCGACGCAAACGACAGTGGCGGCCACGCTGACGGCAGGTGCGCCCACGAGTACTCGTACAAACACCCCCAGCAATACCCCCACCATCACTCTTACCCCTACTATCACACCTACTTCTACCAGGACTTCTACTCCCACCAATACAGTCCCGGTCACGGCTACCTTTACCAGAACCAAGACTCCCACGCCTACTATCACTCCTACCAATACCAGGACCAACACCCCCACCAATACACCCAGCAATACGCCGACCCCGACTGTAACACCGACACCCATCCCACTGCGGGTCAGCATCATTGCCTACAAATCAGCCGGCAGTAACCAGGGGCTCGATATCCAGGTTAGAGTAACGAATCTCGCTACAGGTGCCCCGGTTGACGGAGCCACAGTATCTGCGGCGGCATCCAACGGCCAATCGAACTGGAGTGGCACGCTAGGCGGAACCGGCAGTGGTTACTACACAGTTTGTAATGTGGGTTCCTTCAGTTTTGACGGATGGTACATATCGGTAAACGCTACGGCCTCTAAGCCTGGCTACGTAACAGCTTCGGGCAGTCTGCCCCACGCTTCAAACGGCAATCTCTTAGGCTGTCCGTAGAGCCTGGTAGTCATGAGACGTGATTTGGTAGCGAGTAGTGTGAGGATACAATGGCGAGGAAGCTTATGTTCAAGCTAAATAGAATGCGAAACCGACGGCAGCCGGATACCTGCGCGGAAGACGGCACGCCAATGGAAGAACTCAAGCGGCGCAAAGGGCGAGGCCAGAGCATGGTCGAACTGGCGATGTTGCTGCCCTTGCTGGTATTGATGCTTAGCGCCATCATCGAGGGCGGGCTGGCGTTTAACGCCTGGGAGCGCGTCAACTCAGCGTCACGCGACGCAACGCGCTTTATGCTCGACCGCGGCAGCGCGGGCCAGACAGTAACGCTGGTGCTGAACAAGCTGCAAGGCATAGACTTCGGCTCAAGCAGCGCCATGACAGGAAGCCTGAACCTCGACATCTTTTCAGTTCAAGGCGCAACTAACGGCTCCGGCAACATCAGCACATGGACCCAAACGCAAATATACAACGGCAACGGCAGTAGCGGTGATGCGCCCAATGTGACCAGCGCCAGTATTCAGAGCAAGCTGCAATCAGTGGGTGACGCCACGAATATCAGCTTCGTGCTCGTGGAAGTCGATTTCAAATATACGCCTTTACTTGGCACCCTGATCGCCCGGAACACTCAATTGCCCATGAGTAATTACGCCATCATCCAACAGGTGCCAAACAACTGACGACGGACAACAGACGACATAGGACGGACGACTGACCGCGGACCCGAATATCGGAGTACATTATTATGAAAAGATCTCTACGAAACAAAGCAAGCATAGAGCAGTATGCGCCTTATAGCGAAGCGGAGACCGAACGCTACGTCGACCTTGCCCAGTACGAGGCAATGATGTCGGCGGCCGGGAGGCGCGCCAGGAACCGGGATATGGCTCGTAAGCGGGTTGAGCAGTCGCATTCCAAAGGGCAGGCTATGCTCGTGATCGCGCTGATGATGACTGTGCTGGTCATGTTCGTTGGGCTCGGAGTGGACGTCGGCAACCTGATGGGTAAGCGTGCCAAGCTGCAGAGCGCGGTGGACGCGGCGGCCCTTTCTGCTGCCCAGATCATGCAGGACGGCGGCGTGAACAGCGGCACTGTATCTACAAAAGCCTACCAGATGTTGCAGGCAAACGGAGTGCCTACAGCCACACTCAGCTCGAGCAACGTAAACGTGGACTTCGCTTCTTCGCAGGTCACTATACACGCGGTACAGGCCGAAGACACTTTCTTCATGAGGATCATACCGCTCTGGCGGACAGTAGACGTGAGCGCGGACGCCACGGCGGACTTCAACTCCTATGCCGAGATCAACACCAAGCCCTACGGCCAGGCAGGCGTAGTAAACGAGCTAAATCTCAGCGTATGGGGAATAGATAGCTTTCGCCAGGGAGGCGATGCCTACAGCCCGTATTACATTTCGGGCAACACCGTCAATGACGAGCATGTAAAGATGCCCTATGGGTACCTGTACCGCATAGATGTGCCGGCTGACTTTCCGGACGATCATGTGTCGGTGCAGTTTTTCGACCCCGATACATATAACAACCCGAGCCCACCGCCGACACCAAATACGCCCATAGCAACCGCCACATTCTGCCCTGGTGCTTGCAATGGTACAAAGACAGCTACACCTTATGCAACGCCTACTTTGTACGGCGACGCCGGCGAGTTCACGTGGTGCTCGGGCGGTGCAAACTGCACAACCAATGGACAACGCTTCAACACCGGATTAAAGTTGGGAGCATTTCCACTTACTGCCACACCAATACCGTCGGAATGGCAAAGCCGCAGGGTAGGTTTCTGGCGCGTGGACGAGTTCCGCCGCAACAGAACAAATGCAGGCGGTATAGGTCCCAACCCCGGTGAGTGGGACGACAACTGGACGACACAGACCAATTTCACACTGTGGCACTTCAACCCGCACATAACCAGCGCGTTCGCCGACCCCGCGACTCTTTCAGACCAGACGGGCGGCGCATACATTACGCGATACTCTGTGGGAGCCGACGCAAGAACGGACCGTGCATGGTACCAGCCGCCGGGCTTCGACATTACGCTGTCTGACCCCAGCAACCCTGCTTGCACATTCCAGAACAATGAATGTTACGAGCGAGAATCGAACGGTAACTTCTACTTCTACGTGTACGTGCAGTCTGTCTCAAATGGCGGCCCTCTCGCAAATCAAGGGTCGAGCGAGAATAACTTTGACATCAGGGTGGGTCCAAAGCAACAGAACGTAGACGCGGGCTATGCCTGTGACACCATAGGCTCCCTCGCGACGAGCATTTGTATGGCGAACAACCAGTACTTTGCTCAAGCAGCTGGGACACCCCTGCCCGACTGGGACGACGGCAGCATGGAAGGTGCAGGCAGGGGAGCAGCGGTACTTGCCAAGAGGGCGCTGCCGCTCAACCTGGACACGGGAGATAACTTCCCGATGCTCTTTACTCAGGTGAGCAAGAATGCCGCGGGCCAGTCGCTGGCGATCCGCCACTTTGACCAGGACTGTACAAATGGTTGTGGCCCGAGCCACACTATGCAATACCAGATGCAGCTATGCCAGGTGGACGGCAGTGGCAACTACTCGCCTTGCTCCGACTTGCTGAACAATAATTGCTATGGCGACGTAGGAGTTGGGTACGTCGGCCCGGACAACGGCTGGTATTGTGCGGGTTGCCCGGCTCCCGAAAAGGTAAGCATCCCGGTGGAGGGCTCAGCCAACTACACGTCGTTCTTTGGGCCTGCCGGGCAATGTAGCACATCGTGGCTCCGCTTGAAGAGCGACCCATCGTACACGCAGGACACCACGGTTTGGGAGATGCCGTTCTCGCGCCCAAGGTTGATAAAGTAGGGCGGCGAACAACCGAAAATAAACAGAGGCCGGGAGCCAGCCACTAGCTGCTCCCGGCCTTTGATTCTAGAATATCGGGCCGGGGTCTATATCTGCGCCAGGTCTGGGGCGCAGCCAGAAGGCGAAGATGAGCGCGAGCAGGCAAAGCAGCGCGGCGATGAGGAAGCCCGCGGTGTAGACGTCTAGAGAAGCCGATTTGTAGGCAATGGTGTAGTCGGCCCGGCGCTGAACGAATTGCTCGGCGGTTTCGCCCGCAGCCTGGAACAGGGGGATGGGGTGCTCGGACATGAGTTGCTGGAAGCGATGCAGGCCGATGGCTGTGAGGGCCGATAGGCTCACCATCATGCCGATCATACGCGACAGATTGACCGAGGCCGCTGAGAGCGCGGCCCGCTTGAGGCCGCCCCACTGGAGCGCCGTGGCGGTGACGGGCGAGATGAGCAGGCCGAAGCCGAGGCCGTTGAGGGCCAGCCCGAACCAGGTAACGGGGTCATCAACCGATTGCAACGTCCAGTTGTGCATCTCCCAGAAGCCCGCAGCAGCCAGCAGCAAGCCGGGCACAGCCACCCACCTGTAGGACAGTCGCACCCCCAGCAGGCCGCCCGCGATAGCGCCTATCGGGATAAAGGCCGTCATGCGCAAGAGCATGAAGCCACCGTCCGCCGCTGTGCCGTCGAGCACGCTGGCGACATAAAGGGGCACGTTTACCATCGTGATGATGAGGGAAGCGCCGACCAGTATGTTCGTGAGGTTAGAGGCTGCGAACGGCCAATTACGGCGTGCAAAGAGGTCTAGCGGGATCAGAGGCTCGGGAGCGCGTCGCTGCCACAGGGCGAACAGCACGAACAGGAGCAGTGCAACCCCGAACAGGGTGAGCGTCTGAGGGGTGAGCCATTCGGTGGGCTGGCCCGACTGTGTGGAATTGAGGCCTGCCCATGCGCCGACGGAGCCTGGAGTGGCCAGCGCAAGCGAGAGGGCGAACAGGCCACCACCGAGCAGGAGCGCGCCCAACCAGTCGATCTTACCGGGGAAGCGCGGCAAGCGAGCAAGAGAGGGTGTATAGAGCACCAGGGCAGCAAACAGCAGGCCGATAGGGATGTTTATCCAGAAGATCCAGCGCCAGCCCGATATGTTGAGCAGGCCGTCCATATACTGCATGATAAGCGCGCCCCACAGCGGGCCTATCACCCCTCCCGCCTCGGCCACCGCGCCCAGGATGCCCAGCATGAAGGGTACGTGCTTTTCGCCGTACAGGTGGCGCGACATTGCCATGCCCACGGGCAAGACGGCCCCTCCACCGACAGCCTGAAGCCCGCGAGCCGCAACCAGCCACCCTAGAGTGGGAGCCACAGCACACAGCACGGAACCCAACATGAAGATGCCCAGCGAAATAAGGAAGATGCGCCTCTGGCCGTAGACATCGGCCACGCGGCCCATGAGGGGCAGGGCGACCGTGTAGCCGAGGAGATAGGCTGTTACCACCCACGCGGCCTTGTCGAGCTCGGTAATGGGGATCTGCATCTCCTGTGAGATAGGCCAGAGGGCGGTGACGATCACCGTCTGGTCGAGGGCAGTGAGGAAAATGCACAACGCGGCCACGATCATGGCGGGCCGCGAGTTTATCGCGATAGAGGCAGTTTGTGTGGGGGCAGCGGCTGTCATCTGCCCTATTATAGCGGATTACTGCCTGAGGATCAGCCGCCTCGTTCTTTCCTGCGGAATATCTTCTCGGTGAGATAGGTGCCCATGAGAGCCTGTGAGGGGCGGCTGTCGTTGATGGCGTCGCGCAGTTCCGAGCGGAGTCTCGCGTCGTCCGCGTCAACAACGTCGGGGTCGGCCCAGGCACGGCGAGCCTGGTTGGCCTCGGTCAGAGTCGCGGTAAGAGCATCAATATCGCCGCCTGCGATGAGCGTGCGCAGATCGTAAAGGGCGTTCATGTAGCCATCGATCCAGCGAAGGAGGAGGGCGCTGTTCTGAGAAAGGGTGTCGGCCAGGGTCTGCGCGTCGTACGAAACCCCTTCGCTCACTGCGCGGAATCTGCCGTGGGCGAGCGCGCTCATGTCGCCCCAGGCGGGACTGCCCGCGACCGCTTTAATGAATGCGGCGCTGACGGCAACCGGCAGATGGCTGACCGCGGCGAGAAACGAATCGTGCTCAAGAGGGTCAATGAAGAGGGGCTTGGCGCCAAGGGTCTCAACAAGATTGATAACAGTGTTGAGCGCGGCATTGCCCGCACCGGGAGCAGGCATGATGCACCAGGGCGCACCCGCGAATAGATCGGCGGAAGGGATGCCACCGGTTACGACATCCAGATCCACCGTGAGAGAGAAGGGGTGGCCGCCTATAAAGCTCGCGTCCGGACCCAGGACGGCGCGCGAAACTGCCAGCACAGGCTCTTTCAGGGGGAGAGTGTCTGTTACAGTGGCATCCTTATCGAGGAAGGGCGCGATAGCCTCAAGCACTTCACGCGCGGCAGAAATTGGAGTAGAGATCACCACCAGAGATGCGCCACGCACCGCGCGCTCCAGGTCGGGCGCAATCTCATGAACACTGAGATATTTACGGAGGGCTACCTGTTCGAGAGTGCTGTCGGGGTCGAAACCTGTAATACGCACGTCAGGGCCAGCAGACTGCTTCAAGCCCAGTCCGATTGAATTGCCTGTAAGGCCTAAGCCGATGATGGTGATCTTGTTCATATAATGATTATACCTATTGTGGGCAACTTTGGTTCAATGGGGGCGGGGAGAGTGACCAGTGACCAGTGACCAGTGACCAGTGACCAGTGACCAGTGACCAGTGACCAGTGACCAGTGACCAGTGACCAGTGACCAGTGACCAGTGACCAGTGACCAGTGACCAGTGACCAGTGA
>JBBRDO010000016.1:0-62257 GCA_038203825.1 Chloroflexia bacterium | reverse complement strand
TACTCCAAATGCTTCAAGGCATTAGCCAGGAGTGTGAAGCTGTTCGCCTGGTATTACAACCGAAGGCAGAGGGTAATTCTGGCTAACAATCTATCTCCTTACAAGCGGTCTTGCCTTTCTCTGTACTTCTAGACACTCCCTTATTGTAGCACACCCGCCCCTTGCTGTCTTCGCACGAATTCGTGAAGAGTCGTCGTTGGAGATCCCTCCAAACCCCTCTTGCATGCCCCCAAAACACTTGACTTTTCGCCCGTTTCAGCGTATAATTAGAACGTGGGTTCCACATACCGACACGCAGATTTTAGTTGATAGAGCTTGCTTTTTGAGTGAAAGAGAGAAAGAAGATGGATAAGAGTCCTATGAAGATTATTAGCAATAGGCCCGCGATAGGCTATGAACAGGTCGCTGAGGTGCTCTTCAACTGCGCCTCCCTCCTGCAGATGGCTGGAGGCAACCCCTACAGGATCGCCCACTACCGCCAGGCCGCACTGACGTTCATGACCCTGGGCACTCCTGCCCTCGAAATGGCCCTGGATGAAGCACAGTGGCCCCTGCTGAACCTCGGCAAGCGCCTTGGTGCGAAGATACGTGAGCTGGTTCGCGATGGCTCCATGAGTTTCTACGTGGAACTACGCGCCGACCTCCCCGTCGCCGTTGACCACCTGATGGATGTGTACGGCGTTGGTCCGAAGCTGGCCATCCGCCTCAACAAAGAACTGGGCGTAAACTCCCCCGCCGAGCTTGCTGATGCGGCCCGTCGAGGCGAAGTCGCCAAGCTCCCCGGCTTCGGCCCCAAGCGCCAGTCGGCCTACGCCCGCATACAGGGTCCGAATCCTCCCGGCGCGCCCTCCAATGCTGCCCTGCGTCTTCTCCAGGCTACTGAGCACGATTACGAAGAGGCTTTGCCTGCAGCAGCCTAGCCTCCCGCCCGCGAATCAAGAAAGCGCGCCCCGCACCGGTGCGCTTTCTGCATTTAAGGCCCATCTACTGGCTCAGCCGGTAAATAGTGAGGTCCCCGTTCTTATACACCAGCGTGAACCCTGGCAGATCATACCCGCAATATAACTTGCCCAGCGCAGGTCGCGTGCCCGTCGGGAACCCGCCCTTCGCGTTCGCGTCTGCAGGGCAGTTAGCTACATTGATCCCATCCGTCGGCCCGCCAAGCTGCAGCATCGTCGCCCCGTAGCGCTTTGCAACCGCTTTGATAGTAGCAAGGTCGTCGAATGGTATCATCACGGCCCTCCGTCTGCTGTGCCAGTTCAGCTCCCAGGGGTCGCGCGTCATCACAACGTCCGCAGGCGTGCTGTTCTGCACCAGCCAGTCCATCGCCACAGTGAAGCTGGTCGGCCGCGTGGTGTTCGTCAGGTCATTCTTGATCGGCTCGAACGACGGCCACACAAAAGCCCCCGCCAGCACAACCAGTGCAACCGCCGACGCGATCTTTCCCGACCTCCCGCGCCACGCTGCCCCAACCACATCCGCCAGCCACACCAGCGCCCCCGCCAGCAGCAAATAGCACCACGGGATAAGTACCTGGAAATATCGCCCCTCGAAGTGCCAGTATAACAGGATAAAGAGCGCGTACAGCCCCATGCTGAAAAAGGCCAGCCCGAACAGCCTCACTGCCCGCCTGGACGCCGTCAGCAATCCCATTATTGCACCCAGCAGCGGCACCATCCCGATCACAAAGTCGCTCTTCGACGCATCGCTCATGACGCCCTGGATCCACACCCAGCTAAAATTGATGCCTATAGCATCGAACAGATTCTGGTAACCGAACTTGCCCCCGACCAGCCAGCGCGGGTGCGGCAACTCGCTGCCTATGTAATACTTGTAGATGTTCTCCCACTTATAGAACGGCCAGTAGCGCAATATCCAGGCGTCATATCCCTCAGTGCTGTAAAAGGGCGATCCAAAATCGATCATATTTCTGACAATCAGCGGCACCACGACCAGCGCGAACGCCCCTCCCGCTACCAGCAATCCCCGCCACGGTATCGCCTTTTCTCCCGACGCGCTCTCCCCTTCCTCAGACCGCCCGCGATGCCTCCACCATATCCATCCCGCCCCCAACACCAGTCCCACAAGCAATGCCGCCCCGCTTGGCTTGCTCCATATTAGCAATCCCGCCAGCGTCCCGATCAGCCCGGCGATAAGCAACCCCCTACTGCGCTCGCGCACCTCCACCGCCCGCCAGACCACATATCCCAGTGCAAAGAATATTGCCGTAAAAGCCAGGTCGTTGATCGGAAAGAGGATCGTGTTGAAGAAGTACGGGTGCAGCAGCGTCAGCAGTCCCGCTATGAGCCCAGCCCGCCTGTCCCATAGCCTCGCCCCCACGTAAAACACCGCCCACGCCAGCGCGATCAATATCACCAGGTTCGGCAGCTTGGCCGCCCATGTCTGCGGCCCAAACAGAGCGAAAAAGGGCGCGATCAGCAGTGGCTGCAATAGCGGCCAGGTGTCCGCCGGGTGCGTGAGTTGCGGGCGGTCCGTGTAGAATTGCGCTGTGTAGTCCACGGTTAGCCCATGCCCCTCAACAAGACTCCGCGCAATATTGGCATTCTCGGCGTAATCTGCGTGCCCGATCCACGCCACCTGCGGGATCGCCCACAGTGCCACCCCCGCGAACACCAGCGTGGCCCCCAACATTACCGCCCACGCCCAATCCAGCCTGAACCGCCTGCCCACACCCTCACCATCGTCCACCCAGAAACTCAGCAGCCGGCTCCTGACAGCACCGAGGCCCCTCCACACCCGCGCTACCCACCGCCTCTGCCACACTATCAGCCCGGCCGCCCCCACGAGGGCAGCGGCAAAGGGAAAGTACACAGCAGGGTAAAGTACGTGCCCCCAGAAGACCACGACAGTCACCGCTAGCGCCAGCACTACCAGACCAGCATCGCGCCAACGTGAGCTCAACGCCGTGAGTACGCCCGCCAGCCCCATGACAAACACAATCAGCCACAAAACAACAAACAGCGGCGGGAGGTTAGGCCCATCGCCCTGCAGCAGGCTGACAGCGTCCAACTTAAAACCCAACGAGCGATTGTCGCCCGCCGGTCTGAACGTGGTCGAAGTTATGCCGAGCACGTAGGGCGGCGAGAGACGGGTGTCGCCCTGTACGCCAAAAGTATAGCTCTGCAGTGTGTCCCTGAGCGTCACAACGGCTGGCACCATGCTCGCGCCGTTTAGCGTCACAGCTACAGTGATCGGCTGCCCTGAGTCGACCAGGTGCGGCCCTTGCGCCCGTATAATCACCGAAGATGGCGCCGCACTACCCGCACCGGTAAACTCGACTGTAGACGCCCCTTTTGTCCACCTGTATCGAAAATCAATGTCCGGCTCGTCGGCGTAGAAGCCCGTCAGGAAGGGACCATCGCCCGGCGAGCCAACATCCAGAAACAGAGCACGCTTGTCATTGTACGCCGCAAAAAGGATCACAAGGCACGCAATCAGCGTCACCCCGACCGCGATCTGGTTGCTATGCTTCGACCCCCATCGTGACCACCACGCCCTCACTGCAGCGGCTCCTGCCCTGCCACCCATTCCAGGTCAACAATAGTCCTGCCGGGAAGGAGAGTTGCCAGCACGATCTGGCGAGAGGGTCCCGCAAATTGATCCGGCTCGCTCAGGGTCGTGCTGTCGGGCGTGGGGTGCAACACTGACTGCACCGCGCCCTGGTCGTCGCGGGCTGTGCTCGCGTCGCCGGGCAGAGTTAGCGTCACGCCATGTAACTCGGTGCCCGAATCGTTATTCACTAATATCTGCCAACCGCCGCCTGCATGTTGTAGAGTGGTTGTGACGCTTGCTAAGTCGCGCTGGTACGCTGTTATCTCAGCCACCGTCGCTATCCACAACCTGCCGTTGTCCCGTTCTCGTGCAGCCGCCTCAGCAACCGCCTGCCACGCGGCGCGCACATCCGCCAATCCAGGGTCGTCCCCCAGCTGCTCAGGGTGCTGCCAGAACGAAGTAGTGCCCCTCCGCGCCAGCGTCTCGCTGATCACATTCAGCCCCTGCGCTTCGTTCAGCACGCCACCCGTCTCCTCTCCCATACCTGCCGCAGCCGACCCCAGCATAAAATCGGGCATCACCGCCATTTGCGTATAAACGGTCGCCGCGCCTATAGTATAAAGATCGCGCAGGTCAGGGGCATACACCCGTATCACCGCCCGTATGCCGCTCTGGTAAAGTACGTCATAGAAATCCGCCGTCAGCGAATTGCTGCTGCGCCACGGGAATGCGAACGTCGTGGGCGGCGGCACTCCTGCCAGCTTGCTGTACTTGAGCCACTCGTCCATGTCCGTCGCCAGTTCGCTCGGGTTAGACCCCCTCACGTAAATATGCGCGAACGTGTGCGGCGCGATCTCGTGCCCCGCCGCCAACAGCGTCCGCGTCTGGTCCCCGAAGTACCATGCCGGGTCGCTCCGGTACGTCCCAAACGGGTCATCGCTGTACCACGGGTGCGTCAACCACCAGTCGGTGCTCCAGTGGTTCTTCGGCTTGGCCCACGTATATGTCGGATTCCCGCTGAAAGTCAGGTGCTGTGTGTTCCCGTCCAGCAGGTTATACCCCGTCGCGTAGAACGTGGCGCTGATATGGTTCGTCACGAACAGGTTATTCAGCCAGTCTGCCCCCTGACGCATCAGCATCCCATGTGCCTCCGCGCCCTGCACGTCGTGCCCCGTCATCCCCTGCGAGTGTACAGGCCCGCCCATCGCCGTCTCCCAGTCGAACGAAAACGCCAACGACCCGCTCGCCGCGTTGGGGTGCGCCTCCACATACACCCCATCCTGCACCACGCTCATCGACCGCAGCTTCACCGAACCCGGCCCCAGCGCAGTTAGCTCAAACCTCAGCGCCTTAGCCCCGGCAGGTGCGACCCCGCTCCCAGCCACGAACGCCCCGGCAGGCCAATTCTTTCCCTGTACGCCGCTCAGCGTGTAGTTCGTGGATACCGCCGGGCTATCATCCCACGAAAGGTCACTCAGGTCGGCTCCCAGCCACAGCAGTCGCACCTGTGCGTTGGTTGTCACCGAGCTATCGTCGCTGAAGGCATAAAAGCTGTAGCGGTAGTTGGCCCCCGGCCTCACCAGGATGTCGTGGCTCCGGATCGAGGCCCCTTCCGCCAGATTGGCGCTGTACAGGTCGTTGAAGACCGCCCCTCCCGTATACGACCACGTAGCCGATAGCTCCGGCGAGCCTGGCGCAACATTCGCCGGGTAGCTCACCAGCAAATTACTCACGGTCGACACCCTGCTGTCCTGCCACTTCCGCAGGCTCTCAATCTCCCCGTGCCCGACCAGAAACGTGCTGAACGCCACCACAAACAGCACCACGCCCCCAAAAAATACCAGCGTCCACCTGTACTTCGCCAGCCCTCGCCGGATTCGCGGCGCGGCTCCCTCACTCCCCCGCGAAAGGAAATAGATCAGCAGCACCGCCGCCAATCCAATTATCACAGCCACCAGCAAAGGCGGCAGATATTGCGTTGTAAAGCTACTAATCATTCCTACTCTGTCGATCGCCTACAATGCATGACACTCATGTCGTCGGCCGTCCGTCGTCCGTCGTCCCCGTCTCATACCTCAGCCCAATTACCCAACCCGTAATCGCCTGTGCCAGGTTCAATACCAATATCAGTGCTGAAAGCGCCAACCCCACTTCCTTAGCATAGCCCAACTGCTGTAACACAAAAGCTGACACAACGTCCCGCGTGCCCACTCCCCCCACCGTTACAGGCACCAGAGCAGCCGCAGTGGTCAACCCCACGTACCCCGACACCTCCAGCGGCCCAAGCACCACCCCGATCCCCACCGCCAGCAGCCACACCCTGAATATCGAGATGGCGAAACTGGCAACGGTCAGTAGTGCCGCATTCACCAGCGTGTTGCGCCCAAGCGACCACATCGCACTGTCAGCCGAGCTTCTCAGCCCGCGCTTCCTGAGAATGCTTGACACAAAACTAACGGCCCACTGCCTCGTCCGGTTGTACGCGAAAAACGCCACCACCGCTATGCAAAGCACTGTCAGCCCGATCAACGCAGGCACTTGCCCCGCAAATCGCCCCCCGTACACCGCGACCCCCAGCAAGCCCAGCAGCGCGAGCGCCGCCACATCAAACAGCCTGTCCAGCAGCGAGCTACCCACCGCTCGCCCAAGCCCATAGCCCATACGCTGCAGATACAACGCCTTGAGCGCATCGCCCGCTTGTCCCGGCGTAAACGTGCCCGCCGCCAGGCCGATCGCATAAATGCGCCACGCCTGCCTCCAGCTAACAGGCATCCCCATGTCCGCCGACACCATCCGCCAGCGCGCGGCCTTCACGATCAGGAACGGTACGTACATCAGCAGCGACAGCGCCACCGGCAGCGGATTCGCGCTCTTCAGCGTGTTGAAGATATCCTCCAGCCGCAGATCGCCCCGTATGTCCAGCCACACCAGCAGCCCCACGAACACCAGCGTGCCCGCGATCCGCAGCAGCCAGCTGCGAGTCTGGGATTTAGAAGTACTGGCTGTGGCTTGCGAGTTGTCGGATGTTACGTCGGCTTCCGTGCGCTGGCTATTCACTGGGGGCGTATCCATCCACATTCGCTTCAGCCTCGGCATCCGGCTCGGGTGCAGTGCTCGTTGGCGCGCCGCTCGGCACGCTCCCGCCGCCATCTACGCGACGCCCAATCCCGCCGGGCGCTTCCCAGTCCCAGTCATCCGCAATTCGTGGCCTCTCGCTCGACTCAAAGCGCATGGACGATATTTGCTCCGAAATCAGCCCGAACAGGAAAATGAATAGGCTGCTCAGTATCAATAGCACCGAGCCGTTAGGGATGCGGTTGATCCCCGCCAGGAATATATTCGCAAATCCGTACAGCACGCCCAGCACAAACAGCGTTACGCTCACGGGCAGAAATATCTTCATTGGCGCGAACAGTGTAATTATCCTGAAGATTATCACCACGGCCCGTACCCCGTCGCGCAATATCTTTGTGTTGCTTCGACCCGTGCCTTTGCGTGCCTTGATCGGCACAAACTCCACGTTATAGCCAGCCTTCAGGAAAGCCAGCGTGCTGGTCGTCGGGTACGAGTACAGGTTGGGCAGAAGGTGGATGAACTCCATGATCATCTCGCGCTTCATCGCCCTGAACCCCGACGTCAAGTCCGGTATGTCGCGTCCCGCCAGGTAGCTCGCCAGGCTGTTGAATATGCCATTCCCAATATCGCGAATCATCGCCGACTCCGACTGCTTCGTGCGCGCCCCCACCACGAGGTCGTACTCTCCCATGGGTGCCAGCACCCGCTCGATATCCTCCGGTGGGTGCTGCCCGTCGGCGTCCAGCAATAGCACCACATCGCCATGAGCGGCTCGCAATCCCGTCTTTACCGCCGCCCCGTTCCCTTTGTTATAAGGGTGGCGTATAACGCGCGCCCCCGCCCTCCGCGCCGTGTCGCTCGTGTTGTCGCGTGAGCCGTCGTCCACCACAATGATCTCCGCCTGCGGCCTTATCTCTCGCACCTTGTAGATCACCCTATCGACCGCGTCCCCTTCGTTGAATGCCGGGATTATTACGGTCAGTGTGTAGTCGGTTCTCGCTTTTGCGTCATAAGTTTGTGGGCTGGCCGCGATCTCAATCTCCTTAAAGGCATGGTGAGTGACTCGCCCCTCGTGCGGTGCGACGCTGACCGGTCGTGGTTCCTGTGCAGGGTTGTTAGGATTGCTCATTACTTGCTCTTCACACCTTACGAGTCGTAGATCGTAAGTCTCAGATCGTAAGTCAATGCCCCCGGGTGTCCATCACTTATCACTTATCACTTATCACTTATGACGACTTACGATCAGCGACTTACGATCTACGACTCATTGGTCGCTACGGCTGATGAGGAATACGCCCAGCACGATCACCAGCACGCCCACTATCTGCACGGCGTTCACTTTCTCTTTGAATATCACCACAGCCGCGATGATCCCGATTATATAGCTGATGGAGAGGAGTGGGTAGGCTAATGAGAGCGGCCAGCGCGAAAGCACTGCCAGCCAGAACAGCGCACCGCTGAACACGAACATGAAGCCTCCCAGCACCCAGGGGTTCGTGAACAGCTTGACCGCCGTAGGCAGCAGCGTCGATGCGCTCACATCTAGCTGCCCGTGCCTGTTCATACCGGTCTTGAGCAACAATTCTCCCGTTACCGTCAGGCACATAGCGATCATAAGCAGGGCAAACGTACCCCACCATGCTGAATCCATGCTGATTGCCCTCCCACCTTTCCCGCCGGTCTCTCCTGCCTGTTCTTCCGCTTCCGCAATTACAAAGTGAGCTTCCGGTTCCATGCCCCTATTATATAGGATCAAAGCCTTCCGGTTAGACTTAGTGGAAATGTAGCCCCCCCCGCCAACCACCAGTATGCCGTCAGCCTCGATCAAAGACGAAGAGCAACCCTCTCCCCTTGTCATTCTGAGCGTAGCGAAGAATCAACCTCCTGACCGCCATGCGCAGGATAAACCCCATCCCTCCCGGACCCAGCGATAACCCCAACTGTTGGCCTTCCACCCAACCCTTAATCCCTTCTTAAACCTTGGTGTCCTCAGTGTCCTCCGTGTTCTCCGTGATCAATCCCCAGTACCTTGGCGATCTTGGCGATCTTGGCGTTTCAATCCCTAACCCCTCGCGCCAATCCCCATCGTATAATACGCCGCCACCACGTCCACCACAGTCTGTGCCTGCGTCTCCGTTAGTTCCGCATACATAGGCAGCGTAATAATCTCCCGCGCCATGTTCTCGGCCTCCGGGAGCGACCCCTCTCCCAGTCCCAGGAAGCCATAAGCCTTCGACAGATGCACAGGCACCGGATAGTGTATCATCGCCGCGATGCCGTTCTCCACCAGGTGCGCAATCAGCGCGTCTCGGTCTTCAGCCCGCACCCGAATCACATACAGATGCATGCACGTCTCGCCGTACTCCCTGACAGCCACAGGTCGCACAGGCACATTCGTGATCCTCAGCATCTCGTCATACCGCTGCGCGTTCTTGCGCCGTGCCATATTCCATTCGTCTAAATGCGGCAGCTTTACACGCAGTATCGCCGCCTGCAGTTCGTCTATGCGGCTGTTCACTCCCACTCGCACATGGTCATAGCGTGTGCGCTGCCCACCGTTGCGTAGCTCGTGCAATACCTCAGCCAACTGAGGGTCGTCTGTCACAAGTGCCCCTGCGTCCCCGTACGCCCCCAGATTCTTAGTCGGGTAAAACGAGAAGCACCCTAGCACCCCCATCGACCCGGCCTTCTTGCCGCGATACGTTGCGCCGTGCGCCTGTGCTGCGTCTTCGATAATTGGGAGGCCGTGCTTCCGCCCGATCTCCATGATCGGGTCCATGTCGGCCATTTGCCCGTACAGGTGCACAGGCATGATCGCCTTCGTGCGCGGCGTAATCGAGGCCTCGATCTTGGCCGGGTCAATATTGCCCGTGTCAGCTTCTATATCCGCGAAGGTAGGCGTCGCGCCCGCCATCGAGATCCCAAGCGCGCTAAATGTGGCTGTGTGCGTCGAAGTCAGCACCTCGTCGCCCTGCCCGATCCCCAGCGCCCTGCAAGCCAGCGCTATTGCATCCGTCCCGTTCGCCACCCCTACGGCGTATTTCGTGCCGCAGTAAGCCGCGAACTCGCGCTCAAATGCAGACACGTTCTCGCCCAGAATAAAGTAACTGCGCTCCATAACGGCCTGCGTAACGCGCAAGATCTCGTCCTTTATCGTTTCGTACTGTGCGCCTGTATCGTTGATATAAATCACTCTACATAATACCTTCCAACTATGTATCATCACGATGATACAGGCTCATCGTTGGCGCCAATATCTAGGAATTATCACCTATGTGAATTACCGTACCAGGCTGGACATTGGGTAAAGCAGCAAGTAGCGCAGGTATAAGCAGCCGTAGAAAGCGAACCTTATTGGGCGCATCCAGAATTGCTATCGCTATTTGCCCGGTTTCGAGATTCTGCTGATATTCTATTTCCCTGTCAACCCTGAGGAGTATGTCGAAATAATTCTCAGCAATTGTGAGCAATCTCCCGTTCTTCATACCTGACCAACCCATTTCTACGACGGTTGCGACTTGATGATCAGTGATATCTCTCTTTAAGGATGTTGGCAGGCATTCGTCCAGTAATATCCTCATTTCACCTGTGCCAGAAGCAGTTCTTTATACACTTCCAGAACCGCAACCGCCTGCTCGCGAGAAACACCGGGGAAGTTCTCCAGAAAATCATCAAGTGAGTATTCGCCGTCTTCCAGCCAGTCAAACAAAATCTGGACCGGTACAGGGGTACCAATGAAAACCGGTGTGCCACTCATGATATCCGGATCGCGGCTGATCAACCGGGAAATGTCGTGCGCTTCTATCATGTTGCCCTTCCTTCAGCTAACTATGCCAGAATTATAGCATAGCGGCTGATCGTGGCTCCTCCACTACCAGTAATACTCCCCGTCCCGCCTGTAGAACTCGACGCTGCGCCTAAGCCCTTCCCGCAATGAAACGGCCGGCTTCCACCCCAGCACGCGCTCAATCTTGCCGTACGAGCTGTAAACATCCCCAATGTCGATCTTCTTGCGGTCGGCAGGCCACGGCACCAGCGAATATGACCCGCTCTGCGCCACCTCTATCAGCAGCCTGGTAACATCGACATGGCTGATCGGTTCGCCCCCCAGGTTGAACACCTGCCCGTTGGCCTCGTCGCTGGCCCCGGCCCGCAAAAGCGCGTCCACCACATCGTCCACATAGTTAAAGTCCCGTATCTGCGCCCCGTCCCCATAGATCGAAATCTCCTCGCCCAGCACCGCCTTGCGGATAAACCACCCGATGAAGCCCATCCGCGCATCCTTCACATACTGCCGCGGCCCGTACGTATTTGTCATCCGCACCGACGTGGCGCGTATGCCATACACATTGTTGTACAGGATGTGGTAGCTCTCCCCCGCCATCTTGTTGATCCCGTTCACGTCGGTCGGGTTCATCGGGTGCTTCTCGTCAATCGGCAAGTAATCCGGCTTGCCGTACTGCTGGCGTGTTCCCGCGAACACAATCTTCAGCTCCGGGTTATTGTGCCTGCACGCCTCCAAAATCGAAAGCTGGCTGCGGCAGTTGATCTCAAGGTCCGTCAGCGGGTCCGTCATCGAGTCAAGGTGACTGACCTGGCCGGCCAGATTAAATAGGTACTCCTGCTCCTGCACCAGATAGTTCATCGACCATTGCGTGCGTATATCCGCGATATTGACCCGCAGCCTCTCTTCTATCCCCGCGATGTTATGCAGGTTCCCACCATACTGGGGAATAAGCGAATCGACCAGCAGCACGTTCGCCCCCACCTGCACCAGCCGCCGCGCCAGGTTCGACCCGATAAACCCCAGTCCCCCGGTGATCATCACCTTCTTGCCCGCGTACACCTCTTCATACGGCGCGGCTGGCCGGATCTCTTCCTCTTCAATCGCTCCACCCGGTGTCCCCACGTTGCGCATAAATCCCGGCCCTGAACTTGGCCCTCTCTGTGGCATTACTCGCCCTCCGCGCCGTGATGGCTTGCCGCTTTAGTCTTGCCCACGCCCGACTCCTGCACGCGCGCCTGCGCCTCGGTCTGGTACGCCAGCGATGGGTTCACCGGCGCCTCCTTGCTGCGCGGCTTGACGCTCTTCACAGGCTTGCGCTTGGTGACCATCGGAACCGCCACCAACTCAATCCACAACTGAAGCAAATTCATTCCGGTTGCCCACAGCCTCGGGAAGTTGAAGAACTGCGACCGCCCATACACCCTGTGGTAATGATGTACAGGCACCTCGGCGAACACCGCTCCCGAATCTGTCAGCTTCTTTACCAACTCCAGTGGAATAGTCCCCGTCTTCGACTTCAAATTGAAGCGGGCCAGCGCCGACTTGCGTATCAGCCTGAAGTCGCAGTCTGTGTCCCTGATGGGCAACCCAAACGCGATCTTCACCGTCCAGTGATACATCCGCCCGATAATGATGCGGAACAGCGGGTCCTGCCGCGCAATCTTGTACCCTTGCACTATATCCACATCAGGTCGCAACGCCGCGTACAACAGTGCCAGTTCGTGCGGGTCATACTGCGCGTCACCATCCGTATAGAACACCAGCTCTTTGGACGCCTCGCTAAACCCCTTCTGGAGCGCCCCTCCATACCCCAACACCACGCGACCCGTGAAAATCCGCAGCTTGCTGTAGCTGGCCGCCAGGTCTTCCAGCACCTCCACAGTGTAGTCAGTGCTGCCGTTCTCGACCACTATAACTTCGTAATCATCAGTCAGCTTAGCGCAGGTGCTCAACGCGGCCAGCACCATCGAAGCGATAGTGCCCGCATCATTATATGCCGGGAAAAAGACCGATATGCCCGGGCGTAGAGAGTTATCAGCAGTCGGAAATGTTGTGGAGGGCATAGCCGAAACATTACTCCCGGCTGTTAAGCGTTGACAGGCCCTTCTCGATTATAGACAGGTGGCGCACAAGCTGCTGCTGCAACGACGTCAATATCTCTCGCGCGTAGTCGTCCGCCCCGTCAATGCGGCTCTGGGCCACCTGCATCGCCTCTTCAAGGCGTTCGTTGGCTCGCGCCTGCGCCTCGATCTGCAGTCCGTCCTGGTCCAGCAGCATCTCTGCCTGCTCGTGCGCCGTCTTGAGCACCTCATCCGCCTGCTGTTGTGCCTCCGAGATTATCGTGTCGCGCTCGCGCAGCACCTTGCGGGCCGCCCGCACCTCTTCAGGCAACACTGTGCGCATCTGGTCGATCAGATCGGCCAGCTCCTGCTCGTCCATCTGCAATTTATTGGTGATCGGCATCTTCTTGGCGCCCGTCACCATCGTTTCCAGCCTGTCAATCAGGTACTGGAGATCCATTCTCATGCTGTCAGATGCGATGGCTGTTACCTCCTCCCTGTAATTACACGTATCCTGCTATTTATCGTGCTAGAGGACGACCGAACTCTACATGACGCCCGACTTACGATCAGCGACTTACGATCTACGACTCGTCCACTACACATCACGCACGTCCGCGGCTTTACTTGCCTGGCCGAACTTGCTTTGTAATGCTGTCAATACCACGGGCGACACTATCATATCCAGCTTGCCCCCCAGCATCGCCAGCTCTCGTACCGTGCTGGCGCTCAAAAACGAATACTCCTGGCTCGTCATCAGGCACACCGTCTCGATATGGTGGTCTTGCGCCCTGTTTATCAACGCCAGTTGGAACTCCCATTCAAAGTCAGTCACAGCCCGCAGCCCTCTCACAATCATGCTAGCGCCCATTTCCTGCGCGTACTTCACTGTCAGCCCCGAATACGAGGTCACCGATATCTTGCCGTTGACCCCCCGCCCTTCCAGCGACCTCTTGATCAAGTCAATCCGTTCTTCCGTGCTGAACAGCGGGCTCTTATTCCTGTTATCCCCCACGGCGATAATCAGGCGGTCGCACAAAGTAAGCGCGCGCGTAGCAATATCCAGATGCCCCATAGTAATCGGGTCAAACGTCCCCGGATAAATCGCAATTCGCTCTTCACGCTGCTCACTCATATAACCTCTTCGCCGCCTCAATCTCAAGTGTCACGTACCTCGACTTACGATCTACGACTTACGATCTACGACTTACGATCTACGACTTACGATCTACGACTCACGTGTCACTTCATATATAGAAAACGCCGACCCGCCCATAACGCGGTACTTGGCTCTCCTCATGCGCTCTCCGTGCTCCTCCGCCAGTTTCACCTGTGTAGCATGCCCTATCACGACAATGCCATCACTGGCCAGCATAGGCCAGGCCGCTACATGCTCCAGCGTCTTCTCGATATCAGGATCGGCATACGGTGGGTCGAGGGTTATTATATCATATGGCGCTACGTCGGACATCCCGTCCAACAGACTCATATACCGCTCCACCGTCATCTGGTGAACCTTCCCTCTATCCGCCAGCTTCGTCAACTCCAGGTTCTCCCGGATCACCCGGCACACCACCGCATTCTGCTCCACGAAGTCGCACCACTCCGCCCCCCGCGACAACATCTCGATCCCCAGCGACCCGCTCCCCGCATACAGGTCAAGCACCCGCGCTCCCCCGACCCCATAAGGCACCAGCGTATCAAACAGCGACGTCTTCAGCCTATCTGTCATTGGCCGCGTCCCGGTCCCCGGCGGCCCTTTCAATTGTCGCCCCCTGGCCGTCCCCGAAATCACCCGCATCTATTCCATCCTGTCTTCACCACTAGCCAAATTCTGGCCAAAAAGCTCATCCCTATCTTTGTCATTCTGAGCGAAGCCAAGAATCACTATCCTGAGTATACAACCAGGCAATTCGCTTCGTCACTATGTCGTGGCTCAATTAAGAATTAGAAATTAATAATCTAGAATTCGGCGCAGCCGCCTATTGGTTCGCGTCGGTTTCGGCCCGCGACCAGAACGCCGCCAGCACCCCACGCAGCTCCGAATGCTCAGGCAAACTCAGATCGGGGTCTCGCTCGAACAGCGCCTTCGATTGCTCACGCGCCAGTGCCAGCGTCTCCACGTCCGACAGTTTCGCCATTCTCAAATCAGGCATACCCGATTGCCGCGTCCCAAAGAACTGCCCCGGCCCCCTGATCTCCAGGTCCGCCTCCGCCAGCTTAAAGCCGTCGTGCGTGTCCTGGATAATCTGCATGCGCTCGAACCCCACTCCCTGCGCATTCTCGGCCAGCAGCACACAGTACGACTGGTGCTCGCCCCGCCCCACACGTCCCCTGAACTGGTGCAGCTGCGACAGCCCGAACCTGTCCGCCCCCTCAACCAGCATCACGGTCGCGTTAGGCACGTCTATGCCCACCTCCACGACGCTCGTTGACACCAGGATATCAGCCTCTCCAGCCCGGAACGACGCCATTACTTCGTCCTTCTCTTTCGGCTTCATCCGCCCATGCAAAAGCGCTAGCCGCCTGTTCACAAATACCTCGGCCTGCAATCGCTCGTACTCAGCTACAGCCGCCTTGGCCTCTATCTTGTCCGACTCCTCCACCAGCGGGCAAATAACAAACGCCTGCCGCCCCTCATCCACCTTTTTCTCAATAAAATCGTACGCCTGCTGCCGCCGCAGGCCATCCACCCACCTCGTCTTGATCAACCTCCTGCCCGGCGGCATCTCGTCTATCACCGACACGTCGAGGTCGCCGTAAACAGTCAGCGCCAGCGACCTTGGTATCGGCGTGGCCGTCATAACCAGCGTATGAGGCATCAGCCCCGCTTCTATCCCCTTCTGCCTTAATATATCCCTCTGCAGCACGCCGAACCGGTGCTGCTCGTCCACAACCACCAGCGCCAGCCTCTTAAACGCCACGCCTTCCTGTATTATCGCGTGCGTCCCGATCACAATATCAACCTCGCCGTCAGTGATTTCGGCATAGATCTTCTTCTTCTCTTTGGCCGACGTGCTCCCCTTCAACAAACGAATCCTCGGTGCGTCATCCCCGAGGTACTCCACCATCTGCGAGATGCTCTTATAGTGCTGTTCTGCCAGTATCTCCGTCGGCGCCATGATCGCGCCTTGCGCCCCGTTCTGCACAGCTACCACCAGCGCCGCCGCGGCTACCACCGTCTTGCCCGACCCCACATCCCCCTGCAACAGCCTCGTCATAGGCACGCTAGACGACATATCGCCTAAGATAGCATCGGTCACACGCTGCTGCGCCCCCGTCAGCCCGAACGGCAGCGACTTATAGAACCCCTCCAGGAACTCCGGGTCCGCAGGCAATGCCAGCCCCTGTTGCGACTCCTGCCACGCCCTCCTGCGCTGCAACATCCCGAGTTGTATCATCAGGAACTCGTCAAACGCGAGTCGCTTGCGGGCCTGTGCTGCCTCCAGCTTCGAGTCTGGGAAGTGTATCTGCCGGAGCGCCGTTTGCAGGTCCACCAGCATCGCGTCGCGCTTCATCGTCTCCGGAATATAGTCCACCATCTCGTCAGCGAACCGTTCCACCGCGTCGTGCATAATGCGCCTGAGCGTACGCCTGTACAACCCATCCGTCGAATGGTACACCGGCACGATCCGTCCCGTGTGCAGCAACTCCGAGTCGTAAGGCTCCCATTCCGGCGAGTTGAATGTCAGCCGCCCATTGAACGGTATTGGCTTGCCCGATATGACTATCGGGTCCCCCTGGTGCAGCGACTTGAGCAAGTACTCCTGGTTAAACCACGACACCGAGATCGTCCCTGTGTCGTCAGCAAGCACTGCCGTCACCAGTGGCCGGCCCGTTCGCGTCTTGCGCGCCTCCACCTCCCAGATCGTGGCCACAATAGTCTGGTTCTCGTCAGGTATCAACTCAGCGATCGGCTTCATCGCCGAGAAGTCGTCGTACCGGAACGGGAAGAACAGCAGCGCATCTCGCACGGTATACAACCCCAGCCTCTTAAGCAGCCGCGCCGTCGCCTCTTGCACACCCCGCAACACCGTCACGGGCGAGTCGACCGATGCGGTGCGCCTCGCTGCCCGCGTGTTCGCCGGACTCTGCGCTTCCGGTCCTGTTCCCGCTGCAGGCGCTGGCGCGATGCCGCTCATCCCCTTCGATACAGGGGCTTTGGCACGTGGGTCCGTGTCATCCCAACCGCCGAAGTCGTCCAGCGCCGCCGGCAGGTAACCGTTCCCTTTTTGCGCCCCATTAGCAGCGCCCCCAGCTGGATGGGATGCAACCGCCATACCCGCAGGCATATCCCGCACTCCGCGCTCAAACAAGCTCAGCAATTCGCCCACCATCTGTACAGCCGCACGCCGCTCTTCAACACCCAGGAAGCCATAGCTATTCAGCGTGCCCGTAATAGCCGCCGATATCGACCCGGCCTCCCGCTCGTGACCTGCCATCTGGTCGGCCCAGCGTCGCGCAAACGCCTCAAGGCCGCCATGCACGGCAGCATCAGTAAAGCCTTTGTGCTCTTCAAGGCGTAGAATATTGCGAAATACGGTGGCGGGGATGGGCATAATACTCTGTGCTGCGGCTATTCGCAGGCTGCTGTCTGATTCGCTAAAGCGCTACTACTCGGCTAAGAAGCCCGTCTCTCTATCAACAAGACTATTTTATCATATTTCTCCGGCAGCGCGGCGCACCACACAGACGAGAGGTAGAGGGACCACCCCCAGAAAGGGGCTCACTGTACCTCTATACCTTCCGCCCAACGTCTTAAACCCTTCTTAAACCTTTGTGCTCTTTGTGATCAATCCACACTCTCTTGGCGTTTCAATCCCTAACCCCTAACCCTTAACCCTACCGCCGGGGGCTAATCAGCTGCATATTAATAGCCTGGTACCCGCTCTCCCTGCTCTCCGACTTCGATAGCTCGAACTCGAAAATAACGTTGCGGTTCGGCAAATCGTTCATGTGGATGCTGTCCGGCAACTGCGAATCGTGAAAGAAGATCGACTCATAGGGCGAATGCGCCAGCCGCGAATCGATCTTCCACAGCTCAGGCGCGATGTTCTTCATCACCCGCAAAAACCCGAAGCTCTTATCCGGTGCGTGGTTATAGCAAAACCCGCGCACCCTCGACCCTATCTCGCCCCACGACGGTCCACCTTTGCCCAGCGATGTCGGCAGCAGATTGGGGATCAAATAGCCCGACATAAACAGGTCGGCCTCGCGGCGTAGCTCCTGCGACACGTTCTCGAATGCCACCACCTCCACCCGGCAGCCCTTATTCTGTAGAGCCTGCACCACCCGTATGAAATCGCCATCCCCCGTACACATCAGCACGCGATCAATATTCTCCGACTGCAGCAGCGCGTCCACCGCCATATCCAGGTCGGCGTTGGCCTTCCCGAACGCCCTCCCGTTTTCGTCGTAGTACCACTTAACTATCTTCTGGATCACCTTATAGCCGAAATCGCGCAACAGAGAATAGAAGTTATACTGCGCTGTGCGGTACGCGGGATCTTCTCTGGCCCTGTCCTCGTCGAAGCTGACATACGCGTTCAGTCGTATCGGCTCGGCGCTGTCCCGGCAGGCAAATTCGCGCAGCACGTCATAGCGCATGCCATAACCGCCGTTGCGGGTCAGGTTCGCTACATCAATATAGACGCCAACTTTGCTAGGTGAAACAGCACTCATGCTAGGTCCAGTTGCGAGCTACGCATCGCACCTTACTCACCCATCCAACAACCCCGGCAATAGGCCGGCTGCGTCAACTTTGCCCTACTCTACTCTTCGCCCTCAAGAACCGCCACACCCAGTACATCCGGTCCCAGCCATGCCGCCAGCGCAGCGCTGATCTGGATAATCGGTACGCGCTCACGAGGATAAATCGCCCCCACGCGTGTCAGCAAATGCTCCACGTCGTTCTGCGTGATGTTACTGTGTACGATAGCCAGTTCGCCGATCGCCGTGAAATCTTCAACAAAGTTGTAAAGCGAATCGCGAGCCTTGGGCCGCGTGCGCGTCTTGTCGTACACGGCCACGTTACCCTCGTCCAGGTGAAATAGCGGGCGCAGCGTGGTGAGCGCCTCGGCCTGGCTTGCCAACCGTCCTGCCCGTCCGCTTTTCAGCAGGATTTCAGTTTGCTCTGTGAAGAATGCAATATGGCTCAGTTCTGTAAGCCTGTTCGCGAGCCCCACTAGGTGCTGCAAATCCAGTCCCCGCTCTGCCGCCTTGGCTACCTCGAGCACAATCCACCCCAGCCCCATCGAAACCGACTGCGAGTCGACCACAGCAACCGGAAACGGCCCTCCCTGCCCGATCGGCCCGAACCCCTCGCGCGCTATTCCCGCGTTGATCACGGCGTCGCTTAGCTTGCCGGAGAGGTGAATTGAGATTACGCCGTCGCAGCTTTCGCGCAGAAGCCGGTACGTTCGGCTGAAATCGTCCACGTCGGGCGCGTCTACGGTCGGACACACTCCCGAACTCCGCATTCGGTTGAGAGCATCCTCCGTGCTGATTCCCAGTCTATCCAGATAGGTTTCGGCGCCCCAGCTTAGCTGCATAGGCACCACCGTGATCTCATATCTGCGCACGAAGCTCTCAGGTATGTCACATGTGCTGTCAGTAACTACTCGGATTCGAGGTAACATATTGTTTTGACTTTGGCGGTTTGTGCTGGTGTTGAAGATTATGCGCCGCCTATCTTTATTCGACAGAGATGATGTATTCGTAGAACGGCTGGCCGCCATAAACGAGTTCTACTTCTGCATTGGCAAAGCGCTGCTGTATCCGGTCACGAAAAGTGCCGGCGTCCGCTTCCTTTATATCGCCACCCCAGTATACCGTGATGATTTCGCTGCTCTTGGCGTTCATCTTTCCCAGCAGGTCCCAGGCCACCCCGTCCGTCTCCTTGCCCGTGGTCACAAGCACGCCGTTTAGCAACCCGATCACCTGCCCAGTCTTGACCTTGATACTGTTCACTTTCGCGTCGCGCACAGCCCTCGTGATCTCTCCCGTTTGCACCGCTTTGAACGCGTTCTGCATCGCCTTGACGTTCTCTTCCAGGCTGGCCTCGTAGTTCATGGCCAGTAGTGCCGATATGCCCTGCGGTATCGTGTCCGTTGGCACAACCGCTAAGTGCTTCTTGGTCAAGCTCTCGGTCTGGCGAGCCGACATGATGATATTCCCGTTGTTGGGCAATATGATCACTTCGTCCTGCGGAACCGCTTCTACCGCCTTCAGGATGTCCTCGGTGCTGGGGTTCATCGTCTGGCCGCCCTCTATAATGGCCGATGCGCCCATGCTCCTGAAGGTCTTGGCCAGCCCCGCGCCAGAAGCCACCGCCAGCACAGCGATCCGCCCCTGCGCCGCGCCTGTATCCGCGTCCTCCGTCGGCTTCTTACCCCCTATCTCCTCGGCGCCGTGCATTTCAATGAACTCGTCGTGCTGATCCTGCATGTTCGTGATGCCGATCTGCCGCAGGCTTCCGAGGGTTACGGCGTAGTCCAACACGGTGCCCGGCTGCTCCGTATGAATGTGCACCTTTACAAGGTGGTCGTCCCCCACGATGACTGCCGAGTCGCCCAGGGAAGCTATGCGCTCGCGCACCTGGTCAAAGTTCCACCCGCTGCCCACCAGTAGGAAGTTGGTGCAGTATCCATATTCGCCATGCTCTACATGAACAATATGTCCTGCTTCTTCCAGCGCGACATTACCGTTTACGCGATCAACTTCCACTGTTTCCAGCTCCTCGCCTTCAGCGAAGCGACGTATACCGTCCAGTAAGATCCACAGGCCCTGTCCTCCCGCGTCCACCACGCCTGCATCCCGCAATTTATCGAGCAGCATAGGAGTTCTCGCTACAGAGGCTTTCGCCGCCTGTGATATCTGCGGCAGCACATAGCCGAACGAATTATCCTTGTTCGCGGCCTCTACTGCGGCCAGCCCTGTGTCCTTTATCACGGTCAGTATCGTGCCCTCTACCGGTTTGAGCACCGCTCTATAAGCGGTGGCGGTGGCCGCGACCAAGCCGTTAGCGAAGTCAAGCGCCGAAATACGCTCTTTACCTGCTACCCCGTCTGAGAACCCGCGTAATATCTGCGAAAGGATCACTCCCGAATTGCCCCTTGCTCCCATGAGAGCGCCGTATGATATCTGGCCTGCTATCTCGCTGGCCGAATGGCTTGGCGAGTCGTCAATCTGCTTGATCGAGGCCTGTATAGTGAGGGCCATGTTCGTGCCTGTATCGCCGTCGGGCACCGGGAACACATTGAGCGAGTTAATAGCTTCGGCATTCCGCGCCACCCATACCGACGCCGCTGCCAGCGCCCGCTTCAGGTCCTGCCCGCCCCATAGCTCCCCTTCCCCTGTGGGTAGGTGCTGGTGCTGCTTTGCGGCTATGTCGTTTTTGATTGGCGCTTGCTTCATCATATTCCTAAGTCGAACATCATGCATGACTTACGATCTAAGACTTACGACCTACGACTCGTTCTAACTACTTACCCGTATCCCCTGCACCGTTACGTTCACCTGCACAACATGCACGCCCAGAGATGACTCCAGCGCGAACTTAACGCTGCTCATTATGTTGCGGGCTACTTCCGAGATGCGGGTTCCGTACTCGATGATAACGTACAGGTTGACGATCACTCGACCTTCGCTGATCGATACTTCCACTCCCTTCTGCACCTCGTCCCTGTGCAGAAGCTCGGCCCACCCCGGACGTGCATTCTTGGCGGCAAGCCCCACCACGCCATACGATCTCTGGGTCGCGCGTGATGCAAGGTGCGAGATAGCCTTGGGGGATACCTCTATCTTGCCCGCTGCTTCGTCATGCTCGCGTGTCGTTTGGGTGGGTTCTTCGACCTCAGCTTTCGGGGCGGCACCTTCCATTGGAGGCACGGCAGCACCATTATGCGCAATGCTGTGCAGGTCGAGGTTCGTTTGGTCTTTGCGATTCCTGGAAGCCATTCGTCACCTTGCCAAAAGGCTGATTTTATGGTAAGATCACTGTCTGTGCGGTAAAGAACGCACATTTTTGATAGGTTACTATAATCGAAAAGATTGAATTAGTAAAGGGTGGTCGGTAGTTCCAGGCAGGAAATACTAACCGGACTACCAATAATTGACTACCGGCAGCGTAAAGCTACAAGAAGTGAGGTACGGACGATGGCAGTACAATGTGAAGTGTGTGGCAAGCGACCTGAATATGGTCACAACGTCAGCCACGCGAAGAACCACACACCGCGTCGCTGGGTTCCCAATATCCAGGTCAAGCGTGTGCTGGTAGGCGGCGAGCTCGTGCGCTTGAAGATTTGCACACGATGTCTTCGCACCCTCAGCAAGAGCGAGCGCGTAGGCTAGGTCTTTCTTAGCTTAGACTTCAAGTACGTAACTATATAGCACAAAGCGGGCGTTTATCATGCCCGCTTTGTGCTATTTTGCGCGCCATAGTACTACGTGTCTATTGCATCCCGTCTTCATCGGTGTTACGATCAACGCGAAGCCCGTCTGGTATATAGGAATAGTTGGCTATGTGCAACCTGCCCCTGCTGAATCTGGACAACACCCAAATTTGGAGGCACTTACGCGCAATAGTAATCGTTGCCGTATCCTTGGCCGTTATCACCCTGACAGGCTGTGGAGGCGTGAGCGAGCCAGTGGCAGTCCCGCAAGCTGTTGTACCTCCTTCCACATTACCTGTAAATCCAACTCCTACTCTAAATTATAAGGAGTTAGCCTTTGTCCATGAGGACGAAACCGAGATAGCCATAAGAACAGAGGTAGCTTTAACAGCAGCACCAACTTGGACACCAGGCATACCACCACCGGGTCCGAGCGCTACTCCAATACTGGGTTTGGATTTTTGCGCTAATGCCAATGCCCTTGAACCCTACATGCTGAGTTGTTGGGTTGGGATATACAACGGAGACATAGTAGATGTGAGGAGTGGCCGCGAAGGGCGCGCAGGAGATGTGACACAAGGATTGATTTTCGTTATTAACCGTAGTACCAATGAGTGGCATTACTATCCGACCCCAGACAAATCAGGCACGGTACAGATTACGTCTATAAATGGCACGCTCTTCACCCTTGTCGCGGGGGACCATACACCCCCCGTTACCTACACATTCGATCTAGCCACCCGCCAATGGGTGAACCCGCCGCTTACCCCATCTCCTTCTGTATCGCCAGTGCCAACCCTCACAGCCTCTCCACAAGCTACCGCGCAAGCCACCCCAACGTGGAGCATGCAAGGCTTCAGAGCTACAGCAGAGGCAATCAAGGCTACCCTGCCCACCCGCACTCTTGTTCCCGGCTGGCCTGAAGATAAGGCTAGGGACATTGCGGCTAAAGACCTGTCAGAGACGGCACATGCTACCGCACGAGTTTTGTATCCCCCTCCTCCTGGTTATAGACCAGAAATAACTCCTGAGCCTACGATGATATGGCCTACCCCAATACCACATGATACCCCTACCGGGGACGGTGTGATCCGCAACGGAGAGTCCAACGGCCCTCCTTGCACCATGCTCTACAGCACTAATGAGTGGAGTGGACAAATCAACGGGCAACAGGGGGAGTATTACACACTAGCCTGCGCTGGGGCAGACAAGCAGGATAAAACCCTGGGCGCTGTTGTGGTACGGGTGGGTAGTCACGACCCGGACATACCATCGGAAGTGAAACTCTACCGCACGAGTGTGCATACAGGCAAGTTGCGTATTGTAGGAGAGTCCAATCTCACGCTGACGTTGCAAGCAACCGACAACTCCCTGCTTTACTTCGACCTCATCACACAGCAGTGGGTTCAATCGCCACTAACGCCAGTACCCACCCTCACAGCATCGCCATGAGCAAAGTGTTTGTAGGCGTAGCCATAACGTTGGCGGTGAGCACGCTGCCAGGATACGACGGTGGAAGTGAGGGCGAGTCAGAGTTAGCATTACAGGCTACTGCGCGTTCTTCACGTACTTGTTGATGAACGCCAGGAACCGGCTCGCCACCCCGCCGCTCCATGCGTTATCGCTGAACAGGTGGTTCTCTCCGGCCACGGGCACGAACGTGATGTCTATCCCCGCGTCCTTCATCAGCGCCGCGCTCTTCTCCGACCAGGCGAACGGCGTATTCGTGTCCGCCGTGCCGTGGAACAGCAGCACCGGCCCCTTCGTCTTAGCTTCGACGAACGCCGGCCCAACCGACATCCCCTCGTAAAAAGCCGGGTTGTCCTCCGGCAATCCGTGCCGTGCCTTAATCGCCGCTACCTGGCTCCCAGCCCGCGGTCGTGTCCACCTGTTGAAGTTGTCCACGTAGTTGGGCGAGGTCGGCGCGAACAGCACGAACGCCTTGATGTCCGGCTCTTGCTGCGCCACCAGCGCCATCATGCTCACCTGCCCGCCGTTCGAGTGCCCCCAGTACCCTATGCGCGTCTTATCCAGGAACGGCAGGTCCGAGTGCTTCACCGCGTCCACCAGGTTCAGCGAGTCCTCCGCCCACCCAAACGCCGTCAGGTTCACCTCGGCGTCCTCGTCCACGTCCGACCCCGCGTAATTGCGGAAGTCCGGGTGTATAGCCACAAATCCATTAGCCGCCACAAACGGCGACTCCCTGTGCGAGTCCATCCCCGATGTGTACACATCCGTCGTCAGGAACCCGTGGTTCATGATCATCACCGGGAATGGCCCTTCCCCCACGGGCACGAACATCTGTCCCGTGATCTTCAGGTTGCCGCCCCTGTAAGTGATCGCGTACTGCGTGTAGTCCGCAGTCGCATCAACCGTACGCACGATCTTCAGGTCGTTTCCCCACCTTGTCATTTGCTGCAGTGCATGCATCGAGATCGGCTCAGGGTCGGGCGCAGGCGGCGGCGCGTCGCCATAAATGCGCTTGTAGAACTCTGTTCCCAGCAGCCCCAGTTGTATCCGGTCGGCCTCCGCCGCATCCGGGTGATACTCCAGTCGGTTCCGCTCAAAGTACTGTACCTGGTAAACATTGCCGTCAGTAGGGCTTACCTCATTGAACGCCTCGGAGATCGGATACCCAAATACCTGCAGCCCTCCTTGCGTTTGCCAGTACGTGTTGAACGGCTCCTGAAGCGTATGCCCTGTCTCCGCGAAGAATGTCGTGCCCGGCGTCTCCTGCACGGCCGCGAACGCCGGGTCGGCGTTGCCCGTCGCCAGACTATTGCCCAGCAGACTCAATTCCACCTCGCTCGGCGTGTCGCGGTTCTCGGGGTGGAACTCGAAGCGCGCCCGCTGTGTATATTGCACCGTGCGACCATCTTCCTCTAGCTCATCCGTGATAGGATATCCGAACTGTGGCACACCACCCTTGCCCTGCCAGAAGCCCAGAAACACCCCGCGCAGGCACTTACCCGTTTCAGGAAAGCACTTCTCCCCACCCGTGAGCCGCACAGTCGACTTGGGCGTAGCTGCCGCAAGGGCCGGTGCCGGCCCCGACATAGCACCCGGCGCCAACACTCCAAAAGCGAGCATGAACAACGTAAGCCCCGCAAAATGCCTGGTCCGTAATCGGTGCATGGAAGCCGACCTTTCTGTGATGACGACTAAAGATCACAAAAGCCCCTCGCGTCGGGGAGGGGCTTCAGCGTGTGCACGAGAAGGGACTCGAACCCTTACGTCCTTGCGGACACTAGCTCCTAAGGCTAGCGCGTCTGCCATTTCGCCACCCGTGCGGCGTGCGTATGCTGCCTGATATTATACCGCATTGGGAGGCTGACTGACCAGTGATCAGTCCTGATAATTGCCAAGTGTTGTGTCGTCCGTCGTCCATCGCCCGCCGTCAGAAACCGCTAGCCCCAGACCCCTTCCCAGCTTGAATATCCCGCCCACTTCTGCTATTACAGAACATGACAGGAGGCCCAATGAGCTTAGAACAGTTAGACGAAGTTGAGATCACAGAGCCGGTAGCGATAAATCCCTTGCAGCCGGGCGAGGAACGCGAGGATATCCAGGAGATGGCGGCGGCCTGCGAGGCTTTGCTCTTTGTATCAGCCGAGCCCGTGCCCCTGGGCGATTTGCGCCGCGTGCTGGCGATCAGGCAGCCCACCCTTGAGCGCGTGCTCGACTACCTCGGCAAGACTCTCGCCGAGGGTCAACGTGGCGTGCGCCTCCAGCGTCACAACGACATAGTGAGGCTGGTAACCGCGCCAGAGGCTGCCCTCTACATAGACAAATTGAAGGGGCAGCAGGCCTCCCAGCGCCTGTCCGACGCTGCGCTTGAAACATTGGCCCTGATAGCCTATCGCCAGCCCGTTACCCGCCCCCAGATCGAGGCGATCCGCGGCGTTGACTGCAATGGCGTAACGAACACCCTTTTGCAGCGTGGCCTCATCCAGGAGGCGGGCAGGCTGGACTCAGTTGGCCACCCGATCCTCTACAGCACTACCCTAGCCTTTCTCCAACACTTCGGCCTCGAAACCCCCGACCAATTGCCGCCCATTGACGAGATCAAATAGGAGCTTCAACACAAAGACACAGAGCTATACCTTTAGTAAGCTCTGTGTCTTTGTGGTTAAATTTCGGTGAAACTAAGCTTGCATCGCAGGCTCTGTAGTTCTCAGCTCGCCTACGCAGCTTTGCAGCACTTCCAGCGTGTAGTCGATATCCTCTACCGTGTTGTCAATGCCCAGCGTCAGCCTGAGACTGCCTTCCGCCAGGTCGCGCGGGACTCCCAGCGCCCGCAGCACGTGGCTCGGCTCTGTGGACCCCGATGCGCACGCCGCGCCACTCGATGCGCCGATGCCGCGCATATCCAGCTTCAGCAACAGCGTTTCCGCCTCTATCCCCTCGATGCAGAAGCTGGCGTTGTTGGGCAGTCGCTCTGTCGGGTGGCCCATGTAATGCACGTTCGGTATGCGCTCCATTATGCCACTCACCAACCGATCACGCAGGTTGCGCACGTACTCCCCCTCAGCCTGCAGGTTTGCGTGTGAGCGTGTCAACGCCGCGCCCAGGCCCACGATACCCGGCACGTTCTCCGTTGACGCGCGTCGCCTGCTCTCCTGCGAGCCCCCGTGCTGTATCGGCAATATCGCAGTCCCGTTCTTGATATACAAAATGCCCACGCCCTTCGGCCCATAGAACTTGTGCGCCGACAGTGACAGCATATCCGCTCCCAACTCATTCACGTTGAGCGACAAATAACCCCCAGCCTGCACAGCGTCCGTATGGAAATACGCCCCGCCCGCGTGGGCAATATCAGCTAACTGCCGCACCGGCTGTATCGTGCCGATCTCGTTATTAGCGTACATAATGCTGACCAATATCGTGTCAGGCCGCATGGCGCGTGCCACATCATCCGGGTTGACCAGGCCGAGCCTGTCCACAGGCACCGTAGTAATCTCGAAGCCGTGCTGCTCCAACTCCTCTGCTGAGTGAATAATAGCGTGGTGCTCAATAGCCGATATGATGATGTGCCCCGGCCCCTCCGACGGCTGTCTTCCGGCGTTCAGACCCCGCCTGTAGGCCCATGCCACGCCCTTCATCGCCAGGTTGTCCGACTCCGTCCCCCCCGACGTAAACACGACCTCGCGGGGCCGGCACCCCAGCACTACCGACACCTGCCTGCGTGCGGCCTCCATGCCCTGGTGGGCGGCGCGGCCCCAGGCGTGCACGCTCGAAGGATTACCGTACTTCTCGGTGTAATAGGGGAGGATCGCGTCCACTATTTCAGGAAGCACGCCCGTAGTAGCCGCATGATCCAGGTATACCGACCGCTGTGGTATGCCGTTGTTAGATGTTGTGCCGTTTGAATGTATGCCCATTGCTGCTTCTTCCCTTATTTGCTATGTGCTAATATGCCACGTTTAGAATGATATGTTTATCTAATTATACCACGCACGCAATAGATGAAAAGAGGCCCACGCCTGCCCTCGGTCCTGCAGTCTATTCAAGGCGCTAAACTGTCTACTACCTTATCCGCCCTTCGACGGATTGACGCTCGTCCATCCGAGGAGTATAATAACTGCAAATAGTCATATGCCAAAAGCATTGACCGGGACGAGTAGTCGGGTCGCGGGTTCACCAGAAAGGGACGGCACTGCTGAAAGCCTCCCACCCCAGTCCGCCGAAAACCACCCGGTAGCTGTATCGCTCAAAGTGTCACCACAAGTATGCGACGCCGGTTAGCCCCGTTACAGGCCTTACGAGGACGCTTTTACACTGATGTGCTCGGCGTCGAACTCGGGTGGAACCACGTGAGCTTTTGCCTCTCGTCCCGTTTTTGGGCGAGGGGATTTTTGTTGCCCCACGAACCAACTAACGTCGTCTGTCGTCTGGCGTCCGTCGTCAACAAAGGAGAAACCAATGGTTGCCATAGATATAGAAAACGAAGTCAGTCAGGAAAAGAAAGATCAGCTCTACAAGATCAGGCACAGCGCCGCGCACATCATGGCCGAGGCCGTGCTCGAGCTTTACCCTGAGGCCAAGATCGCCATCGGGCCGCCCATAGAAAACGGCTTCTACTACGATTTTGACCTCGGCCGCGACGAGCACGGCAAGCCCATCACATTCCAGCCCGACGACCTCGAAAAGATCACGAAGCGCATGCGCCAGATTATCGCGGCCCGCCATCCCTTCGTCTACCGCGAGGTCAGCGCCGACGAAGCGCGCTCCCTCTTCGCCGACCAGCCGTACAAGCTCGAACTGATAGACGGCCTTGCCAGGGGCGAGGTAGACGAGTACGGCAACGAAGTCGAGAGCAAGCAGGTGATCAGCACGTACAAGCACGACACGTTCGAAGACCTCTGCCGCGGGCCCCACGTCGACATGACCAGTCAGGTCCCCGCCGATTCCTTCGAGCTAACGAGCGTGGCCGGAGCCTACTGGCGTGGCGACGAGCACAACCCCATGCTCCAGCGCATCTACGGCACGGCCTGGTCCAACAAAAAAGAGTTGCAGGCTTACTTGCAGCAACTGGAAGAGGCCAAAAAGCGCGACCACCGCAAGCTCGGTCGCGAACTTGAAATCTTCCTCTTCGACGACGAGGTCGGCCCCGGCCTGCCCCTCTGGCAGCCGCGCGGTGGGATCCTCATCGAGGAGTTGGAGAAGCTGGGCAAGGAACTGGAGCGCAAGGCCGGCTACGACCGCGTCAAGACGCCCCACCTCTCGAAAGAAGCCCTCTTCCTACGCTCCGGCCATCTCCCCTACTATGCTGAGAGCATGTACCCGCCCATGGAACTGGAAGGCGTGCGCTATTACATGAAGCCCATGAACTGCCCCTTCCATCACAAGATATTCGCCGCCAAAACACGAAGCTGGCGCGACCTGCCCGTGCGCCTAGCCGAGTACGGCACGTGTTACCGCTACGAAAAGAGCGGCGAGCTATTCGGCCTGATGCGCGTGCGCTCTATGCAAATGAACGATGCCCATATCTACTGCTCCGAAGAACAGTTTGAGCAAGAGTTCATGGGCGTGATCGGCCTCTATCAAAAGTACTTCGAGCTTTTTGGCATCGATCGCTACGTCATGCGCTTCAGCAAGCACGACAAGAAAGGCCTCGGCAAAAAGTACGTCGACAACGAGCGCCTATGGCTCAAGACGGAAGACATGGTGCGCAACGCTATGGTCAACGGTGGTGTGCCCTTCGTCGAAGTTGAGGACGAAGCTGCCTTCTACGGCCCCAAGATCGACGTGCAGATCTGGAGCGCGATCGGCCGCGAATTCTCCCTGGCAACGAACCAGGTAGACTTCGCTGTCCCGCCCCGCTTCGACCTAGTCTACACGAACAAAGAGGGCAAGGACGAAACGCCTCTCTGCATCCATCGTGCCCCACTCTCCACGCACGAGCGCATGGTCGGATTCTTGCTAGAGCACTATGCGGGCAACTTCCCCGTCTGGCTCTCGCCCGATCAGGTTCGTGTAGTGCCCGTCGCCGAGGCCCATAACGACTACGCAGCCCGCATAGCCGCCGAGCTACAAGACCTCGATGTCCGCGCCGAAGCCGACCTCTCGCACGACCGCATGAACGCCAAGATCCGCGCAGCCCAGCTGCTCAAGATCCCCTACATGCTCGTCATAGGCGAAAAGGAAGTAGCCGAGGGCACAGTGTCCCTCCGCAAGCGCGACGGCACGCAACAAAACGCAATGCCCGTGGCCGACTTCTACGCAATGGTAAAACAGAAGATAGCCACGAGATCAAGCGAACTATAGCCGGGGGTGCTTACTTTACCTTTACTATACTCATCTACGTCGTGTTTTAATTTACCTATTGACAAAGCCGCCATTCGGGTGTAACATTGTTACACCCGAATGGCGGCATGAAGTCTACTACTGTAGCTATCAGTGTGATGTTTGATCCCCCGCGATGCTTCAATTTACTACACATGAGTGCTAGAAGATTGAACAAGGAAGGCAGCCATGAATGGTGATGTAAAGGGAGTGCCCTCTATCAGGGTTGCGGTATTTGCGTTGCTCGCGGCTGTCTTTATACTGGCGCTTTCAGGCTGCGCTGTTGCTTCAACGCCTGCTCAGCCCGTTGTCGCCGTACCGACCTCAGGCACGCCAACCACCGCTCCCACAGTACCCCCTCCTGTTGGCACTATCGAGCCTCCGACGACTACGCCCGCGCCAATACTGCCCACCGGCACGCCTGCGCCGCTACCACGGCCTCCGCAGGCAACATCGCTGCCCATTGGCACCATCACACCTGGGACACCAACACCTTCGGCCAAAGCAGTTGATAGTTCGAACATAAACATAGCATGGGGAGTAGCAACCGACAACGACCTGACTATCTGGGTAGGCACGTACAGCGATACTCCTTCCCCTTCCATTTCTAATAGTCGGGCCATCGTTAAGTGGGCCACGCCACTTACTCTGCTGGATTTGGCTGTATCTCCTGATCACCAGTCACTCGCTGTGCTTACCTTCAGCGCAACAGCATCTGGAGAAGGAGGGACGCCAGGCTGGCTCTCAGTCATCAATCTCACCGACAATTCTGTGCAGGATATACCTGATTACAACAACCACTATGATTTATATAGCTACTATTACATCCGACCGCCCAATAAGATATTGGGTTGGATAGACAATAGCTCGTTTGCGGTTCAACAGAGCATAGAAGGTGTGGTTAGCGCGGGTAAGAATGGGGCAACTTATTCCTTGGTGCCCTTTCCGCAGGGTGGTTATCAAGGCACGCTTGCCATAGATTCTGCTCTGTCTGCAGATCGGACTACCGTCTTCTCAGAACTAAGTGGCAACGATAGCGGTTTCTGGTTGTACAACATAGATGGCAGCAATCCAAAGCAGCTCGTTGATGGCACAACCGCCAAACAGACTTATAGCCCTAACTGGTCACCTGACGCCAAATATATCAGTTTCTTATCCGATCAGTTGGCAACACCAGAGCCTAGTGGCATCACTGGTGTCACAAGTCAATACATTGGAGTGTGGCTACTAGATTTAGGGACCAAGTCACAGAATCCAGTGGGCGCGGGAAGTACATGGGATGTTGATCCTACCTGGTCCAATGATAGCGCTAAGATCGCATTCTTACGCTCCGATAGCGTAGTCACCGACGATAAAGTTTGGTATGCTCGACCCGACAAAGTAAGCACAAATATCTTTGTTGCTAGCGTAAGTGACCTGACTCCACATCAACTGACGCAATTTCAAGCTACAAATAATAGCGACTTGCAATGGACAGACAGCGGCAATCTCATAATGGCTTCGATGGCGGGAAGTAACGGCCCGCCACCCGGAGTAGGTTTACCCAATATTATTGCGGTTTCTGGTCAGGATGGCTCGACAACTATGCTTGTTCAGGCTGGCTCAGGGCAGTCGCTAGAGCATCCGCAAATTTTGAAATAGACGGCCACAAGTCAACCCATATTGAGGCCACAAGGAAAGCCATGAGGAGGTATTGCATGAAGCCTATTTCTATCGGTGTTTGCTTGCCTCTAGTACTTCTGACTACCGTGCTGGCTATTCTGCTTGCCAATGCCAGTAATCCCGCGAAAGCGGCAACTTCTCAACCAAAGGTGACGCTAGATAGCCCCAATGCTGCTGAGTTCTTTCAACTTACATTTCCCGTATCCACTAAGCCAAGGTGGACTACAAGGGTCGTTTATAGTTCCATACTTGACCACACACCTCCATTCTACGATGCAACCACGGACAGAATAATTGAGGCATATACTGGAGAAGTAGTTAATGGACCAATTGCTCGCGCATGCGGGAATACAGCCCAAGGCCGAAGCTATTGTTACAACGGGCACTCAGGTCTTGATATTCCTGTGGCTACAGGTACTAGCGTATACGCAGCCCATGCTGGTTACGTAACCCTCTCCGGACAAGACCCAAACCCCTCCAATTGTGGTGGCTATGGAATCGAAATCATCATTAGAGATGTAGATAATCCTCAATACTTTACTCGATATGGGCATCTTAACCCATCGCCTAGCTGGAGAATACCTGCGTATGCATATGTGGCGCGAGGTCAGCTAATAGGATATAGCGATGATACCGGATGCAGCGATGGAGCGCATCTTCACTTCGGGCTTTACTATAATCAAGTTCTTGAATCAGCGGGCTACGTGCTCGACCCGTATGGCTGGTTCTCGCAACTCCCAAACCCCCTAGGTGCGCCTGTCACCGACTACAAATGGGCAAGCGGCTATGCCCCTGATGGCAACTCTAATGAACCGGAGAATTGGAACCTGGGAGCTATAACAGGTAATGACTACGTCACCAAAGGGAGGACGCATCACGGCGCGAACAGCGTGGGAGTCGCGCCAAACCCCACAGTAGACCCGATAGAGTACTGGTGGGCCAATAACTATGGTTCTGCAGGCGCTCCCTATAACCCTGTGACTAACGCTTGCCAGGATTTCGAAGGTGGCACGTACTGCCGAAATGGTATCTACTACTATCCCTTCCAAGACGTACCCATTTCATTCTGGGCGCATCGCTACATAGGGTGGTCACACGTCGAGGGTATCATAAGTGGCTATCCATGCGGCACACACCCAAACGAGCCCTGCATTCCGCCCAGTAACAGGGATTACTTCGAACCGACAGCATTTGTTAGCAGGCAACAACTCACAAAGATGGTGTACATCGGATTGAGCCTGACCCAAAATCTGACAGGCGCGCCCCACTTCACTGATGTGCTTCCCGGCTCTACTTTTTACACATATATCGAGACGCTTTACAATCTGGGTGTCATAGCGGGCTACCCCTGCGGCGGCCCAGGCGAACCTTGCGACCCACAGCACCGCCCTTACTTCCGGCCTGGCAACAACGTCACGAGAGGACAGGCCAGCCAGATAGTGGAGCTTACTGCCGAAAGTAAGGGGTGGCTAAGCGGCTACGGCAGTGGAGGCGGTCCCGACTTCTGGGATGTGGCTTCCGGCTCTACCTTCTACAACTACATCGAGAAGCTGTACAACGTAGGGGCAGTGCAATACAGAGTGGAGGAAGCGGGACGTGGTGGTCAGGGAGGGCACTACTTCGTAGGCTGGAACGCAACCAGAGCAGAGATTGCCATGTACATCCACGAACTTGTATATGCTGTCTCTCCACCGTGATTCGCCCATAACATGATTACTGATTCTTGCTGATTGAGCAGTTGCCTCTCGCCCATGTTATAATTAGTAGATCGAACCAGAGGAGGCAAACACATGAACGTAATCGGTAGAACGCTAAAGTTTACTATTGGCCTGGCACTTGGCGCTGGAATAGGCGCCGTGGCCGCCACATTCCTCTCCCCCCAATCCGGCAAGGTCAGTGTGGACGAAATCAAGTCTCGCCTCGACGCCGCTAAGCAAGCTGGGCAGGACGCCCAGCAGAAGCGCGAGAAGGAGCTCCAACAGTACTGGGAACAAGAGGTCAACGTCACCTACAAAGATGACAAGAAAGAAGCCAAGAAGGACGACAAAAAGGACGAGAAGAAAGACGGCAAATAGAGCAGATTCCCTCTACTCGCCCTTCTGCTCGCGCCACTGCTCAATCACCTCGGCGTTGTCTTCATCGAGGCTGACGGTCACTGCCAGGCACGCCCCGATAGACATATCAGCGTGCTCATCGCCCGGAGCAGGCGCGAACATCTCCGCGTTCGGCACTTCGCGCAGGAAGGCCACCAGCTCTTCTCTGGCCTTGTTCAGTTCTTCTACTGCCTCGGCTGTGGGCTTATCGACGTTGGCCTCATAGTTGGCCTGCTCGAACTCCTCCACCTCGTCTTCGCCCATGTCCAGTAGTGGGTGCCTCTCTCCCGCCAGCATTGCGCGGAAGCACTCGGTCGTCGTGCGGTCCCAGGCCGCTATGTTGCACAGGATGTCGCGCACCGACCGATCGCCTTTCACTCCGGTCTCGATCATGTCTTCGTCAGATAAGCCTTCAAATGATGCCAGCAATCTCTGGCGCGCATCGTTCACCTGCCCGGCCAGCATTTGCCGCCGTGCTGTCGCAAGAAAGTCCAACCCTGTCTCCTTGAGATAAGAGGCGCGAAATGTCAGTTTCGCGCCTCTCTCGTTTTGTCCTAATCGCCCACCTGCAGCACAATCGCATCGCCCTGTGCCATTCCGGAGCAGATCGCGGCCATTCCTATTCCGCCTCCCCTTCGCCCCAACTCGTGGATCAACGTGGTGATGATGCGTGCGCCCGACGCGCCGATTGGGTGGCCCAGCGCAATCGCCCCGCCATTCACGTTTAGCTTCTCTTCAGGCACTCCCAGCTTGGCCATGCTGATCAGCGCGACGCTGGCGAAGGCCTCATTGATCTCCACGAGGTCGAGGTCGTCAACGGTCATACCCAGCTTCTTGAGGGCGTTCTGGCCCGCCATAGCAGGTGTATATGCCAGGTACGGTGTGTCCCAGGCTGCCTCTCCATAGCCCAATATGTGTGCCAGCGGCTTCAGACCGTGCGCTTTAGCGAACTCCGACGACGCTACCACCAGAGCCGCCGCGCCGTCGTTCAAGCCGGGGGCATTCCCCGCCGTCACCGTGCCGTTGGGGTCAAAGACAGGCTTCAGTTTCGCGAGCGCCTCCATCGAGGTGTCCCTGCGCGGTGCTTCGTCGGTATCAACTATGATCTCGCCCTTCTTCCGGTCTGCAATCGATACGGGCACGATTTCCTGCGCGAAGATGCCGCCGTCAATGGCTGCTATGGCGCGCATATGTGACCTGTACGCCCACTCGTCCTGCTGCTGGCGGCTGCATTCTTCTTCGGCAGCGACCGTGTGGCCGTGCTGGATCATCGACACCTTCATCAGCGGATCCGTCAGCCCGTCAAACTGCACGCCGTCCACCAGTTCGCCATTGCCTGCGCGCAGTCCCCAGCGCGTGCCCATCGAGTAGTAAGGCGCGTTGGACATCGATTCCATGCCGCCCGCCACGATCAGGCTATGGTGCCCCAGGCGTATCAAGTCGCTAGATAGCGTGACTGCACGCATACCACTGGCGCACACACGATTAATGGTGTCCGAGGTGACTTCGCGTCCTAGTCCCGCCTTGAACGCCGCCTGCCTCGACGGCACCTGCCCCAGTCCTGCCTGCACGACACAGCCCATGATATTGTGCGTCACGTCAGTCGGCTCTACTTTGGCCCGCTCCATCGCGGCGCGCATCGTCGTAGCCCCCAACTCGATTGCGCCTACTGCCAGCAGCGATCCGCCGTACTTGCCAAACGGCGTCCTAACCGCGCTCAGGATCACCGGGTGACTATTATTCTTAGTGGTCATTCCTTATCTCCTTTTTGCCGGTGCCCGCACTTTACTGGTTCTCTCCGCTCGGCATTGCATACGGGTAGTGCAGAGCGCTCGTCGCGTCGTACATATCTTTGCGCTCATATCCAACAGCGGGCGGGGGTGGGCACCTGTAAGGCTTATCATGGCGATAGCCCAGCGCGTACTCTCCCTGCATAACCGTATGAATTTCGCGGGTGCCTTCGTAAATCACCGCCCCGCGACTGTTCCTCATATAACGCTCAACCGGGTATTCCGAGGAATAGCCGTAAGCGCCATGGACCTCTATGGCATCGTTCGCGCTCTCGAATGCCACGTTGCAGGCATGCCATTTCGCAAGCGACGTCTCTCGGGTCGTCTTCATTCCGTAGTTCTTCATCCATCCCACGCGATAGCAAAGTAGGCGCGAAGTCTCGATCCCAGCCACCATTTTGGAGATCATCTGCTGGACAAGCTGGAACTTGCCGATCGGCCTGCCGAATGCGTTACGCTCGTTGGCGTACTTGACCGAAGCATCAAGACACGCCTGCGCCAGGCCGACCGCCCCTGTCGCGACCGTAAAGCGGCCCCAGTCCAGCGCCGACATCGCAATCGAGAAGCCTTCGCCTTCCTCGCCTACCATGTTCGCCTTGGGCACGCGCACGTCCTGCATGACGATCTCGCCCGTGTTGCCTGCTCTTACTCCCAGCTTGCCGTGAATAGTCCCAGTGGTGAGCCCTTCCATGCCGCGCTCGAGTATAAACGCGGCCATGCCGTGATGCTTCTTCGAGCGGTCGAGCGATGCGAACACCAGGAAGTGATCCGCCACGTCCGCGAGGCTGATCCACAGCTTCGAGCCGTTCAGGATGTAGAAATCGCCATCTTTGCGTGCCGTAGTCGACACATTCCCCGCGTCCGATCCTGCGCCCGGCTCCGTCAATCCAAATGTCGCCAGTTTCTCGCCTCGCGCCTGCGGTATGAGATACTTCTGTTTTTGTTCCTCAGACCCCCACTGCAGTAGCGTTAGCGAGTTCAGCCCCACGTGTACGCTCTGGATCACGCGGAACGCGGTTTCTGCCCGCTCGATCTCCTCGCACACCAGGCCGAACGAAACATAGTCGAAGCCTGCCCCACCGTACTCTTCGGGGATGGGCCCGCCCATGAGGCCCAGCGGCCCCATCTTCTTGAGCGCGTCCCAGTTGATTGTGCCTTGTTCATCATGCTCGCGGGCATACGGCGCGATCTCGTTCTGTGCGAAATCGTAAGCCATCTTCTGCACCGCTCTCTGCTCCTCACTGAGTAGAAAGTCCATTAATTACACCTCATAAGTGGTAAGTTCAATTTCGTGACCCTCGGGGTCGTTGAGATAGAGTGAGTCGCAAACCTTGTGATTGCGCAGCCTGAACTCGATGCCGAGGGCATGCATGTCGCGTTGTGCTTGCTCGAAGTTTGTCCTGTCAAGCGCCATTGCGAAGTGCCTGCTTGGATCTGGATCTGCCGGTTCCGCGGCTAATTCTGCGCCTTCGCGCTCTCGGAATAACGCTACGCAGGCATCGCCCGCACACAGCGCGACAGGGTCGCCCCGTCCGCTCCATGCTTCCGCATAGACCCTTTCCATTCCGAATACCTTCGTGTACCACTCAGCAAGTCCGTCAATATCGCGGGCGGTAAATGCCACATGATCCAGACGTTGAATCCTAAACATTTCAATGTTCCCATCTCATAGGCCGCTATACGCCACTCTACCAAATCAGTCTATCATAGGGCCCATAGGGTGTCAACCAATCGGCCTCCTCCACCCCGCCGCCACCCCTCACGTATCACGTGTCAAGATCGTCCCCACGCTTTTGCCCTCAGCCGCATCGCGCAGCAGGGAGGGCCGCGCCGTGCCGTCCACTATCTGCACTGCCGGAATGCCCGCGCTTATCGCCTCTATGCAGTTTTGGACTTTGGGCAGCATGCCGCCCGCGATAGTGCCGTCTGCTATCAGCGCGCGCACTTCGGCAAGATTGCACCTGGGTATGCGGGTTGTTGGGTCCCTGTAGTCGCGCAGAATACCCGCTACGTTCGTCAGCATGATCAGTCGGCCGGCCCCTAGCGCTACCGCTACCGCCTGTGCTACCGTATCAGCATTCACGTTATAGATGCTGCCCTGTTCATCAGCGCAGAGCGAAGCCAGCACAGGCACATATCCCCTCTCCAGCAAGAGCGTGAGCAGGTCCGTGTTCACAGCTGTAATATCGCCCACGGCGCCGAAATCCACGAGCGTCTCGCCCCCTGTGACGCCATCCCTGTAAGCGACCGGCGGGCGGCGCGAAGCCCTGATAAGGCCGGCGTCTACCCCCGACAGTCCCACGGCGCGCGCCCCATGCTTCCCTATCGCCGCCACCAGTTCTACGTTAGTGCTGCCCCTGTATACCATCTTCGCGACCTCAAGAGCGCCTGCATCGGTTATGCGTCTTCCACCAACCTTCCGAACTCCATAACCCAGCTTCTCGGCCAGCGCATCGGCCTGTGGTCCTCCTCCGTGCGCGACGATTATTCCAATGCCCTCCAATGCGAGGGTTGCTATGTCAGCGGCAAGCCCATCGAGAGCCCCTGCATTCAAGAGAATCTCGCCGCCCAGCTTAACGACCACTATCCCTGGGAGCCCGCTCATTAATCCCCCAGCACGTTCGCCAGCACCGCAACCAGGTGATCGATATCGGCGGGCGTGACGACCATCGGCGGCATTACGCGCAGCACGTTTGGATCGGCTGACGTGCCAACTATTATTCCCCGGTTGAACACTTCCATATGCACATCTTTGGCCGGCTTGTCGAGCCGCAGGCCCAGCAAGAGGCCCATGCCACGCACCTCCAGAACGTGCGGCAGCTTGCCCAGCTTTTCCTTCAACAGATCCCCCATCGCAGCAGCATGGCTAGGCATGTCTTCATCAACGATCAGGTTGAGCGTAGCCAGTGCCGCGGCGCACGCGAGCGGACCACCCCCGAAAGTCGAGCCGTGCTCGTCCAGTTTCACAGTCTCGGCTATGCGGCTGGAAATAAGCGTCGCCCCCATCGGCACGCCTGATGCGATCCCCTTCGCCAGCGTGATAATGTCCGGCGTCACGCCCCAGTGCTCGCCCACCCACATGGTGCCCGTTCGCCCCAGCCCTGTCTGGATCTCGTCGAAGATAAGGAGCGCGCCCCACTTGTCGCACAGTTCGCGCAAGCCTCTGTAGTAATCCGCCGGCATCATCCGCACGCCCGCTATGCTCTGTATCGGTTCAACTATAATGGCTGCTACCTGGTCGTTCATCATTGCCGCAAGCGCCTCAAGGTCGCCATAGGGCGCAAACTCCACCCCCGGCATCATAGGGCCGAAGCCGTCGCGATACTTGGGGTTGTACGTCATAGCGAGCGCGCCCATAGTCCGCCCGTGGAAAGCGCCTTCCAGTGCAATTATGGTTGGGCGGTGCGTGAACTTGCGCGACAGCTTCAACGCCGTCTCATTCGCCTCCGCCCCCGAGTTGCACAGGAACACCTGCCCAAAGCCCTCCGGCGCTGCCTCAATGAGCTTTTCCGTGTACTCTGCGCGCACGTCGTTATATACGATGTTTGAGTAGAATATCAGCTTCGCAGCCTGCTCCTGTATGGCCGCCACTACCTTTGGGTGACAATGCCCCGTCAATGTAACCGCATGCCCACTATAAAAGTCGAAGTATGCTTTGCCGTCAGCGCCATAGAGCATGATCCCCTCCCCTCGCACCGCGACGAGGGGAAGCTTAGCGTACGTGCCAAGCTGCGCGTGCGTTTCTTCATCTATTACGGCCTGTGGATTAAGTGCGATATTCGTTGTCATTAAAATCTCCTGATACCTGATATATCATTCGCCGCACATCTTGCCGACGTATGACTTACGATCTGCGACTTACGATCTACGATTCACCACTCGTCCTACGGCAAAGTGCCGGGGAACGTAAGCCCGGTGTGCTCCGGCCAGTTGAACACCACGTTCATATTCTGCACTCCCTGGCCTGCACCCCCCTTCACAAGGTTGTCTATGGCTGTCGTCACTATGATCGTGCCTTCGCCGTCCGTGGCGGCGTTCAAATCGCAGTAGTTCGAGTGCGTCACGACTCCTACGCGTGGGCTGTCCACCAGGCGCACAAAGCGTTCGTTCAGGTATGCATCCTCATAGAGTTTGGTTAGCTCCGCTTGCGTGAGAGGTTGCTCTGTGAATGCGTAGGCTGTCGTGAATATGCCTCGCACCATCGGCGCTGAGTGTGGCGTGAACGTCAACCTCAGCGCCTCGCTCTCCATCGCAGGCAACCACTTCCGCAACTCCTGCGCGATCTCCGGCGCATGGCGGTGCCTGAAAATGCCGTAAGCGCGGAAGTCTGCGGCGCGCACAGGGTGGTGCGTTCCTTCGCCCGGCTTGTTCCCCGATCCCGATGACCCCGTGGCCGCGTCAACTATCACGCGCCCTGTCAACAGCCCCGCTTTCGCAAGTGGCGTCAGCGCCAGCAGCGCGCCCGTAGGGAAGCAGCCGGGGCAGGCCACCAGCCGCGCCTCTCTGATATTCTCGCGGTTCCATTCTGTCAGTCCATATGCCGCCTGCTGAGCCCACTCAGCCGCGGTCTGCTCCAGCCCGTAGTATTGCTCATAAGTAGCCGGGTTCTTTACACGGAAATCGCCGGACAGGTCGAATACGACCGGTCCCTCACCCCGCGGCCCGCCCTTGCCGCCCGCAGCGAGTATCGCAGGCACGCGACCTATCGCGCCGCCGTGGGGGAGAGCCATGAACAGGGCGTCCAGCTCGTTCGCCTCTTTGGGCGTGATGTCTGACGTGAACTCAAGGTCGGTCAGCTTTGCAAGGTGCGGGTGTACGCTCGTCACCGGCTGCCCGGCGTTCGTTGGCGATGTGGCCGCCACCACCTCTACAAACGGGTGCTCCAGCAGCAGGCGCAGCGCCTCACCACCTATATATCCCGAAGCCCCGGCTATTCCTACCCGAATCTGCCTTTGTATGCCTGATACCATCAAGCTATCCCCCTGTGTCGAACGTGGCTTGCCAACCGAGCAGGTCTTGTCCCACGTTGGACGCTGTTGCGAACGTCGTAGTTCGCTGCCGGAAACAACTTTGGAGGAGGGAAAAAACGCAAACAAAAAACCCTCGCCCCAGCAGGGACGAGAGCCCTCACACTCCCGCGGTACCACCCCAATTGTCACATTTCCGGCCTGTGACCGCTTATTGGCGTTTGCTTGCGTGGGAACCACCCACCCCCTCCTACTTGCTCACTCACGAGCTTTCTTCGGCGGGCCGCTCGGTGGCGCGTTCCCTGCTGCAAGTTCCACCAGGCTTCCACCCTCCCTGGTTCGCTGTCGTCCTCGTCCGCAGGTACTATTCCACTTCATCGCGGGACTATGGCATACTTTGCCCGTTCGGCTATTCAGTTCTAGCCGTTAATCTACCACAGTACCGCGATCCTCGTCAATCCCCGCTCCGCTTCTCTTCGTGATCAATCTTCCTCCCTCTTTGCGATCTTTGCGTTTCAAAATGACTCTCCCTCCCGCGGAACCATCCATGCCACCTGCCTGTTTATGGTAAAATTGCCTGCACGCCATAAAGAGCGCGCGGGATGTCAGCGGCACTGAGAGAGGAGCACATACGTTGGAGAAAAGCCTTAAGTTGGGGGCACATATGTCTATCGCCGGGGGTTACTCTAAGGCGCTGGACCGGGCAAATTCCATTGGCTGCACCGCCGTGCAGTTGTTTACTAAGAACGCCAGCCAGTGGGCCGCCAAGCCCATAGTCGAAGCCGATACTACACTATTTACAGAGGCATTGGAGAAGGACGGGTACCAGTCTGCCGATCTCGTGGCCCATGACTCCTACCTTATAAACCTTGCCACACCCGACGATACTCTCTGGGAGAAGTCGCTGGCAGCCTTCGGCGTCGAGTTGGACAGGTGCGCTCTGCTGGGCATCCCCGCCCTTGTGACACACGCGGGCGCTCACATGGGCTCCGGCGAAGAAGCAGGCCTGGCACGCATCAGTGCAGGCATCGAGCGAGTGCTCGGCGAACGACCCGGCCAAAACGTCACAATCTTGCTGGAAACCACAGCCGGACAGGGCACTTCTCTGTGCTACGCCTTCGAGCATATCCGTGACGTGATCTCGGCCGTTAGCCCCCAGAACAAAGAGCGCATGGGAGTGTGCTGGGACACCTGCCACATATTCGCGGCCGGGATCGACTTCACAGAGGAATACAAGTACGAGCGCATGGTCGACTCGTTCGACAGGATCGTCGGCCTCGACAGGCTCAAAGCGATCCACATGAACGACTCGAAGAAGGGCCTGGGCTCCCGCGTTGATCGCCACGACCACATCGGCAAGGGTATGTTGGGCGTCGAGCCGTTCCGCTACATCATGAACGATCCACGCCTCGCTCACCTACCAAAAGTGCTCGAAACGCCAAAGGGCGAGGACATGGCCGAGGACAAGGAGAACCTTGCCTTGCTTCGCAGCCTCGTGCGAGACATCTAGCCCTCAGTAACGGCTATGCACGCCGATATCGTCGAGTTCAATACGCGCTTGCATGCCTGCCGCCGGTGCCACGCCGAGGGCTTTCTCGACGAGCGCTACTCAATTCCGCTCGCCCGCGACCCTGATCCCAGTGCTCCTTTACCGCGCATCATACTGGTGGGTCAGGCTCCCGGTTTGCGTGCAACTGTAGAGGATACCCCTTTCGCTGGTCTGGCAGGCGAGAAGTTGCGCGCCTGGGCGGAAATGGGCGGTATTGCGCGTGAAGACTTCTGGCGCAAGATACACTTCAGTGCCGTCACCAAATGTTACCCAGGCCGCTTGCCGGGCGCTCGTGGTGATCGTGTGCCCACCCTGCGCGAACAGGCCTTATGCAGGCCCTGGCTCGACGGTCAACTGCTCCTGCTCAAGCCGGAAATAGTATTGTTGGTTGGGATGCTGGCGATCCAGACTTTCCTGGGGCGCGTGCCATCCCTCACCGCTGTAGTAGGCACGGCGGTAGTAAAAGACGGCGTAAGATATCTGCCGCTGCCTCATCCCTCCGGCGTCAGCCGCTGGTTGAACGAGCGTGAGAATATGGCCGCCGTTGAGCGTGCGCTTTCGATTTTGAGAGAATGGGTAGAAGACTTGAACTTATAGACGTCAGGCCGCTTAAATAAAAAGAGAGGCACATTTGTGTGCCTCCCCTGTCTCGTGTTACTCTGTAATCACCATGCTGGGGTGCATTGCTTCGATCTCGGCCTCCAGCCTCTTGTTTTGACTCCTCAGTTTTCGGACTTCGGATACTAACGCGGGCACGTCTTCCTTGATCAGAAGGTTCACCTTTTCGATTACCGAACGCAGGTTTTTCAACTCTATCGGTGCTTCTTTCTGCATGTATGGCGAATTCATTATCTGGTTACAGAGTGCTTCAATCTTACTCAAGTTGCTCTCCTCGTGCATAATATCTCCTTAACTCATCCGCCGGGCAGGCAAAACTGGGCCGTTATCCTACCCATTTCTAGTAGCCCTGATAGTAGAGCAACACTGGAACCTAGTAGCGTCCGCGTCCACCGCCTCCGCCATTGCCGCCATCGTATCCACCTGAACGGCCGCCCGCAGGGCGATCTTCACGTGGGCGCGCAACGTTTACAACCATCTGGCGGTTACTCAGCGAGTAACCATCAAACTGCTTGATAGCTTCGTCGGCTGCTTCGTCGGTCGCCATTTCAACAAAGGCGAAACCCTTCGATTGGCCCGTGTATTTGTCAGTTATAACAGCCACGTCCGAGATCTCACCTGCCTGTGAAAACAGGTCTCGCAATTGCTGCTCATCTACCCCGTATGGTAGATTACCTACATATAGTTTCTTAGCCATTTTCTTAGTCCTCCTACAGTCACTTATCCGCACAAGAGATAGAGCATCGCATCAAACAGAACGTAAGTAAGAAACTCCTGGCTTGCGGAAGAGAGACGGGAGACCTCTAACTGGCTCAAACGTGTAGATCCTATACACTATCCGCTTAATTATACCATATTGATGCAATTTCGTGTGGGAGGGCCGAAAACCACCTCTCGATAGCTCCGGCCAGCTGCGACGCACGGCGTATCTCTACCACTTACTTCATAATATGCCCGGCAATGACCATGCGCTGCACCTGGTTTGTTCCTTCGTATATCTGAGTTACTTTAGCATCGCGCATGAACCTCTCGACCGGGCTGGCTTTGGTCACTCCGAAGCCGCCCAGCAGTTGCACTGCGTCCGTGCTTACCCGCATCGCCGTGTCCGTTGCCAGTAGCTTCGCCATGGCTGCTTCCTTGGCGAAGGGCTTGCCCTCGTCATAGTTACAGGCCGCTTTGTACGTCAGGTATCGCGCGGCCTCCGTCGCCACGTACATATCCGCCAGCATGAAACTGACGGCCTGGTTCTGCCCTATCGCCGTGCCGAACTGCTTTCTCTGCTTCGCATGATTCAACGCAAAATCGTAGGATGCCTGCGAGATGCCCACCCCCTGTGCCGCGATCTCGATGCGACCCACATCCAACGCCGAAAGTGCGATCCTCAGGCCCTGCCCCTCTTCGCCCAGCCGCTGCGCGACCGGCACCCGCACATCTTCTATGTACACTTCCCTCTGCACTGACGTTCGCACACCCATCTTTTGGATCGGATCCCCAAAGGAGAGCCCCGGTGTTTCGCGTGGCACAATAAAGGCCGTCACACCTCTTCCCCCTGCCTCAAGGTCTGTAGACACGAATATGACGTAGATGTCAGCGGCTCCCGAATTGGTGGCGAAGGTCTTCTTGCCGTTCAGCACATACTCGTCGCCGTCGCGTACCGCCGTTGACTTCATAGACGCGGGGTCAGAGCCCGCGCCCGGCTCGGTTATGCTGAAGCAGGCCAGTGTCTCGCCCTTGCACATGGGCACCAGCCACTTTTGCTTCTGTTGTTCACTGCCGTGCTGCGCGATGCAGGTCATCGGGGCGATGTGGGATGCCAGCACGAGCACCTGGGCCGACTCCACGCGTCCGATCTCTTCCAGGGCAATAATGTAGTCCAGCATGCTGCCTCCGCCGCCACAATAGGTTTTCGAGAAGGGCAGCCCCGCCAATCCCGCTTCCACACATTTGTCGAAGACCCACCGGTCAAACCGGCCCGCGTCGTCGCGCTCGGCGACCGTCGGCTGTAGCTCGCGCTCAGCGAATGCTCGTATTCTGTTCTTTAGCTCTATTTGATGTGCTGTAAGATTCAGGTCCATATTCCCTCTTTACCTCTGCTTCTATTCTTGCTGCGGACCAACTGCTTGGTTGCTCGCTAACGTGCGTTCGCCCAGGCGACCAATCGCTCTCCTGCCGCGTGCAACGTTTCGTCCCGCTTGGCGAAGCACCAGCGGGCCAGCTTCGTACCGTCATCCGACGTAGAGTAGAATGCCGAAGGTGGTATGCAGGCCACGCCCACCTCGCTCGCCATGTACCGTGCAAAGGCGATATCGTCCTCGAAGCCCAGCCCTGATATGTCCGACATTATGAAAAACGTCCCCTGTGGCCTGATGGGCTTCAGACCGGCCTGTTCGAGATATCCAAACAAAAGGTCGAGCCGTGCCGTATACTCCACAGCCAGTGTGTCATAGTAGCCGCTTGTCTCCGCCTGTTCAAGCCCGGTCGCTACCGCTTCCTGCAATGGCGCCGCGCTGCAAAACGTAACGAACTGGTGCACGCGGCGTAATGCGTCGGTCAGGTCGGGCGCGGCCAGCGCCCATCCTGTCTTCCAGCCCGTTACCGAGAATGTCTTCGATGCAGAACTCAGCGTAATGGTGCGGTCGCGCATGCCCGGAAGCGCAGCCATATACGTGTGGCTGTGGCCGTCGAAAACAAGGTGCTCATATACCTCGTCAGTGATCGCCAGCGCGTCGTGCTCTTTGCAAAGGCCTGCTATCAACTCCAGTTCCTCTTTCGAGAAAACCTTGCCGGTCGGGTTGTGTGGAGTATTGACAATGATGGCTCGGGTCTTGCTATTAAATGCCGTGTCGAGTTCTTCTGGCTTGAACGACCAGTCGGGTGCATGTAGTGTCACAAACCGCGCTACGCCGCCCGCGATCTCGACCGAAGGAACGTAGGAATCATAGTAGGGCTCGAACACTATCACTTCGTCGCCCGGGTTGACAATCGCCTGAATAACGTCAAAAATAGCTTCTGTGGCACCGTTCGTGACAGTGATCTCCCGGTTCTCATCCCACGCGATGCCCATAGTGCGCTCGGACTTACGCGCTATCGCCTTACGCAACCGGGTCGAACCTGTTCCTATGGCGTACTGGTTGATATCGTGAGCAATCGCCCCGCGTGCCGCCTCTTTGAGCAGGTCGGGTGTCGGAAAGTCGGGGAAGCCCTGCGACAGGTTGACCGCGTTGTGCTCTAGAGCCAGCCTGCTCATCTCGGTGAAAATGGAAACGCCAATTGGGTGCACGCGTCGTGCCATCCGCGAAAGATAAGGATCGGTCTGTACCACAATTTTGCTCCTGGATGGAATACGGTATTATAACTCTTCTTTTCACGACAGGCAGAGACCATATCCCGCGACGCTCACGTGAACATTATAAAGTGGCAACTGGCCTCTTATCGAAGGAAGGATGAAATTATGAAAAAGGGTGCTGATAAAGAGCTACTGGCCGCGACCGCGCTGGCGACCTTCGCTGCTGCGCTCGGAGTATCGGGTGGCACGAACGTTTGGATGCTGATCACGGGCCACCCCCTCATCAAGGAACACAGGCCGACTCTCACATTCCGGTCGGCTATCTTTGGTGATGGCCTCCTCTTGCCCGTGATCAACACCATTATGATGAAGTCGTTGGCGCGCTGGCGCCCCGGCTTGTCTGCCCGAACTGCGCTTGGACCCATGCTGGGTGGCAGTGCAATTTCGCTGTTGTTCCACATAGCACAGGGCAAGAACGGCTTAGTAAATTGGACTATGACCAAGCCCTGGAAGTGGAACCTTCTCGGCTATTATCACTTCGTCTACATGTCCACCCAGTTCTCTTACATGCTGCTCTATTTCACGCAGTTGATCGGGCACTGGCGCAAACGCGGAATAGAAGACGAGCAAAAGCGCGATATTGCGCTCATAGCGGCTTGCCTCGGCCTGTTCGGTCTTCTCCTCTACACCGATTACTACTAGGCCTTTCCTCGCCCTGGACCTATATTTCCAACCTGCGGTCGCCTGCACCCTTTCTTGCGTCAGGCGTTTCCGCCTGCTGCAATGCCTTTGGCGCTCAAAGGCACCTGGCCAGTTGTGCCATTGACAGCACTTTTCGGTCATGATATACTTACCATGAGAAATAATTAACAAAGGCAAGTATATGACATGACCATTGAGTTACGCGTCTGTAGCCGCGACCAACAGCGGGCACAATGAAACAAGCCGAAGAAACCACAGAGAACAACATCACTTTGCCTGTGCGTGAGTACCCCTCGAGCGATAGCCTTGATACCCAGCATCAGTTGCTTCTGGACAACGTTCTGCAGAAGATGATGGTTCTACCTCGCCTGATGCGCCTCGCGTTTAAGCAAATGACCGCCGAGCGGCAAAACACCGATCCCGGCTCTCATCTCGACCTGGCACATATCGGCATAGGTGGACCACCTGTGTTAATGGTTCTATCCAGTGAGGGGCCGCTAAGATCAGGCGTCGTGGCCGAGCGCTGCCACATGCCCGAGCCCATGGTTTCCAAAACTCTCAAGAACCTCGAGCGCTCAAAGCTGATTGAGCGCACCACCGACCCCGACGATCGGCGCGTGGTCTGGGTCAGCCTGACCCCTGAAGGCGCCACCTTTTCCGAAAAGCTGAGAGCTAACATATCTTGCAACCTGGCCGAGATACTGGGACCTCTCAGCAACCAGGATCTCGACGACTTAGTCGCTGCCTTCACTCACCTTGAGCGGATTGTTGAAGCAGCGGAACAAAAAGCTGCCCAGGTAGCCGGCAAGCAAACGATCATGCAGGAGATTTCACATGTCGCAGACATTACCGAATGACAGGCCATCACCGGCAAGCAACGGATCGGCCCCGCCGGCCTCCGGCGGAGAGAAACCGATTATTGAGCTAAGCAACGTTAGCAAGATTTATTCGACAGGCCCCGTGAAGGTGACCGCCCTGGATAACGTTTCCTTGCAGGTTGCCTCGGGCGACTTCCTCTCGATTATGGGTCCTTCAGGCTCAGGTAAATCCACCTTGATGAACCTCATTGGCTTACTTGATCGTCCGACAGAAGGGTCTATCCTGCTCGAAGGACAGGATCTGCGTGGTAAGAGCGACAACGACCTCGCAAAGATCCGTCGCGAGAAGCTGGGCTTCATCTTTCAGTCGTTTAACCTCTTCCCAAAAATGACTGCTCTAAAGAACGTGTTCATGCCCCTACAATATTCCGGTGTGTCTGGAGGCGAACGCAATCGCCGCGCCAAAGCTATGCTGGAGCGTATGGGCCTTGCGGATCGCCTCTATAACCGGCCCTGGGAGCTCTCAGGCGGTCAGCAGCAGCGAGTTGCTGTTGCCCGCGCCCTGATAAACAACCCTGTGCTGATTCTGGCTGATGAGCCGACAGGCAACCTTGACTCCAAAAGTGGCGAAGCCGTCCTTACTCTCTTACAGCAACTAAATGACAACGGTGCAACCATTGTCCTGGTGACCCATGATGAGCGCATAGCCGGCCACACCAAGCGTATTGTGAGGTTACTCGACGGCCAGATCGTGGAAGACAGCAAGCTCGACAGCCCAATTCGTGCGCTCGCCCCCGCACAGCCCCAGTTGGCATAATTCACGGACAAACACAGAAGCACACCCTCACAAAGGTATGTCAGGAGACTTATAGATGGGATTTTTCGATTACATCAAGACGGCCCTCGAGAACATTGGCTCCGCGAAATTGCGCAGCCTGCTTACTTCGCTGGGCATCATCATAGGCATCGGCTCTGTAGTGCTCATCAGCTCTATTGGCGGTGGCGTTAGCTCCACAATCACCGGCGCCTTCTCCGGCCTCGGTTCCACACAGATGAGCATCAGTTCCAGCGCGCCCGTCACGGACAATGGGGATCAGTCGGGCTTCGGTGGCCGCCCACCGGGCGGTGGCGGTGCGCTCGGTGGTGCTGCCATAGCCGGCACCCTTTCGGTCGACGATGCCGTAGCCCTCACCACCGTTCAAGGCGTTGCCGCTGCCGCGCCCATTATCGACGTTGTAGCGAAGGTAGCAGGGCCGGACAACACCATCAATATCGGCGTCACAGGCACCACCCCTGCATACCAATCCGCTACCGCCAAAACACTGGTCGAAGGCCGCATCTTTATCGAAACAGCTTCGGAAGTAGTGCTCAATCAGTCCTCGGCTAAGGCCTTGTTTGGCGCTGCTGATCCCCTGGGCCAATCCGTCAAAATCAACGACGCGCCATACACGATCGTCGGCGTCTTTACAGACCCAGTTTCGCCCTTCGCCCAAACCGGCGCAGGACGTCGGGCTGAACAGAGCGGGGCTAACTCTGCCGTCTATATGCCCATAGCTCCCGCCCTTACCCTGGCGGGCACACAAAAGGTCTCTCAAATCGCAGTCGCTGCCTCCAGTCCTGATGTAGTGGACGCCACGATTGAAAGGATCCGCACTACTCTGACTGAGCGTCACAACAACGTACAGGACTTCACGATCCTCTCATTCCAGCAGCTTACTGCCTCGTTTACCCAGGTCTTCAACACGCTCACCATCTTCCTGGCGGCAATAGCCGCCATCTCCTTGCTGGTGGGCGGTATCGGCATCATGAATATCATGCTTGTCACCGTAACTGAGCGTACCCGCGAGATTGGCATTGCGAAAGCCATAGGCGCCACCAGCGGCAGTGTAGTAATCCAGTTCCTCGTGGAAGCCGTCATGCTCAGCGTGATAGGCGGTGTGCTGGGTCTGCTGGTCGCCTGGTTGGGCACCGTAGCTCTCGGACGCCTGCTTGGCCTCCCTGCCGAGGTAAACATCTCAACCATCGCCACTGCCGTGGGAGTATCCGCCGCTATCGGCATTTTCTTCGGCGTATTCCCTGCCTGGCGCGCGGCTCGCCTTGACCCGATTGTGGCCCTGAGACATGAATAGCTGTCCGTCCAATGGGACTTCGGGTTTATCTTGCCTCGCAGCAGAGAAGCTTGAAGTCGAGTATTCTCCAGCCCGGACCGCGCACTATCATGGTAGCGCTGATAATCTCGGTATTTTGCCAGCCCTCGTCGGGGCCGGGGGTGGGAGTGCCCGCAAGCACACGCAGCCGGGTCTGCCCGTTGATAGTGACGAGCTTTTCGCTGTTTGGTAGGTCGTCCTCTGTAGCCTTCGTGCGGCGGATCTCGTACTGCTTAAGGCGGTTCGACGCCTCCTGCAATGACGCATCAAGTTCGGGTGTGGGCGTGACAAGCCCCGTGGCGAAATAGGCGCGCGCATCATCCAGTTCCCCATGTTCGAGATGGATCAGGAAGTTGGATAGTGACCCCGCAGCGATGCGCGTGGTCTGGATCTGCTCCAGGCAGCCCGTGAGCAATACCAGGATCAAAGACAGCCAGAGGAGTCCGCTAACAATTCTCAACCTTGTTTTCTTAACTCTTGACTGCGGTGTCATGGTTGGTGATGGCTCGCTACCGGCTGTCGGCCCATCGCTGCGTACTCTATCTCTTGGCACTGGTATCGGTATCCTGTCCCCCGTTCCGCACGTCCGGTCGTCTGTGCTCAATTCTCATTTCGATGCTCTTCACGACGAATAAGACAAACCATGTCATGACCGTGGTAAAGATAGCCAGGTATATCATGCCTGCGCCGATAAGGATGCCTATGGAGGCAGTGATCCAGATACTCGAAGCAGTGGTGATGCCCTTGACTGTATCGCCCGTGCGAAAGATCGCCCCCGCGCCCAGAAAGCCGATGCCGGTGATTATCTGTGCGGCCAACCGAGCCGGGTCGCTATTGACCCCCAGCCCCTGGAAGCCATAAATGGATGCAACCGTAAAGCAAGCTGCGCCTGCTGCTACCAGCATGTGAGTGCGCAGTCCTGCCGGGCGCTGCGTACGTTCGCGCTCGAAGCCAACCAGGCCGCCCAGCACAAACGCGATAAATACCCTTCCGATGGTTATATAGTCAATATCCCTGATCACAAACAGCTGATCCATAGTAGGCTCCCATTCTAAAGGGCATTATAGACCAAAACCGAGGGATCACCCTTCTGTAGCGGGCTGATCCCTCGGTTTCAAGCTCTGCAGTTTCTATTTGGCGGCGATACTACGGACGTAGGCTACCAGGTCCCAGATCTCGGCGTCGGTGTGGTACCCCCCGGGATAGTCTTTGCCAAATCCCGGCATACCTGTGAGGTTGACGCCGTGTGCGATCTCCCAGAAGAGCATCCCATCGGTCTTGGTCTGCGTTCGCGATGCCGTGAGGTCTGCCGCGTTAGGATACATCAACACCCCGTACTGCCCGTCGCCCTTGCCTTTCTGGCCGTGGCAAACGATACATTCAGCCGAATAGCTCTGTTCGCCTCTGGCAGCGTTCGCGGTCGATGGCATCTTGCGATCAACCTGGTCTGAGGGCACGGCCAGCAGGCGCAACCCCAGGTCTGATATCATTGCTTCACCCGGCAACGGCGTTTCTTCGCGTAGGATGATCTGCCCGATCAGAGGCGCAGTGAGCAGACCGCCCAGCACGATTATTGCGAGAATGATGATCCAGGGAAGAAAGCCCCTGCCCTTCTTGGGCTTTTCTTCTTCCTCTTCCACCGCCTCATACGTCGTTCCCTGGTCTGTAGCCATGTTGTTCCCTCCTCTGAGAAGTAGAAATACAGTGTGAAAAACTATGAATCGCGATGTGAGAACTTATCTGTAGGTGCAATATCAGGTCGCGCCCCGTGCGTCTTATCTTATTTGCCCATCTTATTTGTACGTCGCGTGTTACGTGACGCTAGTCAGTGTGCTTGGTTCTCACATCGCGCTTTATGTTTCTTATTCGTGAAACGACTTTTCTCCGGCCCTGATCTCCACAGCCAGGGTGTTTTCGCCCGGTGGGATGGGGCAAGAGTAGTATGGGCTGTAGGCGCAATAAGGGTTATACGCGCGGTTGAAGTCGAGCACATACTGGTCGCCCGGTCGCTTGTTCAGGTCAAGATAACGGCCCGCGCCATACGTTTCCTTGCTTGACGTTTTGTCGCGGAACGGCACAAACAGCCTGTTGCCGTGCAGAGGCTCGTCAGCAGGCGGCTCAAATGCCACAAGGCTCAACTTCTGACCATCTATCTCGAATTGGAGACGTCCTGCGCGCGTATATTCTTTCTGGTCGCCTGTCGAAGTCTGTACCCGGAAGATGCCTGGGTGTTCCTCCGGAACAAAAGTCGCCACCACCTTATATTCAACGTTTACGGGAAAGTAGTTCGCACCTCGGAAGTGCTCTTTGTCTTCCGGCAACAGTGGCGACTGCGGGTGTTCCAGCAGGAACTTGTCCTTTAGTCTGCGCTGCGTGTCCAGTTGCCTTTTCAGCTCTGCGTGTTCGGAGCTTTCATGAGTATGCGCGTGTGCATGCTCAAGGTGCGCCTCTTCACGCCCCTCGTGCTCAACTTTTGTACGCTCTGTATCGTGTATATTATGCTCGTTTGCCATTTTCATTTCTCCCTGATATTACCGGGCGCAACCTGATATTACGCGCACCTAGCGTTCATGATTATACCACAGACGTCAAGGTGGATTCGCGTTATGCGCGGGTAAATCGGCACCTCCTGATCACCTCCTGCCCTCCCGCGTCGGAGCGTGTGTTATACTTTAAGCATATCATACAGGAGCATAAGACACACGATGAACGAAAGCTATACACCGTCGGAGAGAGTGCCTCTGCAGGAATTACAGGCACGAACTGAGCGGTTGCAGGCCCTGATGCGGGAAGCCGGGCTTGATGGCATGATGGCCACCCAGAACGCCGATATCTATTACCTGACGGGCGCTCTCCAGCAGTCACAGGTCTACCTGCCCGTCGTTGGCCAACCTGTAATGATGGTTCGCAAACATCCTGGCCGCGCTCAAGCTGACTCGGCCCTGGGCAATGGCTGGGGCAAGATAACGCCCGTGCGTTCCTTGCGCGAATTGCCCGCCCTCATAGAGGAGGCCGGCGGCTCCAAACCCGCAACCCTGGGCTTCGAGCTTGACACCTTGCCTGTGCTATCCTTTCAGGCTTATCAGAAAGCGCTAGCCCCGTTGGGAGCCCAACTGGTTGATTCCAGTTTCCTTTTCAAGCGCGCCCGCTCTATCAAAAGCGACTACGAGGTAGACCAGATTAAGAAGGCTGCTAAGATATCCGACGTGATAGTGCAGGCCGCCGGGCGCCTTATTCGCGATGGCATCACCGAAACTGAGCTATCAGCTCGCGTCGAAGCAGAGGCGCGCATCGCCGGGCACAGCGGCATCAACCGGATGCGCGCCTACGGGCAGGAAATGCACATGGGCCACGTCCTTGCGGGCGAGTCGGGCGCTGTCCCCTCGTTTATGAACTCCCCCCAGGGTGGACCCGGATTCGGCCCCTGGTCGCCCTTTGGCGCAAGCATGCGGCCAATCCGCAAGGGTGAGCCTGTCCTGCTCGATTTCGCCGCCGAGTGGGGAGGCTACATATCCGACCAGACAAGAACTCTCTCTATAGGCCGGTTACCACGGTTCTGGCTTGATGCCTATGAGGCCACCCGCGAAGTTCAGATGCACCTTGAGCGCAACGTGCGCCCCGGTATCACCAGCGGCCAACTTTATGACATGGCCGTTGAGCATGCAGCCGGCCTGGGCTACGCCGACAACTTCATGGGCCCCACAGAAGCCGCCTCCCCAGGCCACCGAGTCCCTTTCGTTGGCCATGCTGTCGGCCTTGAACTGGACGAGTGGCCACCGCTCCAGCGCGGCACCGACGCCACTCTGGAAGTGGGCATGATCCTGGCTATCGAGCCGAAGATGATCTTCCCCGGCAAAGGCGCGATAGGGGTTGAAGACACTTATCTACTCGCCGAAGACGGCTTGCAAGCCTTGACCTTCTCTATCAGAGAGATCATCGAAGCCTGAGCAAATGCAGCTACCCACCCGTCGTGCAGGCGCCGGCCGCTCACCCCTTGTGCGGCCCATTGCCAGCCGCCTGTCGTCCGTAGTCCGGCGCCTGTCGCCTTTACCTCTGTGGGCCCGCCCCCTCCTCCTCGCGGGCTTGCCCGTCTTCCTGCTGTTAGTGCTTGCACTGGCCCTCTTTGCTTTCTGGGGTGGCACACAGGTGCGCTCTCTCGAGCAAAGTCTCTACGACAGCGACACAGGTTCCTCCACGTCCACAATGCTCGGGCAGAGCTTCCTCAGCACCCGGGCCAACCTCAGCCGCATCGACGTGCAGTTGTCCGCGTTCCCCAACCTTTCCGGGGATGGTGAAATACGCCTCCTCCAGGGCGACGGCACCACCGGGCCTGTAATCTATACCGCCCCCCTCAGCGCCGCAAGTTTCGCGCACGATCCTTTCCTTTCTATCGAGTTCTCGCCCATCGCCTCCTCGGCGGGCGTCACATACACTCTTGTCCTGCAGACACCCGACAGCCCTCTGAAATCCGCTCTAACTGTCCGCTATAACTCGTTCGACGTGTTATCGTCAGGCCGCATGTACACCGACGACGGGCCCTCACAGGGCGACATGGTGCTGCAGGCTTATTACCGCTATGGCGCCGTCGATTTCCTTGGCGACATCGCCTCGTCCGTGTCGGGGCACGCGCTGGAGCTATTCGTCTGGCTGCTCTTGCTCCTTCTGCCGGGTCTCGCGTTGCTCCTCTGGCTTCCCGGTGGTCTGAATGGCGGGCAGGCACTGCTTGCCGCGCCCGGACTCACTGCGTTGATCCTTCCTGTCCTGCTGCTCGTCTTGCGTGTCGTAGGTTTGCCGCTGGGCGGCCCTGGCATGTGGCTGGTGCTTCTTCTCTCGGCGCTTGCCATCGGCGTCCGCTTCTACAGGGTCAGGCGCGCCGGTCAGGGTGCCAGGCTGATCCCTGGGACGATGGACGACGGACGACAGACGACCAGGCCGGTCGCTTCTCCATCGTCCATCCTATTCTGGGGCTTGCTGGCTGCCGTTTTTCTGGCCACTGTCGTTGTGCGTATGCTTTCTCTGCGCGAATCTGTTGCGGGTATGGGGCTCGATGCCTATCACCACACGCTCATAGCAGGCATGATAGTGGACCATGGCGGTGTGCCCTCAAACTATGAGCCGTTCGCGCCACTTTCCTCCTTTACGTACCACTTCGGCTTTCACACCCTGATCGCGGCCGTCTCCTGGCTGACAGGACTCACGCGCCCCGAAGACCTGCTGCTCCTTATGCCGCAGGTGGGGCAGTTCGCCACTGCTCTACCCGTGCTCACCCTGACGCTCTTCAGCTGGCGGGTACTCAACAACAGGTGGGCGGGCCTCCTCGCGGGCACCCTCGTGGGCCTCTTCTCCATCTTCCCCGCCTACTACGTCAATTGGAGCCGCTACACCCAGGGCCTTGGCCTCGCGCTCTTGCCCGTCGCCTGGGTGCTATTCCTGAACGTCATAGAGCGTCCCCGGTCAGCCATCCGTTCTCAGACAGCCGAGTTCCCTCTGGGCGGCGCAGACCCCGGCTCCCACTCCGCTCTACGCAATCTGCAGCTATCCGGCCCCTATATGCTGGCAGTAATTGCGGTGGCGGGGCTCTTTCTGACGCATTACCGGATCGCCATGCTGTTTGTAGTCATGGCGGCCCTGTACCTGGGTGGTCGTCTTTTGGCTACGGTCCGCCCCGGCAGAGCCGCGACGTTGAACATACCATTGCTTCTGCGCCGCGTTGCCCTCACGGCTGTGTTGTGCCTTGCTGCCCTCAGTCCCTGGCTTGTGAATCTACTTCAAAACTTCCGAAGCCACCTCTCAGGTCGCGGGGGACCTGCCCCAGCCGACTACTACGACCTTGTACCGCTGAAAGGCCTCCTGCTGCACCCTACCATGTGGGCGCTCTATATTCTGGGCGCGCTTGGGCTGTTGCTCGCCATCAGGCGGCGCATGTGGCCTCTCGCGCTGGTCGCGGCCACCTGGGCGATCGTAGGCCTTTGGTCCAACCCCTATCTGTTCGGCTGGCTTGTCCCCGGCTTTCGCCTCCCATATTCCGGCTACCTCGACGTCACCACCTGGGCGCAAAGCATATGGCTTCCCCTGGGCCTACTCTCGGGATACTTGCTGGCAGAGGTGGCCAGGTCCGCCCTCAACATGGAAACCGAGCTTTCCGGCGCATTGCGTCGACTATGGGGCACCGGCGCGCGTGGATTAGCTGCGGTGGCGCTCGTCGTTGCGGGTGTGGTAGTGGCATTGCCAATTGCGTTCGATCTGGATAGCAAGCCCTACATCGCGCAGGCCGACAAGGACGCCTTACTCTGGATGCGTGACAACCTCCCGCATTCCTCTTTCGTGGTGGCGAACCCGTTCCGCTTTGGCTGGTCCGACGCGATTTACGGCTCCGATTCCGGTATGTGGGTGCCGTTCGTGGCCGGTGTTCCTGCCTCCGTGCCTCCTTTGCCCGCCTATAACGAGAGCCTCGCCGACCCCAACTACCTGGGAAACGTACTTGACATAATACGGCATGAGCCCCTCGCAAACAAACCAATGCAGCCTGAAGATTGGCAGGCTCTCAAAGACCGGGGCGCCACACATATCTTCATTGGCACGCGCAGTGGCAATGGTGGACTCGACATTCCGACCTTGCTCGCCAGCGACCATGTAAGCCTGCTGTTCCAGCGCGATGGGGCCTATCTATTCCGACTGAAGTAAAGGAGAAGCTGACCCGCATGAACATCGTGAATGTCGGATATCGTTCGACTAACTACTACGTGCTGGTTGACAGCGCCCCCAGACTACTGGTAGACGCCGGGTGGCCCGGCACGCTCGGCGCCATGCAGCATACCTGCACACGGATGGGGTTGCGCCTCGCTGACATCCCGTACCAGTTAGTCACCCACTTCCACCCCGACCACGCGGGTCTATGTCAGGAGTTGAAGCGCCTCGGCATTCGGCTGGTCGTTGTCGATACGCAGCTTGCAGGCATCCCGCTGCTGCGTACCTACGTCAAGCCGCGCGACAACTATGTCGATCTTGTGCTCGAAGACAACACAGTCATCAGCGTGGACGGCAGCAGGGACTTCCTTGCGGGAATTGGTATCAAGGGCCAGATCCTCAGCACACCCGGTCACTCAGACGACTGCGTGACACTCGTTCTTGACGAAGGAATAGCCTTCACGGGCGACCTGACCCCTCCGAAAATGGTGCCACAGGACCCGTCCGATCTCGCCTTTCAAAGCTGGGAGAGGATCCGCGCTACGGGTGCCACCATCGTGTATCCGGGGCACGGCCCAGCCTACTCGCTCGGCTAGATGCTGTTACTGACCGTCTCCCATGCCATCTGCACGTTGAGCAGGCTTATCCTCCCTATGATCGGTCCCGCATGTGCCCGTCCGCGTCGTCACTTAGCGCAAGCCACTGACCTTGCCTTTACTTCGCCCCGGAGCTTCCGCTGCTTGCATCTTCTTCGGTGATCCCTAGCACCAACGCCCAGGTGTTGATCACCACCCACACTATCGTAGCGATGCTGCACGCAGCCAGGACGTAGAACCCTGCCTCCAGCCCCGCCCACATCAAAGCGCCCCCTACCATCCCGAACAGACACAGCCCCACAGCCAGTATGGTTCTTATCAGGTAAGGCCGCAAGAGCGTCAGCCCCAGGGGCAGATTAGACACTGCCGAGCGCGCCCGCAGGAAACTCCAGATCAGGAATGCGCCTTCCGCGCCGAGCACCACCATCTCTTGCAGTCCTAACCACTTACTGGCTTGCCCCGGGAACAGTACGAGACTCGACAAAACGAAAATCATCATCAATGATGCCAGACTGCTTCGGGCGCGGTACCGGTAAGGCGGATAGGTGCGAATCCCCTTCTGATGCATCGACAGCGCTACGAACACAAGCCCCGCCAGCCCGGCAGCGGTCCCCGCCGCCATACCGAAAAACTCATGCCAATCGGCGATGGTCTGCACGTCTATCTCTGTTGCTCCGAGCATCTCGAGTCCCCTTCGATGTCAACTCTTCCCCGACGCACTACACTGCGCGACTCAGGGCTTCCGTGCAGTGTACCATTTTTGAGACAAGTTCCAGTCATTCTTCCAGAACTTATCCACAATGCTCGCGCAGGAAGGCTAGTGTGCGCTCCCATGCCATCTGAGAGGCTTCGGGGTTATACTCCGGACGGTCGCTCTCAAAGAACCAGTGCTCGGTATTGGGATAGGTGTAAAAGTCTGGCGTATGCCCTGCGGCTTTCATCTTAGCTTCGAAAACTTGCACCGCGTCTTCGCTCGCCTCGAACTGATCGTTGGATGCCCAGTGACCCTGCAAAGGTGCGCTTGCATTCTCGTGATAGTCTGCATTCCAGTCGCTTGCCCCGTAGAATATGATGACGGCAGCTATCTCCGCTCGCAGCGTGGCAAGCCAGGTAACGTAGTTTGCGCCCATCGAGCAGCCAATAGCGCCTATGCGTGCCCCTTGCACATTGGGACTGCTAAGTAGATAGTCAAGGGCAACCTCCTCTTTGGCAATGCCTTTTTCCCCGCCATCTTCTTCAAATGCCGTCACGAGCGCTTCGGCTTCTGGGATCGTGGTGGCGATGCGCCCGTCGTAGAGATCGGGAGCGAGGACGGTGAACCCTTCTTCGGCTAGACGGTCGGCTAGCCCCGTGAAGAATTCGTTTAGGCCCCACCAGGCATGGCAGACCAGCACGCCCGGCCCCTTGCCGCCTTTAGCCTCGGCGAAATATGCGCGAAGATTGCTCCCTTGTGAATCGACCTGTATAAACCTACCCATGTTGCTGAACCTCCTTGTTTGATTGGCGGGGTACTCGACGGCTGGCACCTTTGGCTTCAGTGGGCTGGGTATACCGCCGTCAATGCGTTGCGCTCGGCTGCTTCGTGTTGCCATTGCCCGGACGATTATAGCACATTTGTTCAACACAAGTGGGCTGTCTGAAAGAGTCTGGAAAGTCACGGTCATAATGTCGCGCAATAGTGCTCAGATTTGATATACTTGCCGTAGCAATCGGTCGTTTCAGCGCGTGCCGGATGTTTATACCTACTTTAGCTGAACCCTGCGAGAGCCTTGTGCGTTATACCTTCGGTTAGCTACAGGCCCTTCCGGCACATAATCTTATTCCTCTCAAACTCTCTACTATGAAAGGTACGCAAATGCACTATTTTCGCGGCGTCGATGCGCGACGAGCAGGAAGATTGGCTTTGGTTCTTATCCTCCCTGCGTTCATTGTATTTATGGGTGTCTGGGCTTCGGCGCGAGACTCTTCTGCCTCGCCACTATCCATCTCAATACCCTCGCGGCACATTGAGGCTCCCGTCCAGTCCCAGGGCGCGCACGAGATAACGCTCGCCAATAGCATGGGCCTCGACTATGTGCCCGGACAACTGTTGGTAAAGGTCAACTCCAAAGATGCCCTTAACTCGCTCGTGCTGGGGCAGATGATGGACTGCTATGGGCTTAGCGCAGGCAACGAAGTGCTCCCGGGCGTCTACAAAATGACCAGCAGTAACGGCGCTCGCTTCGATGTCGCCAACGCCGCGTCTGCCCTCAAATCTACAGGCCTTGTCCAATACGCTCAACCCAACAACATCTACACGATGGACCTTGTCCCGAACGACGAGGAATATGCCGCTCAACAGCAATGGTACATCACGCAGATCAAGGCAGAGACGGCCTGGGACATTACTACAGGCTCGCCCAATATCCTGATCGCCATTGTCGACACCGGGACGGCCTACGACCATCCCGACCTCAACGGCAAACGTGTGGGCGGCCACGACTTCTACAACAACGATGACGACCCCTACGACGACAACGGGCACGGCACGATGACTGCCGGCCTCGCGGCTGCCATAGGCAACAACGGCGTCGGCATCGCAGGCGTGTCGTGGGGAGCGCACATCATGCCGGTCAAAGTGCTGGGCGGACCGCAAGGCCAGGGCACCGACGAAATGGTGGCCGCTGGCTTCCGCTACGCCGTGGATCACGGCGCGAACATCATCAACGCGAGCCTGGGCAGCGATGAAACCAGCCCAATTGAAGAGGACGCGGTCAAGTACGCCCACGACCATAACGTGTTGTTCGTGGCGGCGGCGGGCAACAGCCCCGACGGCAAACCTCACTATCCCGCGGCAGACGATACCGCTATGGCAGTAGGTGCCACAATCCGCAACGATAGCCCGACCGGCTTCTCCTCCTACGGCTCTTACGTCGACATATCCGCTCCTGGCGTGGGTATGCTAAGCACAGCTTGGAACGGCGGTACGCTCGGCTACGAATACGGCAACGGCACCTCTTTCTCTGCCCCGCTCGTGTCAGGCGCGGCCGCTCTTGTGTGGTCTATCAACTCCAACTTCACGGCAGACGACGTGCGCTTCATCCTGGAAGACTCCTCTGACGACATCGGCCCTCCCGGTTGGGACGAATTTACCGGCAGGGGTAGGCTCAATCTGACCGCTGCTCTTCAGCTTGCCCAGCAGTTGACCAGCTCCGGCGGCACGCTGCCCACGCGCACTCCTTCTCCCATCCCCTCTCCTACTGCGCAGGAGGGCGGACCCACCGCAACGCCGGTGCCGTCTCAGCCTGCGGCCATCCAGCTTGACAGTACGACAGTGTCGCCCGGTGGCCTCATGGCGATCATCGGCACCGGGTTTGGCTCGGGCGAGACTGTTTCTCTGGTAATCACATCCCCCAACGGCGACGGCCGCAGCATAGGTACCGCGCAGACAGACGGCCAGGGTGGTTTCAACGCCGAGGTCGCCGTGCCGAAAGATATGCCTTTAGGCGCTGCCCTGCTGGTTGTCACCGGTACGTCCAGCCAGAAGAATGCATCCGTGGACATTACCGTTGTGCTCGGCTCCTCACTCGGACAGTCTGCTATCACAGGCGTTGTGCGTGGTGCGGCTGAGGGCACAGTCGTGCATCTGCAGCCTTCCCTCGGCGTTAATTCTCCCGACGCTACAACGCAGCCCGATGCCAACGGTCAATACAGTTTCGTCAATCTCGCCTCCGGCTTCTATACCCTTAGTGCTTCTTCGAGCAGCGGCCAATCCGTCGGGCCCTACAATGTCCAGTTGGACGGCACCGCCAACGATGTCAAGAAGATCGACCTGGTCATCCCTCAGAAGCGGCCTCTAGCCTTCGATCGGGTTCCTTCGCTTGTCAATACCGATCAGGTAGTTTACTTCCCTGAGGTTGGACACACTCTCAAAGGACCCTTCCTTCGTTTCTGGCAGTCCAACGGTGGCCTGGCGATCTTCGGCTATCCGATCTCAGAAGAGTTCCAGGACATCAGCGCGACTGACGGCAAGACCTACACAGTCCAGTATTTCGAGCGCAACCGCTTCGAAGAGCATCCTGAGTTTGCCGGTACACCCAATGAGGTACTGATGGGCCTGCTTGGCGTCGAGATGACGAAGGGCAGGACGTTTGCGCCTGAGGTCCCCGTCGCTATCACGCCGAACCAGACCTACTTCCCGGAAACCCATCACACTCTGAAAGGTTCCTTCCTCAAGTACTGGCAAGAGCACGGTGGCCTGGCGATCTTCGGCTACCCCATCTCGCCCGAATTGCTGGAGAACGGGTACCTGGTGCAGTACTTCGAGCGCAACCGCTTCGAGGAACATCTGGAGTTCCAGGGCACGCCCAACGAGGTGCTGCTTGGCTTGCTCGGTATAGAGACAGCCCGCATCGACGGCTGGGTAACGCCCTAGGCGAGTCATAGCGAGTCGCAGATCATAGGTCAGGCCATCCACGGTCAGCGACTTACGATCTGCGACTTACGATCTGCGACTTACGATCTACGACTTGTTTCTGCTGTCCTATTGACAACCAAGGCACCCGCTCCTATAATCTGATCTGAATACGCAATATTGCGTATCTCCGGTTTGCGTATCGTTTCCTCGTCCAAGTCTGGATAGATACGCGTGGTGACGTGTGGACACAATCTCTAGGAGGAGCTTGCCGATATATGGACATCAATCAAACCCCAACCCCGCCCGCTCCCGCTCCCACTCCGCCTGTGGGTGGCCGCGCCAAAAAGACTTACACGATAGGCGGTCGCGTTTATACCCGTGACGAGTACACGCGCCTTGCGAGGGAGAACAAAGCCGCAGCAGGGCCTTTGCTTGTTACGGTCGGCGCCGTTGTGATATTCGCCGCGATTATGGCCGTCTTGTTCGGTCTATTCGACTGGAAGCTAGAAGGCGGCTGGCTGGTCGTAGCAGGACTGGTCATGGCCATTGTGCCTGCACTTATCTGGCTCTTTGCATTCTTGCAGCAAGACAGGCTCGAACCCGAGCCCAAGCGCTATGTATTCGGTGTCTTTATCCTGGGCGCTCTGCTCGCACAGGCCGTTGGCCAGCCCTTGATCCGTGACTTCTTCGGCATCCAGAACTGGGCCTCCGGCAACGCCCTGGTCAACATCCTCGCTTCTATACTTATAGCTGGCTTCATTCAGGAATTCCTCAAGTATGCCGCCGTACGTTATACGGTCTTCTACTCCGGCGAGTTCGACGAGCGTGTTGACGGCATAATCTACGGTGCAGCCGCCGGTCTTGGCTATGCTACCATGCTCAACATGCAATACATCATATCCAACGGCGGCGTTGACCTCGGCATTGGGGTCATGCGCGTCGCTACCACCGCCCTCGCCCAGGCCAGTTTCGCGGGCGTGGTTGGCTACTTCCTCGGCATCGCAAAGTTCGAGCGCAAGGGCCCGTTGTGGCTGCCTCTCGGCCTGACTCTGGCTGCCGTGCTCAACGGCGTTGTCAGCTACGTGCTGGGCCAGGTAACTCGTCTCGGCGGGTTCTCCTTCAACCCCTGGTACGGTCTCGTTGTGGCAGTAATAATAGCAGGCGGTACTTTCTACGCTCTGTTCATGTTGATACGCCGTTTGAACGAAGCAACCCTGGCAGAAGCTCGATAGCATCGCTCTCCTTACCTGGAGCAGTATGTTATCGCGTGGTACATAAGTAGAGGAGACATCTATGAAGGATGCTATGAACGAGACAGTGGGTGAGGTGCGCGA